>CP128857.1:1844258-2151635 GCA_030388725.1 Prodigiosinella aquatilis
GATGCAGTGACAGCACTTCCGCCAACTGTTTTTCAATGGATTGCAATGGGTTGAGGGAAACCATAGGCTCCTGAAAAATCATGGCGATGCGGTTACCTCGCACCTGCCGTAGTGTGGCTTCATCGGCGTGCAGTAGTGACTGCCCCTCAAACAGGATGTCTCCTTGCGGGTAAACCACCGGCGGAGAAGGCAGCAGACGCAGAATCGACAAGGCGGTCACACTTTTCCCTGAACCGGACTCACCGACCAGCGCCAGCGTTTCACCTTGCGCCACTTCCAGTGAGATCTGATCAACCACGCGTTTTTCTTCCGCACCATGACGAAACGCGATGCTGAGGTCCTTGATTTGTAACAACGGAGTACCGGACATATTAATGCGCCTTGCTCGGGTCGAAAGCGTCGCGAACCGCTTCGCCGATAAAAATAAGGAGTGAAAGAATAAGCGCCAGTACGATAAATACCGTCATACCCAGCCAGGGCGCTTGCAGATTGTTTTTCCCCTCCAGCAACAAGCTTCCCAGTGATGGTGAACCAATTGGCAACCCGAAGCCGAGAAAATCCAATGAAGTCAGTGTTGTAATAGAGCCACAGAGGATGAACGGCAGATAGGTGAGGGTGGCGACCATGGCATTGGGTAACATGCAACGAAACATAATGGACCGATCGCTGACACCCATGGCCTGGGCAGCGCGGATATAGTCAAAATTACGTGTTCGCAGGAATTCAGCCCGTACCACGCCCACCAGACTCATCCAGCCGAATAATACCGTGATCCCGAGCAGCCACCAGAAGTTAGGCTGAATGACGCTGGATAGCAGAATGATCAGAAACAGCGTCGGCATACCGGACCATACTTCGATAAAGCGCTGTCCCCATAAATCCACATACCCGCCATAGTAGCCTTGTGCCGCACCGACAACGATACCCATCACACTGGAGAGGAGTGTCAGCGCCAGTCCAAACAACAGAGAAATGCGAAAACCATACAGCACCTGTGCCAGTACATCTTTTCCCTGACTATCTGTGCCGAGCAAATTGTAGCGTGAAGGCGGAGAAGGGAAAGAAACCTGGGTGGCGTAGTTGATGGTGCGGTAACTGTAGTGGATCGGCGGCCAGATCGCCCAGCCGTGTTTTGCCAGTCGCGCCGCTACATAAGGATCACGATAATCGGCTTGAGTGCCAAATTCACCGCCGAACGTGGTCTCGCTGTAATTCACCATGAACGGGACATAAAACTGGCCGTCATAGCGCACCAGCAGCGGTTTGTCGTTGGCGATAAGTTCGGAAAACAACGTGGCGATGAACAGCACCATAAAGACCCATAGCGACCAGTAACCGCGACGGTTACTTCTGAATCTTGCCCAGCGCGCCTGGTTCATTGGGCTTAAGCGGCTCATTGGCGTTCCTCAAAATCAATACGCGGGTCAACCAGTGTGTAGGTCATATCACTGACGATATTCAGCAGCAGTCCGATGATGGTGAAGATATACAGCGTGCCGAACATCACCGGGTAATCGCGTTGCAATGTCGCGTCATATCCCAGCAGTCCCAGTCCGTTAAGAGAGAACATGACTTCAATCAACAGCGAGCCGGTAAAGAACATACTGATAAACGTGGCTGGAAATCCGGCGATGACCAGCAACATGGCATTACGGAAGACATGGCGGTAGAGAATGGTTTTTTCATCCAATCCTTTGGCCCGTGCCGTGATGACATACTGTTTACGGATTTCATCCATAAAGGAGTTTTTGGTCAACATGGTCAGGGTAGCGAAACCGCCGATTACCGTTGCCAGTACCGGCAGTGTAATGTGCCACAGATAGTCAGTGATTTTGCCGTACCAGGGAAGGGTATCAAAGTTGCTGGAAACTAATCCGCGCAGCGGAAACCAGTCCAGATAACTGCCGCCGGCAAAGAGTACAATCAGTAGAATGGCAAACAGAAACGCGGGAATGGCGTAGCCGATAATAATCAGGCTACTACTCCAGGTATCGAATGCCGTTCCGTTTTTCACCGCTTTTTTGATACCCAGCGGAATGGAAACCAGATAGATGATCAGCGTGCTCCATAACCCCAGTGAAATGGATACCGGCATGCTTTCTTTGATCAGTTCGATGACGGATGAGCCGCGAAACAGGCTGTTGCCAAAATCGAAACGGATATAATTCCATAGCAGCTTGAAATAGCGCTCATGGATAGGTTTGTCAAAGCCGTAACGTTGGGTGATTTCCGCAATAATCTCTGGGTCCAGGCCGCGGGATCCCCGATAAGCATTCTCTGCTGAAGGCGTGCCGCTACCGCCTGAACGGGCCATGCCACTTCCGGTGCCACCCGCGGTAAAACCACTGCCTTGCCCCAGTTCAATAGCGGCAATGGCCTGATCAACCGGGCCTCCCGGTGCAATCTGTACAATAAAAAAGTTAATGGTAATAATGGCCCACAATGTGGGGATGATGAGCAACAGGCGACGTAACAGGTAGCTTCCCACATCAACTCCTTATCGGCGTTCTTCAGGTAGCGTCGCGGCCTTACTGGCATCGTACCACCAGCTATCAAAACCCAGCGAATAAGCGGGGCGTACCGCCGGCATTGCAAATTTGTTCCAGTAGGCGTAACGATCATGGTTGGAGTACCACATCGGTATCATGAACTGATTCCAGGTCAGCACCCGGTCTAATGCGCGACCCAGTGCCAGTAATGCGTCTTTATCGCCCTGGTGTCGCATGATGTCGTCGATCAGACTGTCAATAGCCGGATCTTCTACGCCCGAGGTATTGTAGGTTGAGTTGATGTATTTTGAACTCCAACTGAATTGCAGATTGGCATTGGGATACGGCTCAGCACTATATAGCGTCGGTATCATGTCAAAGTCCCGCTTGCGCAACCGGTTATTAAACTGTGGGGAATCCACACTACGGATGCTCATCTGGATGCCGAGTCGTTGCAGATTTTGCTGGAATGGTTGCACATATAGCGCATTGGCTGAACTGGGAATAAGCAGTTCAAAGGCGAAAGGTTGACCGCTCTGGCGATTCACCAGCGTTTGGTCTTTTATAATCCAGCCCGCCTGTGCCAACAGGTGTTGCGCCTTTAATAAATTAGGCCGATCGTAGCCACTGCCATCGGATACCGGCGGTTGATAGCGAGGGCCAAATACTTCCGCTGGAATTTTACCTTTCAGCGGCGTTAGCCAGGCCAGTTCTGCCGTAGAAGGCTTGCCTTGCGCCGCATATTCCGTATTCTGAAAGTAACTGTTGGCCCGCTGATAGCTGTTGAAAAATAGAGCCTTATTCATCCAGTTAAAATCAAACGCTAACGTTAGCGCCTGTCTGACCCGCCGATCGGAAAATAAAGGGCGATGAATGTTAAATGCCATCCAACGCGTATCCTGTGCGCTCTGGTTTGGCTCATCTTTCTTGATAATGTAACCTCGTTTAAAGTTACCGCCCTGATATTGCGTGGCCCAGTGTTTGGGGGAGCTTTCTATCCGCAGGTCGAACGCGCCTGCCTTGAACGCTTCGAGGGCCACATTGTCGTCCAGATAGTAGTCGTAGCGAATATGGTCAAAATTGTAGCGGCCCTTATTGACCGGCAGATCCGCCGCCCAATAATTTTTTACCCGTGAATAGGTGACATATTGTCCCATTCGATAGTCGGTAATGCGATAAGGGCCACTGGCCAGCGGCGGGGACGATAATGGTTCGTTGAATTTATGCTTTTCCCAGAATTTCTCAGACATTATCGGTAATGTCAGCAGGCTGACCATTTTCATTCTGCCGGGTTTGGCAAAATCATAGCGTATTGTCAACGGTGCAATAACTTTGGCGGTAACGCCTTTCATATAAATACGAAACTGCGGTACGCCCTGAGTCATAAACATGTTGAAGGTGTAAGCCACATCAGTTGCAGTAATCGGTGAACCGTCATGAAAGCGTGCGTTGGGATTCATATCCACTTCAATCCAGCTATCATCGCTGGCATGGCGTGCACGTTGTGCAATCAGTGGATAATAACTGCCGGGTTCATCCTCAGAAGGCGTATAGAGCGCATCGTACAGCTGGCCGGTGCGGATAGCGCTAATGCCTCGTAAAGCGTAGAGGTTAAAATTGTCGAAGGTGCCAAGTGCGTAAAGTGTGACATCGCCACCTTTAGGGGCATCAGGATTGACATAATCGAAGTGGGTAAAATTTTTATCATATTTAGGCGAGCCCAACAGAGCAAAGGCAAAAACCTGTTTGATGGTTTCAGCATGGCCGATCAGTGGGCAGGTTGCTAACAGCACAGCAGTAACGACACGTTTAAACATCGGGGTGTTCAGCTCCTGAGAACCCATGTTATATAACCTGCCAGACGTATTATCTCATGTATGTCGGCGGCTGGGACGACACGATAAAGTTTTTGAAATATTTAGCAATAAACACGCCGGCACCATTGCATTTTTATCATGAATCAGTCAGAGAAACTTATCTTTGATCACATAAGGCGCAGGACAGATATAGAAAAACGCCGCTGTTGAGGTAGCGGCGTTTCACTTCGTTTGGCATTAGAACAGGGAATGAAAACAGCGTTAACTCTGTGGATCTCTATTAAGAACCCGTCGCCCTTCCTGATAACGGCGATTCCAGTAACTTTCATCCATGCTGGAAATCATCACACCACCGCTGGTGGAGGCGTGGACAAATTGCCGGTTACCAAGATAGATGCCGACATGGCGGCCTGTTGAGCCAGCACGGAATAGCACAAGATCGCCAACGCGTAGCTTGCTGCGTTGAATTTTTTTACCGATTTCCTGCTGTTCATAAGTGGACCGAGGCAGATCCATACCAAACTGTTCACGGAATGTGCGCTGTACGAAAGCTGAACAGTCGATACCGCGCTTGCTGTCACCGCCTAAACGGTAACGAACGCCTTTCCAACTAGCATATTGGTTAAGTAATCTGGATTTAATATCCAGATTATGAACCATTGCTTCAAATTCATCCTGAGAGGCTTGTAGTGAAGGGTCGCCATTAACCACATGCCTATCAGTTTGTGCATTCAGGTTCGCATTGTTGTTAGTACAGGCAGTGAGCACAATGGCCACTGCAATCGCTGGCATCGTCCGCCAGATATATCTCAAAATCGGTTGAGACTTGACCATTACGATTATATTCCCTTGATGTCCTTAACGATAATACCAATCGTTATGTGTGTTAATGCCAAACGAAAACGGGATTCAGCGTAAAGCACTACTATTTATAGGACAATTACCGATCTGCCAAACTGTGCAATACAGCACATAATTCCCTCAACTGAGCAGATAAGTGCATAAAAATAGTTTGCCGCGATGAGCCTACCGTATTGGAAAACAGATTGCGAGTATTTTTGCTTATTTCATTTATATGATTTCATGATGAAATCCCTCCCCCCATGCAAGATATAGCGCCGATATTTCGAGCTGATAACACAGCATAAAAAATTGTTGATTGGCATGAGCGCCGTAGCAGTGAGAAAGATGTCCGCTACGGCTAAAGGTAAAAATAGATGAAGTAAAAGGGCTAGTTTGTGGTGGTACTCGAAGGGGTCTTGCTGGGTAAGCGACGTTCAATCGCTTCGATCAGGAGATCGCTGGCGGGGGTTAATAACCACCAACTCAATCCCACTAAAACGATGGAAAGAGAACCGACAATGATATCCGTCAGCCAGTGGGCACCGATCATGACTCGTGGCAAAGAGAATACGACGGTGATGAGCAGACTTATTGCAAACGCTTTACCGCCAAAATAGCGCAGCATAAAGGCGGAAAAAACCATCAGCAGCATACCGTGGTCGCCAGGAAAACTGTCGCTGGAACTGTCTTTGGTCGGAAAACCGGTCAGTTCGCTGACACGATTGATACCATCGAAATACAGCGTAGGACTGGCATGTTGTACCGGGAGTGCATGTCCCAATTGGTTCAGTACCAACGCTGTCAACAGCATGACCACCCCGGTTGTCAACATATGGCGCCGACCACTCGAGTCGCGTGCTACATAGAGGGACAGATACAACAAACCCATAGCTAACAGGGAACACCCATCAAAGGCTCGGTTGTTGGTAATCGCCACCAGTTTAAGAAATACAGGGCTGGTGGCCAGATGCTGATTGAAATAGAAAAAGGTATTTTTATCTATAACAAACCAGAATCCATGGTTCATGGGTAAATACCAAGAAAAAAACAGGATGATACCCACACTATTTAACAGCAAGATAAGTAAAAGATTACGTTTTGACATAGGAATTAATAACATTTTTGTAATGCTCGTTGATAGTGAATAATACTTATTTCAGTATCGTCGGCATGATCATTTCTTGCCATATCACCATCACACTAATGACATATTAATGTCATATTTCTTCTCTGGTGAGACGCGATAATCCTGGGTTGCATTCCTGTTAAATCAGCATCCTTGTCGCGCATAAAGTCTGTGTCCCATATTCTGGAACTCGTCCCATTTGTATCTGTAGTTTGTTGTCAGAAATGGGAATTTAGTCGTCTTTAAATATAAAATACATAAATATCAATTATATAAAAATTGGCATGAATGCTGCTTAATGTTGTTCTGAATCAAATAATAATTAAGTGAAAAAGACGATGGATGTTCAGCGTAAAACCAGCAAATTCACTATCAAGCGAGTGGCAATGGCAACTTCACTGTTGATTGTGATTGCCATCGCCAGTTTCTATGCACTGAGCTATACCCCTGACGGATATAAAGTCAGTGCATCCAGTCTGCTGATTGGCGCAGTCAAGAAAGGCAATATGGTGGTAGAAGTGCGAGGTAATGGTTCGCTGGTTCCCCGCAATATCAGCTGGGTTGCCGCCAATGTGGATGGTCGTGTTGAGTCAGTAAAAGTGAAAGCGGGTGCATTTGTTAATACCGGTGATGTGATAGCCGAAATGGTTAATCCAGATTTGGTGCAGGCTACTGAAGAGTTACGTTGGGAATTGGCGGCGAAGGAAGCGGATACCAAAGCGCTTGAGAGTCGGCATGAGAGTAATCTGCTGGGTGCACAGGTGGCAATTGTCGATGCCAGACAAAAATATGAACATGCGAAGCTGGAATATGATGCCGCTGAAATTTTAAATAAACGTAATAATGGTTCGGTATCCATGCTGGTTTACCGCCGTTCCAAACTGGCAACGCAGCAAAACAAACAGAGTCTGGATCTCACCCGTCTACAGTTGGAAAAACTGAAAATTGCGCAGAAAGCAGATATGGATGCGAACTATGCCCGCGTGAGTAAATTGAAAAATATGCTGGCTCGTTCAGAGTCACAAATTCGTTCATTAACGGTGCGGGCAACAGAATCTGGAGTCATTCAGACCATAAATCTTGAAGTGGGGCAGCGTATCAGCACTGGTTACAACATTGCCCGTGTGGCACGGAAAGACCAACTGATAGCCGAATTGAACGTGCCCGAACGACAAATCCGCGATGTGGCCCTCGGCCAATCGGTCACCATCAATACACAGATCCACAATATTCAGGGCAAAGTTTCCCGTATTGATCCCTCAGTCATTAATGGCACGGTGTTGGTTGATGTCGAATTAACCGGTCCACTGCCAGATGAAGCCCGGCCAGATTTAAGTATTGAAGGTTCGATACAGGTCGCCCGCCTGACCAATATACTTTATGTCCCCAGGCCACTGTATGCGCAGAATAATATGCCAGGCATTGTCTATAAACTTTCCGCTGATGGCAAAAGCGCCAAAAAAGTCCAGGTGGTATTTGGCAAAGGTTCAGCAGATGAAATTGCCATCAGTAGCGGACTGTCGGTTGCGGATAGGATTGTTTTATCCAGTTATCATGCGTGGGATCATGTTGAACAGATTAGCATTACTCGTTAAGAGGATAAGTGTATGTCAGCAATTGTAGAGTTAAAAAGCATTAAGAAAGTGTTTTATACCGAGGAGATGGAAACGCATGCACTGAGCGACATCTGTTTCACCATTAATAAAGGTGAATATATTTCCATTTCCGGCCCCTCTGGCTGTGGCAAATCGACGTTATTGTCTATCCTTGGCTTGCTCGATAAACCCAGTGAAGGCGAATATAAAATTAACGGTATCGATGTAGGCCACCTCAACGCGAAACAGCAGGCGGTGATCCGCAATCAGGAAATCGGATTCGTTTTCCAGTCATTTAATCTGATTAGCGACCTGACGGTAGAAGAGAATGTCATGTTGCCGCTGACCTACCGCAAAGGAATGCATAAGAAAGAGATGAAATTGATGGCGCAGTCGGCATTGGAAAAAGTAGATATGAAGCATCGCGGCAAACACTTTCCTGCCCAGCTTTCTGGCGGTCAGCAGCAGCGTGTTGCGGTGGCCCGCGCCATTGTGGGTAACCCGACGCTGGTATTGGCGGATGAACCAACCGGTAATCTGGATTCCAAAAACGCCGATGCGGTAATCGCGCTGTTTGATCAGTTACACCAAACGGGTTCGACCATTTGCATGGTGACCCATGATGCTCGTTCGGCGGCAAGGGCGCTGCGACAGATTGAAATTTTTGATGGCATGGTCATTGATGATCGACTGTTGCGAAACTCGATGTGCCTGGCCTGAGGAGCGTTTTATGTCCACTCTGTTCGATTTTCGCTATGCCTGCCGTCTGTTATTGAAACGGCCCGGTTTTTCACTGTTCACTATATTAATCATGGCAGTCGGGCTGGGATTATGCATCTACATGTATTCCATTATTAACAGCCTGGTTCTCAAGCCGTTGCCGTTTAAGGACGGCGATCGGATGGTCATGATCAGCCCCAGTATTAACGATGTGCGGCTGGGCGATTCTCCCATCAGTTTTATGGACTATCTTGATATCAAAGCGCACAGCACGCGTTTGGAGCAGGTGGGTTACTATTATGGTGATGTCGCGAACATTAATCTCGACGGCCAGGCATCACGCTATATTGCCATTCGTTCAGGGCCTGATTTTTTCCCTTTTACCGGTGTTCAGGCCGCTAAAGGCCGGTTGTTCAATCAACAGGATGCAGGCGAAGGCGCTAATCCTGTGGCGGTGATCGGGTATGCGCTATGGCAGAACTATTTTGGCGGACGTCAGGATATTCTCGCTCAGTCGCTGCTGGTGAATGGTGTCAGTACCCAAATCATCGGCGTTATGCCAAAGGGGTATGCCTTCCCGATGAATAATCAAATCTGGCTGCCCACCACGTTGAATCCTGCGCATATTACGGTCGAAAATGCACCGAAGGTCCAGGTTTTCGCCAAGATCAAACCAGGTTTTACGCTGGCTGATGTGGACGTTGAACTGAAAAATATCATGGCCGGGCGTGAGCAGCGCTTTCCTGAAATCAACGGTGGGCATTCCGCTTTTGCCATCACCTTTATGGACAGTTTCATGGGGGAAGATTCAAAACCGATCTTTCTGGTGATGTTACTGGCGGTGCTGCTGGTGTTGCTGCTGGCTTGTTGTAACGTTGGCAACATGCTGCTGGTCAGAGCGATTGAGCGTAGTAAAGAAACTGCTATTCGTGTGGCTCATGGCGCTCCGCCGTTACGCGTAGTGATGCAGATGATGTGGGAGAGTGTCATTCTTTGCTGTGCTGGTGGCATTGTGGGGCTGCTGCTGGCTGGCTGGGGTATTTCATTAACCGGTAGTCTGATTACCTCTGTTGTGCCGGATAAACCACCGTTCTGGTGGCAACTCGGCATTGATACCGATGTGGTGGTGAAGGCCCTGATTCTGGTGGTTATTGCCAGTATTATTACCGGGGCGCTGCCTGCCTGGAAAATTGTACACAGTAATGTCAACGATGCGCTACGGGATGGTACACGCGGTGCCCAAAGCCGTAATAGTAGTCGCATCAGTCGCGGACTGGTGATTTTTGAAGTGGCGCTCTCCAGTTCGGTGCTCTGCGTGGGGGTGCTACTTGCTTTGGTGGTCGCTCAGGCTGCGAAAATTGACTATGGCGTGGACAGTAATAATGTCTGGACGGCAAAGGTGAGTCTGCCGCCGATTAATTACCCTGATGACGCCAGCAAAGTGAATTTCTTTAACCGTCTGGTGAGCGATTTGAAAACCCAGCCCGGGGTCGTGCAAGCGGGACTGATGAGCCGCCTTCCCGGGGAATTCACCTCGGCCAGCAGTATTGAACTGGAAGGTAGTAGCTTCACGCGATCCAACCGTAATCAGTTCCCCCGAGCCAACGATGTGGTTGTTTATCCATCCTCGCTGAGCGCGTTGGGAATTATGCCGGAAGAGGGCCGGTTGCTGACACAGAATGATGATGCTCAATCGCAAAAGGTGGTAGTGATAACCCGCTCATTCGCCCAGCGTTACTGGCCAGATGAAAAAGACGTGGTCGGTAAACGTATCCGCTGGATCGATGGCGAAGATCATGCATGGTACACGGTGGTAGGAGTTATACCGCATGTGATTCAGGGCCGGCCTTTTGGTCATAGTCAGTGGATGCCTTCCGTCTACCGTTCCATGCTTCAGGTTCCCCAGGAGCAGATATCCGTGGTGGTTACCGGCGTACCGCATGAGAACCTGAGCAATGTGATTCGACATGCCGTCAGCAGCATTGATGCTCAACTGCCGGTATATCAGGAGAAAACGTTACAGGAAGTGATTGACCGTAACACCTCCGGGTTAAGCTATATCTCTATTTTGTTTAACATTTTCGGTATAATGGCGGTATTGCTGGCGGGCAGTGGTATCTATGGTGTGATGGCGAAAACGATTAATCAGCGTTATCAGGAGTTTGGCACCCGTCGCGCCCTTGGCGCCACCAGAGGCGATATTATCGCGCTGATTATGCGGCAAGGATGGTGGCAACTGGTATTGGGATTAGTGATTAGCGTGCCGGTCATCGGTGCCATCAGCCCGATGATTCTGGTTACCTTCGGGTATCCCGGCATTGGTATGATGATGCTATTTTCCATCACATCATTGATGATTGGTCTGGTTGTCACGTTCGCCATCCTGTTACCAGCAAAACGTGCAGTGCAGACCAGTCCAATGGATGCCCTGCGACATCAATAACTGCGCCATAGATGAAAAAAGGCTGAGAACATAAAGTATGGGCAAAAGATACCGGGTTCTGGTCGCCGACGATGATGCCATCATCCTCAGTACACTCAAACTGATGTTGAAAGTGCATCAGTTTGAGGTGATTACCGCAACTCAGCCGGAAGAGGTGTTAACCCAGGTACGCCAGGGAACACCGGATATTGCGCTGGTTGATCTCAACTACCAGCGTGACACAACCTCGGGTCAGGAGGGGTTGTCTCTGATTGAGAGTATCCGGCAGATTGATGCCGATCTTCCCGTGGTCGTCATGAGCGGTTGGGGCTCGATAGATATTGCTGTTGACGCCATGAAAAATGGCGCCGCTGATTTTATTCAGAAGCCCTGGGAAAATGAGCGTCTGGTCCATGTGCTCAATACCCAGCTACAATTGGTGGAAGGCATAAAAAAACAGCGTTCGCTCCTGCAACAGAATACGTTGTTGCAGGAGCAACTGCATCCGTGCCTACAGAAGAACATTGTTGCCTGCTCCAGGGCGATGCAGGAGCTGTTAAACCTGCTTGACCAGGTGATTCCAAGCGATGCCAGTATTTTGCTGACTGGTGAAAATGGCACCGGTAAAAGTATGCTGGCGAGTTATATTCATCAGCGTTCGATGCGACGTGAGATGAGCTATGTTTCGGTCAACATGGGGTGTATTCCTGACAGTTTGTTTGAAAGTGAAATGTTCGGGCATGTCAAAGGGGCATTTACTGATGCCAAACAGCAGCGTATCGGCCGTTTTGAACTGGCGGATGGCGGCACGCTTTTCCTCGATGAAATAGGTAACACGCCGCTGAATCAGCAGGTCAAACTCTTGAGAATGCTGGAGGAACGGCAGTTCGAAAAAGTCGGCGCCAGTAAGACGCAGTTCGCTGATGTCCGCATTATTGCCGCCACCAATGCAGACTTCGATACCATGATTGCCAACGGCTCGTTTCGCCGTGATCTCTACTACCGGTTGAACACCTTTGAATTTCGTGTGCCAGCGTTACGCGAAAGACCGGAGGATATTGGCCCGTTGGCACAAGGAATGATGGCGGCATTTGCCGAAAAATACCGCAAACCGGTGCTGGTGCTGACGTCTGAAGCGCTGGAATTGTTGCAACAATATCCATGGCCGGGAAATATCCGCGAGCTTAATCATATTCTGGAGCGAGCCGTACTGCTTAGCCGGGCCGGGACGCTGGATGTACCATTGTTGAAAATGGTACTGTCCATGGATTTCACGCCTAACAACGCCGATAGCCGATTACCGTGTGAGCCAACCTGCGCGGATAATCTGCCCGGAATCTCTGCGGCAGTGGATTTGGATGATGAGGGTACGTGGCAAACATTGGACGATATTGAACAGATGGCGCTTCAGCAGCGTCTGCGGGAGTTCGATGGGAATGTCATTGAAGCCGCCGAGTCTTTAGGCCTGAGCCGCAGCGCATTTTATCGCAGGTTAAAAAAGAATAGCTGATGAATATAGCCTGGAGCTCGCTAGAAGCGTTACAGCGTTGGCTGATACTGTTGGCGTCATTACCCTCGGCCATTAGCGTGATCGCTCTGATGATCTGGAATGGATTCTCCGGTTATCTGGTGGCGCTGGTGGCGCTAATGCTCTGTGTCTCTATTGGTTATTGTGTGCTCATGACCCGTCAATCCCTGCATTATCAGATAGCCACGCTGATGAATTTAATTGAAGCCATCACGCACAATGATTTCAGCTTACGTGGTAAGCAGCAGAAAAAAAACAGCGCCTTGAATGGGTTGATTGACATGATCAATGAACTGGCCTCTTCAATGCAGCAGCAACGCTTGACGGTGAAGCAACAGCAGTACCTGGTTAAAACCGTGATTAATAATATTGATGTGGCCATTGTGGCTATCAATAATCAGGGTGAAGTGGCTTTTCTCAATAACACCGCGGCAAAACTGCTTAACACCACGCCTCAGACCATACAGGGACAATCTCTGGAATCACTGCCGTTTAAACCGCTATTTGAGCAGCCGGAAAACAGTGTTATTGAATGGAATTTTCCAGAGCGTCACGGGAGATTCAAGATTGGGCATGACAGCTACTTTGAAGACGGATTGCGCCAGCGGTTGTTGTTTATCACGGATGTCAGTCAGTTACTGCGTGAGGAAGAGTATCGGGCCTGGAGAAATCTACTGCGTGTCATGAGCCATGAGATTAATAATACCTTGACCCCGATCGCTTCACTCAGCCAGGTATTGACGTCATTGATCCCCACGGAAGAGAAGGAAGAGTACCAGGACATTCGTGATGGATTACAGATCATTCATGAAAGAGCCAATAACCTGAAAAGCTTTGTCGAAAGTTATCGGAAGTTGGCCTCTTTACCCAAACCCGAAAAGTCATTACAGGATGCGGGTGAATTGATTCGTAATCTGTTGCCGCTTTTCGAGCACCGTAAAATAGTGCTTCATGATTCAGGCCGGGCAATGATCAATATTGATGCTGTACAAATAGAACAGTTGATGATCAATATTCTGAAAAATGCGGATGAGTCGATGGCTGACGAGATCGACGGTGTGGTGACATTAGGCTGGCAGATTAAAGAGAACAAATTTCATCTCGACGTGCTTGATGAGGGGCATGGTATTGGCAACAGAGACAATTTGTTTGTTCCTTTTTACAGTACGAAGAAAAATGGTAGTGGTATCGGTCTGATGCTTTCGCGGCAAATTGTGGAACTACACGGTGGTTATTTCAGTCTGGAAAATCGTCGGGATAGAACCGGATGTAAGGTAAGTATTACGCTTCCCGTGTAGAGCGGTTCCATTGTATTCACTCCGTGTTAACGTTGCTTTCTTTTCCTTCGTGCATAAACGTGATGATGCGTTGGTGAAGGGCATGGTCCTTCAGTATGCCTCGATGTCCCAGGCCCGAGGTCAGAAACAGCTGGCTGTCGGGAAAAGCGCTGACCATATTGTAAGCCTGATGCAAATCTATATTACTGTCATCACGATCATGACAAATCAACGTGGGAATAGGGATAGCCTTCCAGGATGTGGTGGAAATAAGATCAGGATGCAGGCCATAACGCTGATGGTACTCTTCTGCCAATTGACTGCGTAACGAAGAGGGAACCCGGTGATAGTCAATCCAGGCATCCAGCAGACAGGCAAAAGAGTCTGGACTGCTGATATTCACCAGTTGATGGCAGTCTAGCCCTTTCCATTTCGCCAGGGTTGCGGCAGTACCACCGAATGAGTGACCAATAACCGTCTTGAAAGGACCGTAGTGATTACCCAGCATGAGCAGCAATTGCACCAGATCATAGAAAGAACAGCGCTCGCCGGCTGAATTGCCGTGTGCCAACAGATCGGGTGCAATCACTTCATAACCTTGAGCGACCAGTTTTTCAGCCAGCGGACGGAACATCACACTGTGCCCCTCCCAGCCATGTACCAACAGCACGCGCTGGTGGGATCCCGGCCCTGACCGGTAAACGGTGATCTGTTGGCCGGCGAACACCAGAGAATCCTTATTCAAGGATTGAAGATAAAGCAGATCGCTGTTTTTACAGGGCATTCGGTGCGGATGTTCGAACAGCGCGATGGCATAATCAACGGCGCGATGCGGTGAAATCCTGTTTAGAATGGTGATATCCACCTGCCGTAATCTACGGCAAGTGTGGCCGTAATGCGTTTCTGGCGTAATCTGCGTTTTCAGCAGCAGGCTGGGGCGGCGTTTCAATTTGACCAGACAATGGTTGTAGCGGTAATGGGCCACTGCGGCCAGTTTCAATAATGGGTAACAGAGATCATACAGCATTCAGTTTTCCCATCTTTTTGACCAGCAGGTAGTACTCGTAAACAAACACGGTCAAATAGAGAAGATTAAAGACCAGGATGATGTTAATCAGCCGGTGAATATTCTGCCCACCGTCGGCCAGTAACACTGCCATTATCAACAAGGCTTCCATCACAAACGTCACTAGCAGCACCCGTTTACCTCGACCTAATTGCTCCAGAATGGTTTGTATGCTTGCCACCAGAGATGTCATGAAAAAAGTGGGTAGCAGCCATGCCATTATCAGATAGGCGGTTTTGCGGATCTCTTCGCTACCCGCCAGTAGATCGACCAACAGGTGTTGGCTGAAAAAGGCGAGCAGGGTAAAAACCAGGTAGCTGAGAGCTATCCAACCCAGTCCTTTACTGAGGATTCGGCTCAATGTGGTGGATGTAGCACTGTTGGATAGCTTTTGGTTTACGCAGATAGCGATGGCGGAACCGATAGCCACGGCGGGAATAATAAAGAAAGTGCGTAGTTTGACCACAATCAGAAAACCGGTGGCGTAGCCGAGACCTGACTTACTGAGTAAGGGAAAGATGACCGCTGAACTGGCGAAAGCCAGCATCATGGACAGAAAAATTGGCACGCCAGCATCGGCGGTGATCGCCAGCAGTCGGGGTAAATAGGTCCTTGCCTGAGCGTGTTCGCCTTGAGAAACCGTTTTCACCATAGTGATATATGAGCACGGCAGCAGCATCAGCGCCGCGATCAGATTGGAGTAAATAACAGCAGAGAAACCAAGGTGATAGTAGTTAAAACCAATATAGCAACTGATAAAATTGATAAGAATAAAACCAATAATAAACGTCATACTGGATTTGCTTTTACTTTGCCCACGCAGTGCGGCATTGCTGAGTTCAAAGATCAGAAAAGGAATCAGCGATAGCATATAAACCGGCAAAATCGTGTTGAATAACCGGGTATTGTTACTGACATAAAGATGTTGCAGTGGGGCGGCGAATAACCAACTGCATAGTGCAATTAATGCCAGAAACAGTGCGCCGACCAGGGCGAAAAGCAGCGTACTGTTTATTACGTTGCGGCGCGGCCAGTGCTGCGTGGAACGGGCGCTGAAGATCTGATTCGTAATCGTCAGGCATTCAAGCAAGGCAATAAATAGAAAATGAAACGGCTGTAACATGGAGAGCAGGTACAGTGCATCATTACCGGCGCTATTGTTACCCAGAATCCAGATCTGGCCGTTTTGTGACAGTGAAACCACTACGGCCGTTAAGATCATTGGCCAGGCCAAGGTGACAACTTGTCTTAAATCACTCTGTCGTGGATATTCCGCGGCATAAAGTGCGGGTTGTTTGGACGTTGTCATAAAACGGTTTCCTCACATCACGGGGGCCGGCTGATGCCAGATATCGTTGCCTGTTTTTCCCGAAGCGCTATAGAGCAGCATCGAAAAATGGCTCAGCGTATGACTGTTACCCAGCAGAAAACCATGCCCGCCCATGAGTTTTTCCGCTTTATTGGTGAGCTGTGTTATCGCATGGTGTTCCTGCTCAAGGCCGGTGAAATCTCCCTCTTCAAGACGCAAGATCAACTGAAATTTCAGTTGAGTGATGTCGGCGTATATTTCAGAGAAGCTGGCTTTGATCAACTGATGCCGGGTGGTTTTTTGTCCAAAACTTTGCCGTTGATTAAGGTGCGTATAGGACATGTCGAGGATTTTTGCCGCCAGCCCGAGTCGTAGCGCTGCCACTAACAGCGCTTGTTGTGGGGTGCCGGGTTGACTGGCAGAGACTTGTGCCACTGCCAGTCCCAGGTAATTCAGCAGCCGATCATCAGCCAATGTTGTCAACGCTGTGTCCGCCACCACCGAACCATCACCCTGTAACAGCGGCAACGGAGGCTGAAGGGAATACAACGCGACACCGTTACTGGCCAGATAACCCTGGTTTCCCGTTATCCATAAAGTAAGCTGACTTAATATTTCCGCCGGTTGCGCTGTGCGTCCACAGTGCAGCGCTTGCTCAACGTGTTTGGAGGAAAGCATCATCATTGTTGGGCTGCGCAAGTGTAGGATTCAATATACGCAACCAGTGTGCCGACAGTATTAAATGATTGTTGGCTGATCTGATCAGGATCAAACATCAATCCATCGATATTATCCTCCAGTGTCAACAAGAACTGGACAAAGCTGACGGAGTCGAGATCCAAATCCTCATCAAAGCGCGTGGTGTCAGTCAGCACAACAGGCTCACCATCTAACACTTCATCCAGAGCCAGTTTGATTGCGTCTAAAATTGCCATATTGTCATCTCACTAATTAAAGGTTGCGGTGTGTTTTAAAATATTCAGCGAGGAGAATGTAATTCCCATCCCTGCCGAAAATAATAGTGCTGAATTAAAATCGCGATGTTCCGTGATCATCTGTAAATTAAAAAATACATCTGAACAAAAGGTGTGGCCATATTTACCAATATGGGATAAATCAAGTCTATCCTCCCAATTCATATCCAAAGCGAGGCGGGATAGTAATGGCCGATTTAAGTTGTATGAAATCACTACGTCGGGAGGTTTATCCCTTATTGAATCAGAAGAAAGAAATGTCACTAATTGGTCATAAAAGACATTTCGCATTTCATTTCTTTCTTGCACGGTAGTGTTTTCTGGATTCTTATAATACTGGTTAATATGTGTCACTTTTGATTCGGTAATTTGCCATTTTCCTATTTTACTGCTGAGTAAACAGGCGGCAGACATTTCACCTAATAACCCCACTGGCATTTTATTAAAGTAAGACGAAAAACTTTTTTCGCCACTCAGAATAATTGCCAAGCCATCAAAATCCGTAGTGTGAAGTTGTCGAATCAAATGCACCGCGCTTAATGCGGAAGCGCAATGATTCAGGCTGAGTGTAAACGTCGTCCAGCGCGTCAAACCACATGTATTAGCCAGATTTTTCAGCCACTCATCATCGAAAAACGTATTGTGCGTCTGGGTCTTGGTAAAGATCAAATAGCCTTTTTTGTTACACAGTGACGGATGCCTGGACACTAATTCCGATAAGGTTTCAAGATGCATATCAAAATGACTCTTCTCGATCATCGACACGCTGTCCAGTTGGTAAATACGTTGATAAATCTTGATTTCTTTATCGGAAAGCTGATGACTTTCTGCCAGTTCCTGTAAGGGTCTGCAACGGTAGCTAGCGGGCTGGCTACACTGAATATCCTTTATGAAGAGCATAAGCCGCTGTCCAGATATTGGTTATTAACTAACGCTGGCGACATGATGGCAAGTCAACACGGGTCACTAATATTGCCGTAATATTACCGTGAACCTACGGACACAATGTCTTGATAGGAAGTAAATTATGCATTTTTTTTAGCGGGATTTGCCTGAAATTGCTGAGTGATACTTTTTCTATTTTTTAATCCATATTTACAATTCTAGTCAAAATTATGAAAAAACACCCTATTACTATGCAGAAATATGCCACAGCTTACTGATTTATTCTCGCGGACATTTGGCGAGTTTTTATTGGATGGAGAGATCATGTCACTCATCATAAATGAGATTGTATCAATAATAACAGTAGAGCTAGAAAAGTTGGGGTTAGATGACCACAGAATAAGTCTGGTGCTTTCCGGTCGTGAGCTTTATGGGTTTTCTGGCGTGCTTGACTCAGTGAAATTAGTTGAGCTGATTGCTGGATTAAATGAACGTATTGAAAAAATTATCGGTAGAGAATTTGATCTATTTGAAAAAATGGATGGTGAATTCCTGGGTAATTTCCTCAATATTAATTCTCTCAGTCACTACCTCGCAGAGAGTATTCAGCATGCACCGCTTTAATTACCAGACAGAATTCATCCATCAGAATGGTATTGAGAAACTGAATTTCGACACGCTGGTTCAGGTAACCGGGACACCATGTTATATATACAGTGCCAATCAAATACGACATGACCTAAAAACACTAACGGAAACATTGCCAGCAGAATTGCATTACTTTTACTCCTTAAAAGCCAATCCGAATGTGTCACTGATAAAAATTATCAGACAATATGACATCGGCTGTGAGGTCTGTTCCGCCGCCGAATTGGAAATGGCGCTGGCAGCGGGTGCTACTCCACAGCAAATCATCTTTGTCGGGCCAGCCAAATCGCCACAAGAGCTACGCCGTTGTGTGGCGTTAGGGATTAAAGCGGTAGTGGTGGAATCTCTGGCGGAACTTAGGCAGCTTAATGACATCGCTGCCGAAGCGAACTGTCAGCAAACCTTCATGTTGCGTATCAACCCGGATTTCAGCACCGAGAAAGCCCGGCTGGTGATGAGCGGCAAACCTCGGCAATTTGGTATTGATGAATCCCAGGCATTGGCTGAGCTATCGTGCCTGCATCACTACCCACATCTGAAAATGGTCGGGATTCATATTTACCTTGGCACGCGCATTCTGGATGCTGAGGCGATTGCCAGTAACACCCGCAACATTCTGGTACTGGCAGAGAAGATTCAGCAGCAACTGTCTTTCCCGCTGCAATTTGTTGATATCGGTGGTGGCCTGGGTGTGCCTTACTACGCCAAGGAACAGCCGCTCGATCTGGCTGCTCTCGGCTACAGTCTGGCGCCTCTCCTGGCTGCGTTTCGACAGCAGTTCCCACAGATGCAACTGATGATGGAACTGGGCCGTTACATGATTGCCCGAGCGGGAATTTTCGTTACACGAGTCCGTTATCTTAAAGATTCCAAAGGATCAACGTTTGCCATTTGTGACGGTGGTTCTAACTGCCACGGGGCTGCGGCGGGATTGGGGTCGGTCATTCGCAAAAACTTCCCGGTGCGGCGTTTGGCCGCCAGGCAGGAAGGTGCGATGCAAACCTATACTCTTTCCGGCCCACTGTGTACGCCGACCGATATTATCGCTGATACGGTCACACTACCCAGATTGGCGGTTGGTGACCTGATTGGTGTTTTCAATTCTGGTGCCTATGGACCAACGGCTTCCCCGGTTTATTTTCTCAGTTTTGGTTATCCGGCAGAAATTCTGGTTGATGGTGATCGGGCGACGCAGATCCGCAAACCGGATGGTGTGGCACATATGCTGAATCAGCAACAACCGGTCGATCTTGAGATTCCGCAACCCTGACGGTTTGCAACGACAGAGCGTAACTATGGATCTTTATCTGGATAGCGCCCACATCCATTGCCTGACTTTTACTGATCAGGAGACGTTTTCCTTACCGGCAACTGATCGCGTGGAGGTGGTTGACGCGTGGCTACAGGCGTTTTATCAGGCTAACGACCGACCGTGGCACGCTACCAGTAGCCGTGCGCAGGCATGGATTGAGGGTGAGTCACGTGTCACGTTTACCGACATCGCCGGAGCGCTGATCTCACGCCTGCAACCGGAAGTGGAACTGAGCGATCTGGATGTGGTGATACTGGCCCACTGGACGCCTGACGCGTTAATGGGATGTTCTGTCACCAATTTTATCCTGCATCAATGTCATGCCAGCCAGGCGTTCGCGTTCGCGGTAAGCGACTGTGGGCTGGCGGCCCCGTTTACCGCGCTGGAGTTAATCGATCGCTATCTTCCCGCCACGCAGGGTAAAGCACTGCTGCTGATCGTTGATCAACATCTGTTGATGCATGAGTCACCCACGCTGGATCGTCTGGCGGGTAGGGACTGTGGCGCAGCGTTGTTATTTCAACGTCAGCCAGGCCGCTGTCGGTTGAAAGCCCGCTGGCAGCAGTGTGGGGATGATGAAAACACCCCAGCGTATTTTGCGGCACAGCTAAGACAGCACGCTATCAAGCCGGAAAGCACACTGTTGATCACTGCTGAGCCGCAGCGCCACTCAGCGATGGCATTCACCGCCATGCTCACCCCGCAGCCGGCGTTACTGTGCGCCGCGCCTTTCTTTGAACTGGCCAGTGTACTTCAGGCGGAAAAGCCAGCGGCAGAGACCCTATTGCTGACCTGTCATCGGCATAATAATTGCCATGTGCTGGCATTCTCACTGGAGGACGTCGATGAACATCATTGATATTGCGACACTGATTAACCCGCAATTGACGGTGTTATCGACGCTGCAACAGCACTATCAGTGGGGAGAGCGAAACCAGAAGATTTTCAGCCGCTTTCATAAGCTGGAATCTGCCTGCCTGTTTCCCGATCTGGCATTATCCCGGATGTTGAGTGAATGCCTGGCTCGATTACTGGCCCGTCACCCGGAAAAACGACAGCAGATTACCCATGTTGCCTATGCGCATTCACTGCACAGCACGTATCCTTTCGATGCCGACGTGCTCCGTACCGTCGTGGCCGAACATTTGCCTGCCAGCGTGGAGGTATTATCGGTAACGCAAAACTCCTGTGCCTCCTCGTTCGCCGGGCTGGCGCTGTTACAGCGAATATTGCCCGCAGCTGATGCGTCGGCAGGTTTCGCTGTACTGTTAACCGGTGACAAGTGTTTCCATCAAACGGTGCAGTATGTTGATCAGAACGGCGTGTTTGGTGAAGGGTGCAGTGCCGTGCTGGTAACCCGCGCCGCTGATGCGGGCGGCAGTGTCATTGAAGGCATGGGGTGGGCGATGATTGGCGGACTCGGTAGTCGCACGGTAATCACCGATCGCCAGGTTGAGAACCGTTATGACCATGATTTTATGCCCACCATGATGTCCGCCATCGAGCGGGCAATGGCGGCGGCCCGTATCAGCGCACCGATGATTGAAACCGTGCTGCCATATCATATGAGCCCGTCTACTTTCGATCGCATTGCCGACCGACTTGGCCTGGACCGAAACTGCGTGATGCGCGACAACCTCTACCGGCTTGGTCACTGCTTCTGTGGCGATGCCTTTATCAATTTACATGATGTGATGCACAACCCTGCCGCTGTTAAGCCACAAGGCCGGATGCTGGCTGTCGCCGCCGGAGTGGCCGGTACGTTCAGCGCTATGGTATTGCGTCGACAGGAGGCAGCATGATGCAAATGAATTATCAGGTACTCAGTCAATATCTTGATGTCAGCGCGGAAAGGCGATCGGAGAGTATCGCTGTCATCGGTAACAATAGCGCAATCAGCTACACGCAACTGCGGAACGACGCGTTAAAGATCGGGACCTGGTTGGTTGAGCAGAATGTCCAGCGTGGGGATCGAGTGATGGTCTGGATGGCAAACAGCCCGGAATTGATCCGCTGTTTCTGGGCGATTCAATATATCGGTGCCGTTTATGTGCCGATACATCCTGATACCCGGGCGGAAAAGCTGGCGTGGATCAGTGATGATTGCGCCGCCAGCCTGATTATTACTGATGCGGCGCTGGAGAGTGAACTTGCGTTGGCCAGTGAACAGATGCGCAGGCTGCCAACTCTATTGCTCAACGGCCCGAGTGAACGTTCGTGCTCACAGCTAGCCACTATTCTGGCCTCAAATTGTGCAGCAGCATTGCCGGGAGAGAGATTGAGCCAGGATCTGGCGGCAATTATTTACACTTCCGGATCAACCGGAAAACCCAAAGGCGTCATGTTGACACAACTGAATATGATTGCCGCATCGCAGTCGGTCGCCAGTTATTTGCAATTGGTGGAAACGGACAGAATTTTTTGCGCCATCCCGTTAAGTTTCGACTATGGCTTGCATCAGGTGATTATGTCGGCACTGATCGGCGCCACGCTGATTATTGAAACGTCGTTTGCGCAGCCGCTGTTTGTGCTGCATCGCCTGGTGAAGCAGCAGGCGACGGTACTTCCTTTGGTGCCGACCATGCTGAGCCTGATCGTACCCTTGGCCAGGCGTTTTGATTTCTCCTCGCTACGCCTGATTACCAATACCGCCGCGGCGTTAAATCCCGCTGACATCGATAAAATTGGCGAAATATTCAGTCAGGCTCAACTGTTCTCGATGTACGGACTAACCGAGTGTCATCGCTGTACGTATCTTGAGCCCGCCATGTTGGAAACCCGTAAGCAAAGCGTCGGGAAGGCCATTCCCAATACTGAAATGTGGGTGGTTGACCCACAGGGACGCGCACATCGACGCAACGCCACCGGCGAGCTGGTGATCCGTGGCGCGACGGTGATGCTCGGCTATTGGAATAATCCGGAGAAAACCGACGAAAAATTAAAGCCCGGGCCACTTTCCGGTGAGCGGGTACTGTATACCGGCGATATCTGCCGTCTGGATGAAGAGGGCTATCTTTATTTCGTCAGCCGGATGGATGATGTACTCAATGTCTGTGGCGAGAAAGTCGCTCCGCGTGAGGTAGAGTCGGTGCTGGCTGGCTTCTATAACGTCAGCCAGGTCGCGGTGATAGGTTTGCCCCATCCGGTTTACGGCGATGAAATTGTGGCGTGGATAGAAATAGCATCAGCCGCGACGACCCACCACCAGCAAATTAAAGAGTGGTGCAAAACACGCATGGAAACCTATATGGTTCCGCACCGTTTTTATTTCACCCAACATCTTCCTAAAAACAGCAACAGTAAAATCGATCGGCTGGCGCTAAAAGCCTTAAGCCTCGACCCACCGGATTCAACCATATCGTCAGGAGTGAAGAATGGATAGCTACGAACGCTTGGTTATTGACGCCATTGCCCAAGTGATGGATATCGACGATACCGCAGAACTGCACAGTGGTATCCAGATTGAGCGCGATCTGGGGTTCGACAGCGGTTTGTATATTGAATTGATCATGTATCTGGAAGATGCGATTGACGGGTTGCATCTTGATCCGGCATCGCTGGATATCAAACATTTTGAAACCGTTGGCTCGATTGCCCGTTATATCAATGGATTAATGATTACCGAGGCCTCATGAGTATCGTGCAGGGACAACCCGTATTGTGGGCGATATTCCAGCGTTTCCGGCACTGTCAGACCGCCGCTTATCATCATGTTGATGGCGATCTGCGTTATGACGAACTCTATTTTTTCGCCAATGACTTGAGCCGACAGTTGATTGCGCAGGGCGATGGCGCGGTGATGATCTACGGGCACAAAGATAAACGTTATCTTATTGCTGTCTGGGCCTGTATTCTCGCCGGCAGGGCATTCGTACCAGCGGAAACCGACAATTCTGCCGACAGGTTGACGCAGGTGGTGGCAGGGGCTGGTGTGCAACTGGTACTGAATGCCACCGCTGATGCAGCTCATCTGACGCTAAGTGATGTCCCCTGGTGGCCGGTTGAGCTGGTCGCCCGTCGTCAGGTGGAGCCAGTGCTGGCACTACGTCAGGTGCCGCCGTCAGCCACCATGTATATTATGTTTTCTTCCGGCACCACTGGTTTGCCGAAAGGCATTGCGGTCAGTTATGACAATGTGAGTGACTTTGTCAGTTGGCTGGCGGAGGCGTTTGTACTGAATGGCGCCGTGAGTGGCAATATTCGTTACTGTTTTGATGTCTCTCTGTTCGAACTGTGGCTGGCCTGGCTTAATCTGCAACCCCTTTCTGCACTGGATCACCGGGAATTCATTAATACCCGTAAATACATTAGTCGTCATGCCGCTTACCGCACGGTGACCTGGGTGTCCACCCCCACCATCACGCGTTACTACCTGAATGACAAAATGTTCTCCGCCGTATCCCTGCCACATCTGACACACTTCATTTTTTGTGGGGAAGTGTTGTCGAAAGCCTTGGTCAGTGAGCTGTGGCAACGTTTTCCCGGATGCCGAATCACCAATACCTATGGTCCGACGGAATGCACCGTGGCGGTAACCCACGTTGATATTCAGCCTGAGCATCTGGCGGACGCATTACCGTTACCGCTCGGCAACGTGCGTCCGGGAACGGCCATCGAGATTGCGCCCGCCGCGGCGGAACGGGGCGAAATGATCATCAAAGGACGTTCGGTTGGTGTTGGTTATCTCAACGCCACGCCACAGCAACAGGCGCGTTACTTTACTGATGCGGTGGGAGTCCGGGGGTATCACACCGGTGATCTGGGGTCGGTATGTCAGCATCGGTTTTATTTCTGGGGACGTACTGATCGGGAAATAAAACTACAGGGTTACCGCATCGAACTTAATGAAATTGAAGGGTACTTACGTAGTCTGGCCCAGGTACGCGAAGCCTTTATCGAACCCTGGTACCGCCGGGACACCTTACAGGGGATCAGCGCTTTTGTACTGAGTGATGATCCACTTGATTTTGCCGCGATGGGGCAGGCGATGTGCCGTCATTTCCCGCCCTATATGATCCCCAAACGCTGGTATGCCATTACCCATCAGTCCCTTAACCTTAACAGTAAACTCGACCGCAAGGCGGTAAGCGAGTCGGCCACCCGTGAAGGAAAATATTATGTTTTCGTCAATGATGCAGGCGATCGTTAGTCATCTTGAACAGTCGGGTGACACCATCGCTATCATCTCGCCGGATGGACAGTTCAGTTGCCGGCAGGTTGCCGGGCGCGTACAGGCTATCGTTGATGTTTTACAGCAGCTAAAGCCGACACGGGTGTTGGTCTTTGGTCATAAAGAACTGGATACCCTCTCGGCATTGCTTGCCTGTGCTTACTGCGGTATCGCGTTTACTGTGGTGGATTCCGCCAATCCGCTGTCCAGAGTGGTGAAAATGGCCGAGATTTATCAAACCGACCTGATCCTGGATGGGCGTGTGGCTTCGCAGCCCGTCTGCGATGACGCGATCACTCACTACCCGATAGTGGCGCTGGCGTCATTGCCCGACAGTGATTGTCAACTGACAGCGTGGCAGACGCCCGCGGATAATCCGATTTTTTATGTGCTGTCAACGTCCGGCAGCACTGGGCTGCCGAAAGGCGTCAAGATTGGCTATGCGCAATTTGGCGCTTTTTACGCCTGGTATCGTGAGATCATGCTGGTTGAAGCCTCCAACGGAGCACATCTCAATCATGCGCGTCTCTCCTTTGATATGGGTCTGCTCGATCTGTTTACCAGCCTCGCGCTGGCGAAACCGTTGATTATGTTATGTCATGCGCATAATGCGATGCCACGCCAGAACCTTAATCTGATGAGATGCCAGCCAGCGGTGGCGGTAACCAGCTGGTTTTCAACGCCAAGTTTTCTGGAGATCATGTGTCTGGACCCCCAGTTCAACCAGCAGGTTTTAGTGCATTTACAGTTGGTGATCGTCGGGGGCGAGTTTGTCTCGCCACAACTGATTGACAAAATTCATCAGCGCTTTCCACAGGTGCGGGTGATGCACGGTTATGGGCCGACGGAAACCGCCTGCCTCACACATCTTCAGCCTATCGAACGGTTGTCTGACGGCGAACACAGACTGTTGCCACTAGGCAAACCCCGTGGCAATAACGTGATTGGCATCGAAAATGATCGTGGTGAGCAGCTTCCCATTGGGGAGGTCGGGGAAGTGGTAATTTACGGTGAACAGGTCGGCTTGGGATATTTGCCCGAATCGCATCCGAAAAATGTCGCTTTCGGTGGTCATGACGATAGGCGTTTCTACCGCACCGGCGACTACGGTTTCGTCAATGAACATGGCGAACTGTGGTTAAAAGGCCGGATAGACCGCCAGGTCAAATGGCATGGTAACCGAGTGGAACTGGCGGAAATTGAAGCGGTAGCCTGCCGCTATCCGCTGGTAAGCCAGGCGGCCGCTGTACCGGTTTATCAGCACAATAAACTGGCTGACGTGATTATGTTCCTGCAACTACATCATGATACGCCCGAACAGCGGCAGGGTTTTGTCCGTCATATTAGTGAACAACTGCCCAAATATATGGTGCCGACGTCCCTCCATTATCTGCAACAGTTACCGCTGAGTCTGAATGGCAAAATTGATCATCAGGCGTTACTGCAATACTGGCAGCAAAACTATCAACGTCAGGATAGCCCGTCGTAGATGAAAGACACTGGCGTCATGCAAGCAGGGGTAAATCAGTGATGTGGTTGACAGTAATAATCAGCCTGACCGAATTCATTAGCAGATGATACTACAGATATCTTGCTGTTTTTAATGGGAGAAACCATGAAGTTGAGCGTGCCGCAAATGGCGTTAAGAGAGTTGGCATTATCTTCGCTGGCATCAGGGCGTGCTATTGGTCAACTGATTGAGCAGGATCCGGATAATTATCTGGCAACCGTGAATTATGCTTTGGCACCACAAATTAACCGACTGGGACTGCCGGAGAAATATAACCCCACTCCATTGGTGTTGAGTAACGGTGACGTTATTTATGAATTAACGGTTTCACAGCGCTGTTTATTTTACGAAGCGCTGGGGTATGTCGAACCCAATCTTATTTTTTCCTGTCCGAATCCGGGCATGTCGGGTTTCGTTTTACAAACTATTGGTAGTGCTGAAGAGCAGGAGCGTTTTTTTTCCCATTTTCGTCAGCGACTCTGCTGGAGCTGTTTCGCCATGAGTGAGCCTATGCACGGCACCGATGCTGGCGAGATGACGACCCGGGCTATTAAGGTGGATGGCGGATGGTTGATCCGTGGGGAAAAATATTTTATCGGCAATGGGATAAACGCGGATATCGGTGTGGTATTTGCCCGCAGCAATGACGGGCCTTTGGGGATTAACCTTTTTCTGTTTGAACCCCGCAAAGTCTCTGGTTTTTCCGCCACCCGACTTCCGATCCTTGGTGTGCCGGGAAGTAATATCTCACATCTGGTATTTGATGATATGTGGCTGGATGATGATGCCCTGATCGGCCGACATCTGCGCCCGGTTCAGCGTTTCTCCGCCGCGGCCATGAATACGTTTGACAGTCTGCGTCCCTGCGTCGGTTCGCTATCACTGGGCGTGGCCCGTGCCATCGTGGATCATGTTCAACAAGCCGGACTGCTTACGCTGTCTCGCCACCGGGAATGGTTACAGCAGTCGCAGCGGCGACTGGCGGCGGCATTAGGGCAGTTAATCCACTGCACGGAACGGGTGGATCGTGGCGAAACCATCAGCCGACAAATTGGTCTGGCAAAAGCGATGGCTACCAGTACGGCAGAATCGGTAGCGGAACAGGCAGTTCACCGTTGTGAGGCGGGCGCTGTTCTCTTCGACCCGCAGTTGAGAAAACTGATGCGTGATATTAAAGGCTTTGAGTACACAGAGGGGACGCGGAATATCCATTTCTTCAATGCCTGCGGGGTGTTCCGGGAGAATAAAATCAATGGGTAAATGTGATGAGCTATGGATCGGGGCGGCAGGAACACTACCCGTATCTTCGGTGTGGCGTAATGCTGAAGAGGATGATATCGCGTTGTTACATTGTTGGTTCTCGCTAAACCCCCAGCCGGACCCCGGCCAGCTGCGCATCGCCTCCTACTCTGCCGGTGGCGAATGGCCGGAAGCCAAACACCATCAGAGCGTAACCACATTTTGTCGACAACTGACCACTCGTGGCGCGCTGTCACTGATTTATCTGCATCGCTTGCCTTCACCGGATTGCAAAACACCGTTATTGCCTGAACTTCTCTATAACGCGGGCCATTTCAATGAAGTGCTGGGGCTGAAGATGGATGACAGCGGATTGACATGGAGCCATTTACAATTAGCTGGCGCGATGGTCACGGCCGAGCAGGATTGTTTGCTGATTGTTGATGCACTGTCCCGTTTTTCCTTATCTTCTGACACTTGCGCCAATCGGGTTGATTATCTGTTGTTTAGTCATCCGGGCAAAACCCTGACTACCGGCGGGTGGCGCTGGACACGACAGCCATCTGCCGATCATTCAGACTCGGCGACGCTTGCCGAGTGGCTGACCGATAAACCGCAGGCTGCGGCGTTGACATTGCGTTTACCCGGTGAGCACGGGCAGCAAGACAGTATCCTCAGTCAGCATTATGTCGCGGCAGCATAACGCGATCGGGAGCGCGGTAAATGTTGCTTAATATTGTGGATATCGAGGTTGCCTTCGCCCCTAAAATTCAGACTATCGCACAGGCTGTTGAGCAATTGGGCTTGTCGAAAATTGATGGCAAAATGTTCGAACGCTTTTATGGCCTAAAGCAGTTTCCTCATGATGATGACCAACCGCTGGCCGCACTGATGGCGCCAGTACTGTCGGGTATCGCCGATCGTCATCCTGATCTGGTCGGTCGGCTGAAGCTGTGCGTCCATTGCCATACTATCCCCACGATCTCCCCGTTTAATGATTCGCCACTGGCTGGGCTGGTAAACCATTTTTTTGGTCCAACCACAGAGTGCGCCAGTTATACCATGAGTCACTGCGCTACCGGATTGGTAGCACTGGAACAAACGGCGACCATGCTGGAAGAGGGCGAAAGCGCGATTGTGTTGATTGCAGAGAAAGCCTTCCATCAGTGGGTACAGCTGATCCCTGCGACTACGATTATGGGCGAAGCCGCCTGCGCCGTTTTGATCACTCGTACCGGCAGGCAGCTTAATGTGTTACAGACCACTACCACGCGCGACGGGCGTTTCAGCATCAATAGTGGTCATCGTCAGGAACATGATCCGACACTTTTCCAGCAATGCTATTTTGATTTCGTCCAGCACCATATTACGACCAGCCTGACGAAAAGTGGGATGGATATGTCGGAGATAAAATATCTGGTTCCCCATAACGTTAACCGCTCTTCGTGGAAAGAGATCGGCAAGAATATGATGTTTCCTGCCGATCTGGTCTTCCTCGATAATGTTTCCCGCTATGGGCACTGTTTCGGGGCCGATCCCTTCATCAATTTAATGCGGCTGATCGTCGAAGGTCGCTTGGCTGAAGGTGACAAGGTGATGCTCATCAGCGTCGGGCTGGGCGCAACCGCGTCATCAGCCGTGATCGAATGCCATTTGCAGCACTGGAAACCGTGATCATGCCAGTAAAACGCGTCAATTAACAAACGGATAGTGGTGAGGAAACCCGCATCGGCGAATCGCCGTCAGCTGATAGCAGGTGCTTGATTATTCTCAACAGAGTGCAATTTCAATCAATTGTCAAAAACCATCGGTATTACGCTTATTGTCAGATAATTAATCTGGCAGGGTTGCCTGCTACCGGTTAACAGACCGAGGTGAATGACGTGAAGGTCGAGCATAAATGGGAATTACATCGTCTGGACGCCAGCCTGAGTGAATTCACGGCAGCAGGGCTATTACTTGAAACCGATCCTGATACGGCACGACTGCGACTTCAGGATGAAATCTTGCTGGCCATATCCCATATCGGCTTGCCGGAAAAGTACAACCCGTGGCACAGATATCTGCACGAGTTACCGATTGATAGTGATAATTTCGTCGATTATTTAGTCTTGGTGGAGTATCTCTCGCGCTTTGACGCCAGTAGCATGATGGCGATGCCGGGCACTTCACTGGCTTGCCGGGCGGTGTTGACACTCGGTAACGAGCAACAGCAGGCGCTGTTTTTTAGCCGGTATTTACAGTGTCCCACCTGGACATTTTTTGCCGTCAGTGAGCCGGAGGTTGGCTCAGATGCGTCAGCCATTCGCACCCAGCTAACACCGCATGGTGACCGTTATCTGTTGAACGGCGAAAAAATGTTCATCGGCGGCGCCCAACTGGCCAGTATTGGTTTGGTTTTCGCCAGCCAGGGTCAGGGCCGTACCCAGCTAGTGATGGTGGAGCCACACGCCGCACCACAGGCGTTTAACGTTGATGCGCTGGAAGCCTATGGGCTGGCCGGTGCCGGGTTGACGCGTATCACCATCACTGATTTCCCGGTTGCTCAAGAGCAGATTCTCGGCCGGGAGTTGTCTGGTTTACATCAGGGAATCAACGCGTTGGGCACGGTGTTTGAAAAGCATCGCCCCTTGGTAGCCGCGATGGCGCTGGGAACGGCGCGTGGCCTGTTGGATGCCCTTGACGCTGAAGGCATTGATGATCTGGCGTCATACTGGCGGTGCTATCGGGCGCTTTATTATCGATTGCTGGCGTTAGGGGACGAGTATCAGCAGGGACGGTCCAAAGTATGGTTGACCAGTCAGTTGAAGATGCAAGCCACCGCTTTTGTAGAGCAGGTCGCCATGCTGTTACCGCAGCGTTTGCCCGCTGTACGCTGGCTGAATATGCCAGCGCTACAGAAACGCTATCGTGATGCCTTCGCATTCGAATACATGGAAGGGACATCCCATATTCATCGTTTAAACGCTTTTCGCGCTTACGTTTCGAGCCGAGGAGTGCGATGAATATTTGTCTGAGCCCGCAGCATATTATCTGGGATACCTTTGGTCAGTTGGAAACCTTTAACCCGGCATGGGTTGATAACATCCCCCACTGGGAGAGTTATATCGCGGCCTTTTTTAAAGCCAATGGCCTGTCGTGGGACGCGGCGCAGAGCAATGTCACGTCGTGTATTCATGCGCCGGATAAAGCCTCCTTTATCAGCATGTTCAACCAACTTCTGCCAACGCTGCGCCAGCGCATTGACACAGAGGATATCGATGTCGTTCTGATGGCGCACTGGACACCGGATCTGCACCTGGGAACGTCGGTGGTCAACCATGTTATTTACAGCTTGAATCTGTCTGAGCAGAGCTTTGGTCTGGCCATCAGCGATCGGGGATTATCGGCGTCACTTTTCGCGTTTGACTGTCTTAACCGTTATGTCTGTAACAACCATCGTCGGGCGCTACTGCTAATTGCCGATCAAAAACATTTACTGTATCGCTCAACGCTTATGGCGCAACTGCAACCGGCGAATAGTGCCTGCATCCTGGCAATCAATCGTGAACAGCAAGGGTGGTGTTACCAGGGTTATCAGCGGCGGGTCGAGATCAGTGCTGACCAGCTTGCATCATGTTGTGACGAGATGCTGGCGCATTTTTCCCTGTCACCGAGTGATTGTCGCATCGTTGCCTCGTCTGCGGTACTGAGCCATCTGCCGTCGACCGCCTACCGGATCGCATCTGACGACCGCCTATTGTGTAGCGCGCCCTTTGCCGCTCTTCAGCAGGGGGATCCCACGCAGGATTATCTGTTGCTTACCTGGGAAAATGCGGTACTGACAGCGATCGGTCTGCGTGGCCAACTGGTGATGGCATGAGAATTGCCGCGTTCGCCAGTGATATCCCCGAGCATCGCCTTGATGCCATGGAGATTATTCAGTCGGCCGGAGGCAAACGCAGCGAAGCGAGAGTCTTCTGTAAGCTGTTTGGCATTGAAAGCGTGGCAGCGCTAGGTGCCGAACAGAGCCTGACGGATTGCTTTTTGGCACTGACCGACCGCGTTGCCGGGCAACTGGATGCGGAAGTGGCGATTGACACGTTGATTTATGTGCATGCGTTGCCAATCCAACCTGGTGGTGAGGAGTCTATAACCGTGCAACTCTGCCGTCGTCACGCGGCACTGCATCAGGTACAACGCCGCTATGAGATCAATCAGCACAACTGTGGCGGCGGATTCTGGGGGTTGATGCTGGCCTATCGTCTATTGCAGCAGGGTATTGCTAAACGGGTATTGTTAGTGCTAGGGGACAGTCTGTCCGGTTTCGATCCCATAGAACGCTATATTCCCGGTTGCACGCTGCTGGGCGATGGCTTTGCCGCCCTGGTCGTGGATAACCACCACACTGGTGTACAGCTTGACCGGCCCTACCTGCATCATCGCCCTGAATTTTACCCCGGTTTGTTTGGTGACGTGGATAAAAACCGGGGATTCTATGAAGCACATTACGCCATGATTGATACCGCCCTAAGTGCTATCGGCTTTTCGGTGCAAACCCATGGGGCGCTGCTGCCACATAATATCAACCGACTGACCTGGATGAACTATGAGCGGATTAATCCGGCACTGAAAGAGAAAATTGATCTGGGCCTGCTGCCGGATGTTGGTCATTGCTGCGCGAGTGATCCTTTTTTAATGCTGGACTCCTGGCTGCAACAACCCGATCGCCAGCGGCAACCCATCACGCTGTTATCGATTGGCGCAGGCGCTTTTATCGGCGCCTGTAATGTGTATTTCCCACCACAATCCACTGTTTCATGGGAAGAGGGAGGCAGACATGACGTTGCCCTATGATGCGTTACCGGCCCATCAGGTTGCCCTACAGCGGTTACAGACCATTGGGATTTTAAGAATCATCGAAGAGGCGGTACAGCAGCATGGACCGCTGGTGCGGCTACAGTTTGCCGGGAGTGAAGACCTGGTTATTCTCGGCGCTGCCGAACATGTCAGGTTTTGGCAAAATCACTACGACAGTTTTGCGAAAGAGATATCGACATTACCGTCTTCCTCCGCTGTGGGCAGGATACTGCTGGGCGACGCGTTAACGTTTGCTGCCGATGGTGATGAATGGCGCAAAGGTCGCCGGTTGACCATGCCATTGGTCAGCCCCAGACTCGACACTATCCAGTTGGCCCTCACTGATAGCGCAGAGTGGCTGGTGGCGCGATTTCAGTCCGGGGCGGTGAACTCCCTGCGTGATGTCTGCGGGGAATGGGCCGTCCGGGCGGTAATGCCCCCGTTTATGGGGCAGGTTTTTTCACTACAGGAAAGCAAGCTATTCGCCGCTGAAATACATAAGGCGTTTTTCGATCTGATTCAGAAAGCGACGACCAGCAATCGGGAAACACTGTTACAGTCTCCAGAATTGCTGAATATCCGCCAAAAAATGAATGACATGGTGGATCGTGCCATTGCTAATATTCATAACGAACCGGATACCATGCTGGCGGCGTTATATCGCGCAATGGAGATTGACCAGCATCCCAGTCAGAAATCGTCATTGGTCAATCTGGTGATAGGTAACCTATCGGGTAGCATTGATAATCCGGCTACCAGCCTGCAATGGTGTCTTATCCATCTGGCGCAGCACCCTGAGGTGCAGGCACGAATCCGTCAGGAAGCGGCAGGACTGGACTACCGGAACTGGTCGATACAAAAATGTCCTGTCACGCTGGCGGCAGTGCGGGAGTGTTTGCGCCTTACACCCGTCTCTTCTTTGATTGAGCGCACCATTCGGCAGAGTGTGGAAATTGAGGGGTACCTGTTGCCGCCAGGGGTGAACGTGATGTTCTCACCGTGGCTGGTTCATCGTAATGCGCAACTCTGGCCGGAGCCGCTGCGCTTCGATATTGAACGCTTTCTGCATGATACGGTACCCACTCACCACTTTTTCCCGTTTGGAACAGGGAAACGTAATTGCGTCGGTATGACCTTATCCCTGAATCAACTGACGATAACGCTATCCCGACTGGCGCTGAGTTGTCGCTGGCAAGTGGCTGCGTCAACCCGGGCGCTCGATCTACGGCCCCAATTCGACCTTAATCTGGCACCCCGTGGCGATGTCGCTTTGACCGCGTCTCCCCTGGAAAGGGTACCGGTACTGCTCAACCCCTGAAAGAGAACTGTTACTATGAATACGCTGAAAAAAATGTTGTCTGTCCTTCCCTCTATTTTGACACTGCTAATTCTGCCTGCCGCGGCCGCGCATGCCAGTCAGGTTGAAAAGCAGTTTGATGTCAGCGACTTTAATACCATCACGCTGGCGAAAGGATTGGAGGTTCATGTCATGTGCGCCGCACATCCACAGATTGTCGCCAGTGCTTCACCGGAAACCATGAATAAGCTGGAAGTAAAGGTCAGTAACCACCATCTGGCTGTCACCGGGACAACACAAGATTATGATGCCTGGGACTTTTCCGATCATAAGGCTACGTTGAAAATTTATACCAACAAGCCGATTGATAACATGAAAATCATGTTTGGCGTGAAGCTGACAGTGGATGCCTGCGCCGTACCCAAGGATCAATTAAACGTCAATGGCAGCATGGGTTCCAGCTTTGCGATTTCCGGCGAAACCAACAAACTGAATGCCGATCTGGCCATGGGGGCGAAATTTAATGATGGTGTGAATGATTTCAAAGCCCAAAGCGCCAATGTCAGTGTAGCGATGGGAGCGGAAGCGTATTTATGTCAGGTGGCGCAAGTCAGTGGCAGTGCGGCTATGGGGGCGATTGTTTATCTGGGGCAGCACACCACCAACAATCTCGACACCGCCATGGGCGCTATGAGCAAACGCTGTCAGTAAGTTTGTCGCGTTCTCTCGACCACACGAGCGATTAACCGGCTCGTAGATCGCAAAAGACAGTGTCTTATGTCCGCCGGACGTTGTCTTTGATCTTCATATAGCGGTAATAATGGTAGCTGGTATGAAGCGGTTTTTGTCGCTATTTCAGCTCGATTGCGTTAAACGCGCCATTAATAAACCGGCTTGCAGGTGATTCCATGGCGCCTCGGCTTCATGAATGAGTTCAATGCGGCTATCCATCGGCGGGACGGGTTTGGTTTCGATATGCAGATCGGTACCCTGTCGGTTAACAATCAGCGTACCTTCAGCGATACGCATCACGCCTTTAACCCGATCGACCGGTGACAGCCGTATCCAATCGAGCAGTCTGGCGGTATCAAACACCGTATCCTGCACAAAAATCCAGCTACAGGCGTAATAGCCCTGACCCTGATTCAGTGCCCGACGCCAGGCTTCATTCCCTGTCAGTCGTAATGCGGCCAGCCCTTGTTTTTGGGGGGCAGCATGATGATGCGCCGCATCCGGCAGCGCGCGCAGATTTTCGCGTGGCAGATCCAGGTACTGCATATCGATCTGGCCTTGGCTCACTGTGACAAGCTGTCTGCCGTCGCCAGACGCTTGATACCATTGGGTCAGTGCGCGTCGATCGTCGTCTTGCCAGGTATCCTGTTTGTTGGCTACGATAATATCGGCTGCGGCCAGTTGGTCGCGGAAGTTTTCGTTATCGGTATAGCGGCTATTGCTGAGCTGGCGAGCATCGAGGAGGCACAGCGTGGCCTGGAGTTCCAACCAGGGCTGATAGGTCTCTGCCATTAACAGCGACAAAATCTGTTTAGGATGGCCGAGACCGGTCGGTTCGATCAGCAGACGGTGTGGTTTCTTCTGTTGCAACAACATATTCAGGCCGATCTGCATTGGCAGACCATTCACGCAGCACATGCAGCCGCCTGGAATCTCTTTCAATACGGCACCGTGGTCTGCCAGTAGCGCGCCATCAATGCCGATTTCTCCAAATTCGTTCACCAAAACGGCCCAGACTTCGTTTTCCGGTTTTTGTGACAGCAGATGGAGGAGGGTGGTGGTTTTGCCGCTACCTAGAAAACCGGTAATCAAATTCACTTTCGTCAACAAAAGAACCCCCCAGAGGTACAGGCTAAAAGATCAGGGTGAGGTGATGTCTGACGCATTGCGCCAGACATCAGGTCGAATAACACTTACTCGGCACGCCCCATATAACGGCGTTCTGGAATATGAATGCGGATTTTCTCGCCAGCGCTCAGATATTCCGGCACCTGAATTGTCAGGCCGGTGCTCATGGTGGCGGGTTTGTTACGGGAACTGGCAGAGGCACCCTTGATACCTGGCGCTGTATCCACAATTTCCAGATCAACGGTTTGTGGCAGTTCCAGTGCCAGAATCTGTCCATCCATCGTCAGGACCTGAATACCTGGCATGCCGCTTTCTGGAATAAACAGCAGCTCGTCTTCGATCTGCTCTTTTTTAAAGTTATAGGGCGTGTAATCTTCGTTATCCATAAACACATACTCGTCACCATCAATATAGGAAAAGGTGACGGAACGGCGGGTGAGGGTGATGGTGTCAAGAATATCATCCCCTTTGAAGCGTTCTTCAACTTTCAAACCAGTGCGGACATCGGAGAAACGCATTTTATATAGCGTACTGGCACCACGAGCACTGGGACTTTGAATATCAATATCTTTTACCAACAGCAGCTTGCCATTGTAGTTAACGGCCATGCCGCGCTTAATTTCGTTCGCTCTTGCCATGAAGTAATACCTGTGTAAGGAGTTGAATTTTTGTGGCGTCACGTTACTCGTGCCGCCGGATTCAGGCAAGCAGGATTTGATGCGCCAGTGACTTTAAAAATGCCGTTGTCGGGAGATGACGGGAGAAGCATTCGCCTTGTCGGCATAAGCCTGCTAAGGTGCGGAATGGGAAACCCCGTTAGGACCAGACCACTGGAGCATCACTGATGAACTGCCGTCCTGATTGCGGAGCCTGCTGTATCGCCCCTTCTATATCCAGCCCGATACCGGGTATGCCGCAGGGGAAACCTGCTAATACCCGCTGCATCCATCTGGATGAACAGATGCGTTGTGCCTTGTTCCATTCTCCATTGCGTCCAGCCGTCTGTGGCAGCTTGCAGGCCAACCTGGAGATGTGTCACAGCCATCGTGACGATGCGCTGATCTATTTGATTCAGCTTGAAGTGGATACCTCGCCGGACGATCAGACGTCCTTAATCCGCCACAAACAATAACCTGAGCCGACGATCATTCCCATCGCGATGATAAAACCGGCATGGTAACTCCAGATTTCAGCCACTATGCCTGCCAGCGAGCCGGAAATAATCCAGCCAACACGGGATGTGTTGGAAAACAAAGTGGTGGCTGCACCGGCCTGCCCAGGCATAAGATCCTGAAAATACAGCATGCCGATGCCAGCAAGGATACCAATAAAGATAGCGTTCAGCAGTTGTAAAGCCAGCAATATCCACTCAGCATGCAATACGCTCAGTCCTATATAGAACAATAAACCGGCGGTGATGGCCAGACGCATCAGAAAACGTTTACCAAACCGTTCAGCTACATAACCAGCGATGAGCATGGCGGGAATCTCCAGCCCGGCGGCTGTCCCCATCATTACGCCAGCCAGTTTTTCCGGCAATTGCAATTCATGAATCAGATACAGCGGCATATTAATCAGGTAGATACCGTTGCAGCTCCACATCAGCGTACACGCGATAAACAACAGCAGCGTATCGCGGCGGTTACGACGTGGGGATTCCAACGTATCGCGGGTTTTTGTCTGAACCTTCGGCATTGAGGGCAGGAGCATCCATACCAGCAGGCCACACAGGATAAACACGCCAGCGGCGGCCAGATACATGAACGGAAAGCCAAAACCCAGTGCCAGCATAAAGGCGATGGGCGGTCCGACGACCCAGGAGAGGGAGATCTGGGCGCGTAACATCGAACTGAACATGGTGGCTTCGCGTCCGGTATGGTCAGCATATTCCCGCGCCAGCGCGAAAAGTTGTGGATTCGCGGTGGAGCCAAAACTGGAAAGTAACACGCCAATAAACAGCAGAATGAAGTAATTGCGGTTCCAGGCAAACAATGCACAGGCGAGCGCACCCAATATACAGCATTGAAAAATAAGCGTTTTTCTGTCGCCTTGTCGATCCGAACGACCGGCCAGCAGTTGACTGACAATAATTCCGATGATCGCGCTGCCGGTGTAAAACAGGCCTACCAAAAAAGGGCGGGCATGAACTTCCGTTGACAAAAACAGACTGAGCGTCGGCAATTGCAACGCACCGGCGGTGCCGGTCAGAAAAGCAACCACTAAAAATGCCGACGACGTAATATCGGGTAATCGTCGGGTAATATTGGCAGACGTGTGCATGGTGGTTCTTTGGCTAAAAAGTGAACGAGAGATAAAACAGGACGCGTTATATTACGCCTGCCAATAAAAAACAAAAAACAGTTTCAGAATTTTTTCTTCAGCACAGCTTCAGCAAATGTTACAAAATAATTAAGAACTATCCCATAAAATGATGAAAGTGTGCGTGACCTCTAAGATCCGTAACATAGTTCATGGAGAATGCTTGCATCGATATGATGAATACCTCAGAATTTTTGAAACGTTTCAGCGGTTTTTTTTTCGAAACGCTTCCGAAAATTGATACTTTTTTTTTTTCTCACAAATGCTGAAACGATTCAATTTTAGCGGAGGAGGAGAGCCATGTTCCAGTTGTCACAGCACGATATTCATATAGGTGCTACCGCCAGCAGCAAGCAAGAGGCCATCAATTTGGTGGCTGCCGCATTGACTGAAGCCGGTTGCGTCAGCGCTGGTTACGTTGAAGGTATGTTTCAGCGTGAAAAGCAAACATCCACTTATCTGGGCAATGGCATTGCCATTCCTCATGGTACTACTGACACGCGTGATCTGGTGCTGAACACAGGTGTTCAGGTCTATCAGTTCCCGCAGGGGATTCCCTGGGGAGATGACCAGACGGCTTATGTCGTGCTGGGAATTGCCGCCCGTTCTGATGAGCATCTGGAATTGCTGCGTCAGCTTACTCATGTGCTGAGTGACGATCGTGTTGCCGAGCGCCTGGCCAGCACCACGTCTGCTGAAGAGTTACACCATTTGCTGATGGGCGAAAAACTGGCCGGAGAATTCCGCTTTGATACTTCGCTAATCAACCTGAATGTCGCTACTGACAACCTGATGACGTTGCAGGCACTGAATGCTGGCCGTCTGCAACAGATTGGTGCGGTGGATGCCAGCTTCGTCAGCAATGTCGTGGCAGGCAAACCCCTGAATCTGGGGCAGGGTATCTGGTTAAATGACAGCCTGAACGGCAACTTGATCAGCGCGTTGGCGGTGAGCCGTCCGGCAGAGCCTTTCCTCGTCGATGGTGAAAATGTCGCCATGTTGCTAACCGTTGCGGCAGCAGATGAACAGATTTTCGCCCCGCTGGATTACTTCAGTAACCTGATGATTGCTGGTAAGGCTAGCCAATTACTGGCTGCGGATGACGCTACACTATTGGCACTGCTGACCAGTGATGTGGTGGAAGAGAGCAATGCGCTGGTAGCGGAATTCACTGTTCGTAATGAACACGGGCTGCATGCGCGTCCGGGAGCGATGCTGGTGAATGTCATTAAACAATTCTCCAGCGAAATTACCGTGACCAATCTTGATGGCAGCGGTAAACCGGCGAATGGGCGCAGTTTGATGAAAGTGGTAGCGCTAGGGGTTAAGAGTGGCCACCATCTGCGTTTTACGGCTAGCGGCAGTGATGCTGAAGCTGCGCTGAAAGCCATTGGCGAGGCAATTACCTCTGGTTTGGGTGAGGGGGCTGCATGAGTAGGCGAGTCGCCACCATTACCTTGAATCCCGCTTATGATCTGGTTGGCTATTGCCCGGAAATTGAACGTGGCGAAGTGAATCTGGTTCAGACTGCAGGTCTGCATGCGGCTGGCAAAGGTATCAATGTTGCCAAAGTGCTGAAAGATCTTGGGATTGACGTCACGGTGGGTGGATTTCTGGGTAAAGACAACCAGGACGGATTTCAGCAATTGTTCAGCGAGTTGGGCATTGCCAACCGTTTCCAGGTCGTTCCAGGACGCACACGCATTAACGTTAAGTTGACCGAAAAAAACGGTGATGTTACCGATCTGAATTTCTCTGGTTTTGAAGTTACGCCTCAGGACTGGCAGCGGTTTGTCAATGATTCGCTGAGCTGGTTGGGGCAATTCGATATGGTTGCTGTCAGCGGCAGTCTGCCCAGTGGCGTTGATCCTGATGCCTTTACTGACTGGATGACACGGCTGCGTAGCCAATGTCCGTGCATTATTTTTGACAGTAGTCGTGAAGCACTGGTGGCGGGGTTGAAAGCATCGCCTTGGCTAGTGAAACCTAACCGTCGTGAGTTGGAAATCTGGGCGGGACGTAAATTACCAACGTTATCCGATGTGGTTGACGCTGCTCATGCACTGCGTGAACAAGGCATTGCCCATGTCGTTATTTCGCTGGGAGCGGAAGGCGCACTGTGGGTGAATGCGTCAGGTGCATGGTTGGCTAAACCGCCGGCCTGTGAGGTGATCAGTACTGTAGGTGCGGGTGACTCCATGGTGGGGGGATTGATTTATGGCTTATTGATGCGGGAGTCCAGTGAACATACGTTACGTTTGGCAACGGCAGTCGCTGCGTTAGCTGTCAGTCAAAGTAACGTCGGCATTACCGATCGTCCACAATTGGCCGCAATGATGGCGCGTGTCGATTTAAAACCTTTTAACTGACAGCAGGAGATGAACGATGAAAACGCTGCTGATAATAGATAAATCACTGGGACTGGCGAAAAGCCGTCTGGTGAAGAACCTACTCGGCTCTGCCGCTGTGAAAGCAGGTCTTACTCTTACCGAACAACTTTCAGATGCTGAACTGGCTATTGTGTTGGGTGCTACGGCACAGACAGACAGTGGTCTGAATGGCAAAAATGTGTATGTCGGTGATGTAGAGCTGGCACTTAGCCAGCCAGATGCGTTCCTGGAAAAAGCCAAAGCTGAATCCAAACCGTATCAGGCATCACCTATCGCGGCGGCTACGCCTTCAGCGGCGAAGCGCATCGTGGCGATCACCGCCTGTCCAACCGGTGTCGCTCATACATTTATGGCGGCGGAAGCCATTGAAACCGAAGCTAAAAAACGTGGCTGGTGGGTTAAAGTAGAAACTCGCGGATCCGTAGGTGCCGGTAACCCCATTACACCAGAAGAGGTCGAACAGGCTGATTTGGTGATTGTGGCGGCCGATATCGAAGTTGACTTGAGTAAGTTCGCCGGTAAAAAAATGTACCGTACCTCAACCGGACTGGCGCTGAAGAAAACGGCGCAAGAGCTGGACAAGGCAGCGGTAGAAGCCGTGGTGTATCAGCCTTCCGGTCAAAGCAATAGTGCCTCTACCGGCGGATCTCAGAAAGGTGGTACCGGTCCTTATCGTCACCTGTTGACCGGTGTGTCCTACATGCTGCCGGTCGTGGTAGCCGGTGGTTTGTGTATCGCACTGTCGTTCGTGTTCGGTATTACTGCCTTTAAAGAACCCGGGACGTTGGCTGCGGCACTGATGAAGATCGGTGGTGGTTCGGCCTTTGCACTGATGGTTCCGGTACTGGCAGGTTACATCGCCTTCTCGATTGCTGACCGTCCTGGTCTGGCACCTGGTATGGTCGGCGGCATGCTGGCGGTCAGCACGGGTGCAGGTTTCCTCGGTGGTATTATTGCTGGTTTCCTGGCTGGTTATCTGGCCCGTGCAATCAATAATCATGTGAAGCTGCCACAAAGTATGGATGCGTTGAAACCTATCCTGATTATTCCGCTGATCGCTACGCTGATTACCGGTCTGATCATGATTTATGTGGTAGGGACACCGGTTGCGAAGATTTTGACCGGGCTGACGAACTGGCTGCAAACCATGGGAACCGCGAACGCCATCATTTTGGGTGCGATCCTTGGTGGCATGATGTGTACCGATATGGGTGGTCCGGTGAACAAGGTTGCCTATGTGTTCGGCACCACGCTGCTCAGTAGTCAGATTTATGCACCAATGGCGGCGGTCATGGCGGCTGGTATGGTGCCACCGCTGGCAATGGGTCTGGCGACCATTGTCGCCGGGAAGAAATTTACGGATACCGAGCGTGAAGGGGGTAAAGCCGCGCTGATTCTGGGCTTGTGCTTCATCTCTGAAGGGGCGATTCCGTATGCTGCCCGTGACCCGATGCGTGTAATACCGAGTTGTATTCTGGGTGGCGCACTGACCGGTGCGTTGTCGATGGCTATCGGTGCTAAACTGATGGCGCCACACGGTGGTCTGTTCGTGCTGCTGATTCCGGGTGCAATTACACCGGTGTTCGGTTACCTGTTTTCGATCCTGGCAGGTACAGTGGTTACCGGTCTGCTGTACGCGGCGCTGAAACGCACTGACGAGCAGTTGATGAAAGCTGCTTGATATTGATTTGTCATAAGTATTAGCCATACACAGGGATGTTGTTGCAAACACGCCAGTCTATTTAGACTGGCGTGTTTGCGTTTGATGGCAAGGACACGATGTTTGCCATCTCCGTGTAGAGGGGAATCCATTCTGATAATAACGAATTGATTAACAGATAGATTCCCGTTTTCACGGGAATGACATTGGTGTTTACGTAATGAAATAGTAGAACATCGGCAGTGATAACATTTTCTCAGGGGGTCAGTTGCCGGACTGCTGAGATTTCAGCCAGGCGATCTCTTCTGCCCAGATAGCGGAATTGATAGTTTCAAGAATGAGTGGAATGCCATCAAAACGAGGATCACGCATGATATAGCTGAACACCGTTTTGCCAATGTTGCCCTCTCCCAGACTATGATGGCGGTCAACCCGACTACCGAACTCGCTTTTGGCATCATTGAGATGCATCCCTTTCAAGTATGTGAAGCCCACTACGTTTTCCAGTTCGGCAAACGTATGGTCACAATCGGCCTCGGTGCGCAGATCATAACCACCCGCAAATGCGTGGCAGGTATCAATACAGACACCTACCCGGCTTTTGTCTTCAACCTGGTGGATAATTTCCGCCAGCTGTTCAAAACGAAATCCCAGGTTACTGCCCTGACCGGCGGTATTTTCGATCACGGCGGTGACACCCTGGATTGCTTCGAGGGCAATGTTGATGGATTCCGCAATCCGCGCCAGACACTGACGCTCCGTTATCTGGCGTAAATGGCTACCGGGATGAAAATTGAGCATCGTCAGTCCCAGTTGCTGGCAACGGTGCATTTCATCAATAAATGCGATACGGGATTTTTGCAGTGCTTCATCATCCGGATGACCTAGGTTAATCAAATAACTGTCGTGAGGAAGTATTTGCGCGGATGTATAGCCATACTGGACACAGGCGGCCTTGAACTGCCCGATAATCTCCGGTGTAAGCGGTGCCGCCTGCCATTGGCGCTGATTTTTTGTAAACAGCGCAAACGCCGTGGCATTAAGTTCATGGGCGCGGATTACCGCCTGGTCGACACCACCGGATGCACTGACATGAGCACCGACATATTTCATGGTTTTCTCCTTTGCTGGTGCGTGCATTATGGCATTGTCTGATGGTCAGGCGGTAAATCCCTGTGACATTCATGCTGCAAACAGATGTTCTATTCCCAGATTGATAGCGGCCCCGCCGAAAATCAGCCAGATAAACAGCAACAGTGCTAACAGAATGGGTTTGAGACCGGCCTGTTTTATCGCGCTGAAACGGGTAGCAATACCCAATGCGACCATAGCCATGGTCAATAGTATGTTATCCAGGTGAACGATGCCCTTCACCCATGATGTGGGCAATAATGCAAAGGAATTAAAGGCTGCCATCAAAATAAAGCCCAGGGCGAACCAAGGGAAAATCAACGGTGCGGCCTTTTCGGTGGATTCCGTCACCGGCTGTTTCTGTTTCAGCCAAAAGCTGAGGATCAGTAGAAAGGGGGCCAACATCATGACGCGCAACATTTTGCCAATTACCGCGACATTCTCTGTTTCCGGGCTAATGGCATGACCGGCGGCAACCACCTGGGCGACTTCGTGAACGGTCGAGCCAAGATATATGCCGAAAGTCTGCGGGGTAAATAAGCTGCCGCTATAATGAAGAATGAAATGATAAATCCAGGGATAAAGAAACATGGCCGTAGTACCAAAAATAACGACGGTAGAAACGGCAACGGCTATTTTATCCGCCGGGCCTTTTAATACCGGTGCAGTGGCGAGAACTGCCGCAGCACCGCAGATGCTGCTGCCGGCACCGATCAAGAATACCGTTTGCTGATCAAGCTTGAACCACCGTTGTCCAATCCAGCAGGCGAGCAGAAAAGTGGATGTTAACGTCAGGATATCGATGGTGATACCGGTTGCGCCAATTGAAGTAATTTGCTGAAAACTGAGTTTAAAGCCATACAGAATGATACCCCATCGTAACAAGTGGTGTTTTGCCCATTGTACTCCAGCATCACAGCGGGGATGTAACCGGGGATAAACTGTATTTCCCAGTACCATGCCCCCCAAAATAGCCAGCGTCAGGGAGCCAAGGCCCCAGGTGGCGATAGTCGGTTGGTTGGCCAGACAGAGCATCAGTACGGTCATCAAACTGATCAGTATCATACCGGTAGCGATGTGTTTGACGGCAAATCGTGGTTTTTGAAGCAATACCCTGGAAGCAAGAGAAAGCATGGCAGTTCCTATTATGAATATATCGAGCTGAGTGCACAGCCTATAATCAGAGTGCTTAAAAGAGAAATCGATTATATATTTATAACCTATAGATATTTACGATAAGAGCCCACTATGCATATAACATTACGTCAGTTGGAAGTTTTTACTGAAGTGTTGAAAAGCGGTTCGACGACTCAGGCATCCGTCGTGTTATCGCTTTCTCAATCGGCCGTCAGTGCCGCGTTGGCTGATTTGGAAAGTCAACTTGGGGTGCAGTTGTTTGATCGTGTAGGAAAGCGACTGGTGGTGAATGAACATGGTCGTCTGCTCTATCCCAAAGCACTGTCATTGTTGGAGCAATCCTCTGAGATTGAGTTGTTATTTCGTAAAGGCAATGGTGCGTTGCGCATTTATGCCAGTAGCACCATTGGTAATTACTTAATGCCCGAAATGATCGCCCGCTATCGCCAGGATTACCCGCATATCCCCCTGGAGTTACATGTGGGTAATACCCAGGATGTGGTCACGGCGGTGGCGACGTTGAGTGTAGACCTGGGGTTGATCGAAGGGCCGTGCCATCACCCGGATCTGATTACCACACCCTGGATGGAAGATGAACTGGTGGTGTTCTGTGCTCCCGGAAATCCGCTGATTAATGAGACATTTACACTTCAACACCTGGCTGATGCACCGTGGATCCTGCGAGAGCGAGGTTCGGGTACGCGTGAAGTTCTGGACCACCTATTGCTAACGCGCCTGCCTCATTTCCGTCTGGTGATGGAGTTGGGGAACTCTGAGGCGATCAAACATGCGGTGCGGCATGGTATTGGCATCAGCTGCTTATCCCGGCATGTTATCGCCGAGCAACTCGCGGCGGGGACGTTGGTTGAGCTGCCAATACCGTTGCCTCGGCTGGTCCGAACCCTGTACCTGGTACATCACCGGCAGAAACATCTTTCCAGTGTGCTGCAATGTTTTCTGGGATATTGTCAGGCGGCGTAGTCCTTTTTCCTTCAAGAATATTGTGACCAAATGAATTTCTTATGATAGCCATGGAGTTATTAAGCTCTCTTATAATTGGTGTTCGCCGCTATTAAGCTCAGGCATATTTGTTACAATCCGGCCTCAATTTTTGTAAGAGCACGCAGGATTCTAATGGCTCAGTATGATATTCAAGCCCCGGGACAGGGGGGCACCATGCTCCGCCGTGAGCTAAAAGCACGGCATCTCACCATGATCGCGATCGGTGGTTCGATTGGTACCGGTTTATTTGTGGCTTCCGGTGCTACGGTTTCTCAGGCCGGGCCTGGCGGCGCGTTATTATCTTATGCGCTGATTGGCTTGATGGTTTATTTTTTAATGACCAGCCTCGGCGAGCTTGCCGCTTTTATGCCGGTTGCCGGCTCTTTTTCCACCTACGGCGCACAATATGTAGAAGAAGGCTTCGGTTTCGCGCTGGGCTGGAACTATTGGTATAACTGGGCGGTCACCATCGCAGTGGAACTGGTGGCGGCACAATTGGTGATGGGCTATTGGTTTCCAGATTTCCCTGGCTGGGTGTGGAGCGCACTATTTTTGTCGGTGATGTTTTTGTTGAATGCCATTTCGGTAAAAGGTTTTGGCGAGGCGGAATACTGGTTCTCTTTAATTAAGGTCGTCACCGTTGTGGTCTTCATCGGCGTGGGTATCCTGATGATCGTCGGTATTTTACGGGGTGGCGAGCATGCGGGTTGGCATAACTGGCAGATTGGCGATGCGCCGTTTGTCGGTGGATTTTCTGCCATGATTGGCGTGGCGATGATCGCCGGTTTTTCCTTCCAGGGAACCGAGTTGATCGGGGTTGCTGCCGGTGAATCTAAAGATCCACACATCAACATTCCGCGTGCTATCCGACAGGTGTTCTGGCGTATCCTGCTGTTCTATGTTCTCGCTATTCTGATTATCAGTTTGATCATTCCTTATACTGATCCTAATCTGCTGCGTAACGACGTGAAAGACATCAGCGTCAGCCCGTTTACGTTGGTGTTTGAGAACGCTGGTTTGTTATCCGCAGCGGCGATGATGAACACGGTTATCCTGACTGCCGTGCTGTCAGCCGGGAACTCGGGGATGTATGCTTCTACCCGGATGCTGTATAACCTGGCGACGGAAGGTAAAGCGCCGGCATTGTTCGCCAAATTGTCCACAGGTGGCGTGCCGCGTAATGCACTGTATGCGACCACCGCAGTAGCCGCGCTCTGCTTTTTGAGTTCGATGTATGGTAATCAGACGGTCTACCTATGGTTGCTCAATACGTCGGGTATGACAGGTTTTATTGCCTGGCTTGGGATCGCCGTCAGCCATTACCGTTTTCGGCGTGGTTATGTTAAGCAAGGGCGTGATCTGGGCGAACTGCCATACCGTTCCGGTTTATTCCCGTTGGGACCGGTTTTCGCGTTTGTGCTGTGCCTGATTATCACCCTTGGCCAGAATTATCAGGCATTTCTGTCAGATAAGATCGACTGGTATTCCGTCACCGCGACTTACATCGGTATCCCGCTGTTTCTGGTTATCTGGTTTGGGTATAAGCTGCTGAAAGGCACGCGAGTCGTGAAATACGAAGAAATGACATTCCCTGAAACATCGGTCAATCACGCATCGGATTGAGACTGGTGGTAATGCATTGACTATCAAGGGATGGCTGATTTAATAGGCGTGATATCCCGAATTCAAATGCCAGTCACATTAGCTGACTGGCATTTTTTTGGGGTGCGATATGGGTCGTACAACCCTAAATATGGCGCTTAACGGATTGAATGTACATCCGGATTGTGTGCTTTCTTCATCCGAAAATTAACCAGTCTTGTGTTGTGGTAGAAGCTGAACAGGCACCAGCCAAGCGCTATCAATGCCAGTGGCGCTCCTATATAACCGATTTTATCCATGCCGATATGTAAACTGACCTGATTGCCTAGCAAGGCACCGCTACCGATACCAAAGTTATAGAGACCTGAGAAGATAGACATGGCGATATCACTGGCATCCGGCGCCAGATTTAATACTTTGGATTGCATGGATAGACCGATAGCCATAATCGATACTCCCCATATCACACAGAGCAACGTCAGGCTAAGTCGATGACCAGCTGCCGGCAACAATAGCAGCAGGCTGGCGAGTAGCATCACCATGGCACCAATGATAAAGCCGGATGGAAAACGCTCGCTGTAACGGCTGTACAGCACGCTGCCCAGAATACCTGCTGCGCCAAATAACAGGAGTATCAACGTCGTGAAGCTTCCCGGCAGTCCAGCCACGTTTTGTATGAAGGGTTCGATATAGCTGTAAGCCGTAAAGTTTGCTGTTACGACCATGATGGTCAACATATATACGGTGACCAGTTCTGGACGCTTGAACAATATTGGCACGCTGGCCAGTGAGCCGGAATGTTCACTTGGCAGTACCGGTAGCAGGCGGGCCAATAGAATCAGGGCAATGGTGGCACCAACCGCAATGGCGATAAAGGTGACGCGCCAGCCCAGATACTGGCCAACTATACGGCCCAGTGGTAGACCGAACACCATGGCCAATGCTGAACCGGTCGCCAGCAAGCTTAGCGCTTGAGCACGTTTCCCCGGTGGCGCCATACGAATGGCCAGTGATGCGGTGATTGACCAAAAAACCGAGTGGGCCAGTGCTACTCCGGCACGTGAAATGATCAGAACCGTGAAGTTCCAGGCCACGGCGGAGAGAATATGACTGACGATAAACAGGCTAAACAAGGCAATCAGTAATTTACGACGTTCTATCTTGCTGGTCAGCAACATACAGATAAGTGACATCCCTGCCACTATCCAGGCATAGATAGTGATCATCAGTCCAACATCCTCGCTTCTCATGGAAAAGCTTTGTGCGATGTCACTCAGTAGCCCGACAGGGATAAATTCAGTGGTATTAAAAATAAAGGCAGCGATAGCCAGGGTGACAACGCGCATCCAGGCTGTGGAGCGTGATGGAATGGCGGATTCCATAGATATTTCCTGAACAGGTATAGGTATAACGGACAGCGCATTCTAGTCAATTCAACTTAGAAATGCGACATGTGTCACGTTTTTTCGTTTTTTTTACAATGGGCTTAGTGCATGTCGCTTATGGATGGAAAACATCTTATCTGTAGTATCCCGGAAATGTCTATATTCTAGGTGTACATTATTATTATATAATAATACTATTTCATGACTATATTTTTGTGGAATAATGATGCGGATATTAATGTGTGGATTATAAATATAATATTTTGTTTCTTTTCTGTTTCAATAATGAAACAAATATATTTTCTTTCATTATTTTTACTTTTATCGATTTTTCTATCCATAAATAATTCAATATAACTTTATATAATTCAGTGTTATTGATATTTTTTTTGGCTATAATTTTTATCTGTATAACGTGTATAATATGAAACTATTATCTTGATAATAGTTTAAAAAACAAATGCACATTTATATCCGTTTTTAGAAATAGGATTTTCAGATGGCTATTGAAATACAGTTGCAAAAGCACATAATGTGTGCGAGTTTTATTTCATGCTTAAAAATGAGGGATCACAAATGAGCGTTTATATTAATGCGGTGGAGACGTATTTGCCAGGACCTAATGTTACTAATAATGAGCTTGGTGAGAAAATTGGTTTCAAACCAGAATTGATAAAGAAACTATTTGGTAACATTGGTCGACATTTTACTACAAATATAAATACAGGAAAACCAACTTCAACATCGGCTGATTTGGTATCGATAGTAATTAAAAAATTATTATCAAATCATCATATTTCAAAAGATGAGATAGATTTCGTTATTGTTTCATCCGCCACGCCTGATTGCCTTCTTCCTACCAGTGTCAATCAAGCCTGTTTCTTGGTGGGAATGAAAAATATAGAAACCTATCAGATTCTTTCGGGCTGTTCCGGCGCAATACAGGCGCTTAAGCTCGCTCGTGAATTGGTTTCTGCACCGGACAACTCATTGCACCGCGGGATTGTTATCGGTGTAGAGTGTGCTTTTAAGTTTCTTGATTTCTTCAGTGACGATACAAGAAAGAAAGAAATGAAAGAAATAGTAAATTATACCTTGTTTGGTGATGGTGTCGGAGGGTGTATTATCTCTGATACGGCTGATGGTGCCGGTATTGAATTAGTTGATATTTGTTTTAAGTATCTCGGCCTGGATGAGAATGTGGGACAACTTGCGAACTGGCGGGGAATAAGAAATGATATCGACTATGGGCCTATGCTGATGGAAGAGTATAAACTTATAGAAAGTCTTGTTCCTAAAATAACAAAGGAAATGATCGAGGGCTTGACCAGTTCATTAAACAAAAAAGCAGATTGGCTCATGCCACCACAATTATCGGGGAGCATGGTTAAGAAAATATTGTCTGATACTGATTATGAAGCAGATGAAATATTCAGTATGGTTGATGAGATAGGTAATACAGCGAATGCCGCATTATTTTTCCAGTTAAAAGAGTTTAGTGACGTTTCCTCTCCAAATGAAACGGCTATCGGTGTATCTGTCGAGTCATCACGATGGTTGTCGGGTGGTTTTATTCTGGAAAACAAAAAGGGAATTTTATAGGGAAGTGTATTAATAATAGAGGGAGTTTTTATGGAAAAGGATACAGCATTAGATAAAATAGCGTTTTCTAAAAGAATTGATTCTACTGATAAACGTATTGTTAGGGGAGTAATATTCAGTGATTTCAACCATAAAGCATTGAATAATCTTATTACTTATAATATCGGTAAAATGGGATATTTCCCTGAGTTTTATGACGAGGTATACAGCAACTATTTCCCCCATATATTGGGTAATATGGATGCGATCAGTGATTTTAATGCACATTTTCATGTCTATATTATAGATGGTAGATTTGTTGAAGATGGGATTGGTTGCGCACGGTCAGCCGATGTTATCAGAGAAAAAATCACAGAATATAAGGACAGACTGGAGCATGTGTTGAACTTTTCAACCCAGATCTGTAAAGCACATACATTTATAAATACGATTCATATCAGTGAAGTTATTTTAAAGCAGTGTACCGCATTGAATAAAAGGGCCGAGATAAAGTCGCTGCTCGATGATTTCAACGCCTTTATCCAGTCAAAATCTCATATCGGCAGTCATGTCACGGTGATTGATATCCAAGAATTCAACACGGCGGGTGGCAGTGCTGAAGATGGCAAGCTGGCGCAATTGCTGGGGCTGTCCGTCGGCCTTGGCACACTGGATGACATGGCCAGATCGATTTCCTCTACATTACGAATGATCATGGGGAAAACCATTAAATGTGTGGTTACCGATCTGGATAATACGCTGTGGAAAGGCACGCTGGCTGATGATGGTATCGATAACATCATTATCAGCGATAAACAGGTCGGTACTGGATTTTTACGCTACCAACGTTTTTTGAGTAACTTGTACGATCAGGGGATTATTCTGGCGATATGCAGTAAAAATAACCTGGAAAATGTCGAGGCGATGTTTCAGCGCAGAAGCAACGAATTACAGATCTCACTAGATAAATTTTCGGTCATCAGTGCTAACTGGGATGAGAAAAGCACCAATATCGTCAAGATAGCCAAAGAGTTGAATATATCAATAGAACACATGATGTTCATTGATGATTCTGGTTATGAATGCGCAGAGGTCAAAACGCGATGCCCGGAAATTACGGTGGTCGATTTTTCTGGTGACGTTGCTGAAAATGTATCGTGGATTATTACCCAAGATTATTTTCAACGTGAAACTCTCAGTAATGATGACCGGTTACGGAATCTGACGTATTCGCAGAACAAAATCCGCACAGAAATGAGAAAGAATTACGCGGATAACAACGATTTTCTTGCCAGTCTGAATATGACGCTTAGCATCCGAAGGATTGATGATGCTACGCTTGATCGAATATCACAGCTCACGCTGAGAACCAATCAGTTTAATATGACGACCAGGCGAATGAGCGTGAATGATGTGGCTGAATTCAACCGTAACAGTGACAACCTGATTGTTGCATTGAATTGTCATGATAACATTGGGGATTATGGCACGATAGGTGCTATGTTTCTCAGATTCTCGAATGAACGTTGTTATATTGATAACTTTATCATGAGTTGCCGGATATTTGGTCGGCAAGTAGAGTTCGCTGCAATACAATGGTTATTTGATCTGTGTAAACAAAAAAGTATCGATATTATAGAAGCTGCATTTATTCCGACTGAAAAAAATAAAAAGTTTCGGTCTTTTTATCATGACTGCGGTTTTGATAATACAAAGGACACAATCTTCAATATCGTTGGTCAGGATAATCATCACTTGGCAGGAAAGAGCCATTCCGTTGCTATTCAAGAGGAGATATTAATATGAATCTGGACGAGTTTATCAGCTTTATTAATGTTAAAACCGGGATGTCCTTACTCAAGGAACATGTGGATATTGATTTGACCAATTTATCAGAGTGGGACTCTTTGACCTTTGTTTATATGTTAATGGAAATTGAAAAGAAAAATAAGCTCACACTTAATGTTGAGCGAGTTTTACAGTGCACAACACTTCATGATATTTACCAGGCGGTCAGCGATGAAGTTGCAGAAGGTCTCTAAGGAAAGGAATCAGACACTTTCTTTTTTATCGATTTCCAAAAACATACCGGCCATCACGTTAATACGGGAAGTGAATGTCTCACACATTGTAAAAAGTGCCAAGCTTGGCAGTATGACCGCTATTACTATCAAGGCAATCAGTGATGCTCTGGCTAAATTTCCTGATCTGAATGTAATGGTGAAATTTGGTAGCAGCAATACTCTGATTTGTTTGAATGATATCAGCGCCAGATTGACGCTCGAGAAAACGTTGAATGGAGTATCGGGGGTCTACTCGCGGGTTATAAAAAATACCGATATAAAAACAGTTATGGATATAGAAAAAGCGTTAAAAGAGATTAAGCATGAGAACGTTAAGGAAAGTGAACACTACCGTAAAATCAGGTTGATTCAGCAACTACCCGGTTTTTTAGCCGCTATTTTGATGAAGCTGGCGTTACGTTCATCAAAAACACAGGCAGAAACATGGGGAAGCTTTACGGTAACATCGCTAGGGAAAAACGGCCCTGATATGTGTATTCCCATATCCGGTTCGACATTTACTTTTACGCTGGGTGCAGTTAACGAAAAACCGATCGTGGCTGGAGAGGAAATAGTGGCCGCATGGGTAGCGAATCTCGTCATGGTATTTGATCATCGGGTTCTTGATGGGAAGCTGGCATCGCAACTGCTGGGACAGGTAAAACAGAATATAGAACATTTCCCAATGGACTAATTATTATGGTATTGGATGAGTTAAAGAATTTTGTTTTATTACACAGTAAGGTACTTGGTGTTTATGATGAAACCCGACATCTTTTAAGCCGGATTGATCATTTGGGTGATGATCTCCACAGCAGCTGGAGTCGGACGTTTTTTGAAGCGGCGCAGGCATGTGAAAAAAAAGGGGAATATGTCAAGGCCTGTGCACTTTATAATCTTAGTCGATTTCCCTATGCGGAAACAGAATTGCAACAAGCATGCTATGAACATTGTTTGCGCTTATTCAAGCATCTTTATATCGATAAGGGGATAGTGACGCGTGTTAGCCTTTCTGATGATAAACAGATTTGTTATATAAGGAAGAAAAAGTCTAATAATGTGATTATTATCAGTGGTGGAATCATTTCTTTAAAAGAACAATGGGTCAATATTATTAACTTGTTTGACAAGTTTGATTTCACCATTGTCTTGGCAGAAATGCCTGGTGTTGGAGAAAATAAATTACCGTATGGTGATAAATCATTCAGTATGTACAGTGATATATTGGATTATCTCGGCAGCGAGCAGGGAACATACCATTGCCATATCATCGGGTTAAGTTTTAGCGGTTTTATTGCGTATAAGAACAGTATTATCGACAGCCGAATTAGCGGGTTGACCATGGTGGGAACACCTTTCGACACGCTGTACCATGATGCAGATGTCTATAACAAATTACCGTATGTTACACGGCTGGTTATTGAGCATAATATTATCAATACAATACCTAAAGTGATTGATGCGGCGCAGGTGTTTAGTTATCTGGATTCCACTTTTACCATTGATGCATCAGAAGTTAACAATAACGTTAAATTGTACTATGTGCAGAGTCTGATGGATGAAGTTATCCCGAATGTTGAAGCCGGGTTCATCAAAAAAATATCCCGACACCATAATATTCTTTCACTAAGAGATGTTCATGGATCGCCTCATTATAACAAGACGGTCAAGGTGTATATTTTGTGGTCAATACTGGATTCGTTCAGAATATCGACTTTATTCAGGCTGGTGACGAAATGTAGAATCCGTATTCTGCGTTTTTTGAAAAAATAATCTGATCTCGCGTTATCTGCATGCCAGTACCGTGCAGTTACGCTGTCCTCTCCGGTGGCGGGGCAGGTAAAACCACATTACGTATTTTCTGCACCGGGGCTATGGGTGAAACTACATCACTGACGGCGTTCCACCAGGTGGTGTCAGCGGTAAATACACAATGATAAAGCCAGAAACAAACCGAGCGGAGCAGGTGTCCGCTCTGTTACGTTATTGGATTTTTTCATAAGGAAATGAATTTTTCACATACCGGGTATAGTAGCGATTTTTGGCACTTGTCGACATGAGTTCTTCATAAATCATGCGCGCCACGCCTTTATACTGATACAAGCTTCCGTTGAGAAACTCTATCTCCAGTGTGCTGGTTTCCGGATCATATCCCACGGAGAACAGTTCTGTTGATGAAACACGTTTGCGTTGCAAAGCCGATAACTCCCTGTTGTTATTAAGCAGCCAATAAACAGACTATATAGCGAGCATGTTACTGGTTGTCTTTTTTTTGGTCAATCTATGGGCATCAGCCACCATTTACCCTGGTTAAAGGGTTAACGTAATACGTTTCCCCCTGATATCCCGCACTATAAATAAACATGGGAAACCAGCAAACTTGAAAGCTCAAGCCCGCTGAACATTCCATGATGCTATTCTGTTACTAATATCAGGGGTAAACAACACCTCACGACTATTTATTGCAAGTATTTAGCGTGAAATCGCAGATGATCTTCAATAAAACTGGCAATGAAATAATAGCTATGATCATAACCGGATTGTGTCCGCAACGTCAGTGGATACCCCTGCTGGCGGGCTACATCATCCAGCCGGGCAGGTTGGAGTTGATCAGCCAGGAACTGGTCGCAATCACCTTGATCCACCAGTATTGGCAAGGTCTCAGTGCTGTTTGCCAACAGGGCACAACTGTCATACTGTTGCCACAACTGTTCATCACTGCCCAGATATGCCGTAAACGCTTTTCTACCCCATGGCGTCCGACAGGGATTGACAATGGGGGCAAAGGCCGACGCCGAGCGATAGCGGCCAGGGTTGCGCAATGCCAACATCAGGGCACCGTGTCCCCCCATAGAATGTCCGCTGATTGACTGATGATCACTGACGTTAAAGTGTTGTTGAATCAGCGCTGGCAGTTCCTGACAGATATAATCATACATCCGGTAATGCGTGTTCCAAGGGGGCTGAATAGCATTGACATAGAAGCTCGCACCTTGTCCAAGATCGTAGCTGTCATCATCTGTTACGTTCTCACCACGCGGGCTGCTATCCGGTACCACCAACACCAGACCCAGTTCCGAGGCAACCCGTTGGGCTCCGGCCTTGATAGTAAAGTTTTCATCCGTACAGGTCAGCCCGGACAGCCAATACAGCACCGGAGGTGGTATATCATCGGACGTCGGCGGTAAGTAGATGCTGAACGTCATGTCGCAATTCAGTGCGGATGAAGCATGACGGTAACGCTGTTGCCAGCCGCCAAAAATACGATGTTCTTCCAGAAGTTCCAGTGACACATTCATTGTTGCGGTGTTCCTCCGATTTAGTCGAAATGGATGACAGAGCGGATGGATTTTCCTTCATGCATTAATTCAAATGCTTGATTGATGTCTTCCAGCTTCATGGTATGGGTAATAAAATCGTTGAGCTGGAATTCACCGTCCAGATAACGCTGCACAATGCCGGGTAGCTGGCTGCGGCCTTTAACACCGCCAAAAGCAGATCCGCGCCATACACGTCCGGTCACCAACTGGAATGGACGGGTAGAAATTTCTTCACCAGCACCCGCCACGCCGATAATCACTGACTCACCCCAGCCCTTGTGGCAGCATTCCAGTGCGGAGCGCATCACATTAACGTTACCGATACACTCAAAAGAGAAATCAACGCCGCCTTCCGTCAGGTCGATAATGACATCCTGAATTGGCTTATCATGATCTTTGGGATTAATCAGGTCGGTAGCACCCAGCTTGCGGGCCAGATCGAATTTACTGGTGTTGACGTCAATCCCGATAATGCGCCCGGCGCCGGCCATTCTGGCACCGATAATCGCTGACAGGCCAATACCACCGAGACCGAAAATCGCCACGCTGTCACCTGGCTGGACTTTCGCCGTGTTTACGACGGCCCCCATCCCTGTGGTTACACCACACCCCAGCAGACAAACTTCCTCCAGCGGGGCTTCCTTGCTGATTTTGGCCAGTGAAATTTCAGCCACCACCGTATGTTCTGCGAAGGTAGAGGTCCCCATATAGTGGAAAATAGGGTTGCCGTCTTTGAAGAAACGCGTCGTCCCGTCCGGCATCAAACCTTTGCCTTGCGTGGCACGAATAGCCTGACACAGATTGGTTTTGCCGGAACGACAAAATTCGCATTCACCACATTCCGGTGTATACAGCGGAATAACGTGGTCGCCAACGGCTACACTGATTACGCCTTCACCGATAGCCTCAACAACACCACCGCCTTCATGTCCGAGGATTACTGGGAACACGCCCTCTGGATCTTTGCCGGAAAGTGTGTAGGCATCCGTGTGACAGACACCGCTGGCAACGATGCGTACCAGCACTTCGCCTTTTTGTGGCGGCATCAAATCCACTTCTTCAACAGAAAGCGGTTGGTTGGGACCCCAGGCGATAGCGGCCCGGGTTTTTATCATTTGCATGGTGAGCTCCTTTATTTTTTTATGGAACATAAGGTTTAAAACGTATCAACGGCTGATTTTGATGCAATGTCTGATCGGGAAACCTTTACCCCTCAGTGGGGGAACTGTTCAATGATCAGTTTCTTCAATGCTTCTACATTAGGGCCGAAAGCTTCCCGACGCCATACCAGCCAAGTGGTGGCTTCAGCCATTTCGACTGGTAGCTCATGCGGTAATACCTGATTCCCCACCGGTAATGTGCCCAGTACGGAACGCGGCACGATGGCCAGACCTGCACCGCCAGCCACGCAGGCCAGCATGGATGAATAGGATGAAACTTCTACAACATTACCATGCGCAATGCCCTGGCTGCGGAACCAGGCTTCCAGTCGACGTCGGTATCCACATCCGCGGCTAAAGGAAAACAAAGTACGGTTCCGTACCTGGCTGGCGTGCGTGATGGTGGGATTCCCCAGGGAAGTAACCAGTACCAATTGTTCGACAAAAACAGCACAGCCATTCAGCGCGTCATCATTTACCGGACCGTTAACCAGCGCGGTGGCCAGTAATCCGGTACGCACGCTATCAAGCAATTCATCTCCAGTACCGGATTCCAGTGACAGGTTGACTTGTGGATACTGTAGGTGAAAGCTCGCCAATAAGGTTGGCAATGGTGTAACAATCAGACTTTCCAGGGCACCAAGCGCGAAATTACCCGCCGGTTTTCCTGTGTGAGTCATCGCGATTGCCTCGTCACTCAGTGCCAGAATGCGCTGGGCATAGCAGAGGAAATTATGCCCCAGTGGTGAAAGACGCAGTCGCTGTTTTTCCCGGATAAACAGATCCTCTCCCAGCTCTTGCTCAAGCTGGCGTAATCGAGTGGTCAGGTTTGATGGCACTCGATGAAGTTGTTCCGCCGCACGGACAACTGAGCTGGTTTCTGCTACCAGGCAAAACATACGCAGTTGAATAAGGTCCATGTCTTCTTTTTACGTCATTAACTTTTGCTTAGTTATTCACTTTCCATGAGTGTAGTGGGTGGGTTACGCCTTGGCAATACATCTTTAATAAAAACGGAATGCTGGTGAGGCCAGTTATCCATCAGTTAAATACTACATGGACGGAAGTTCCATTATCTGGAGACACCACCGCAGGGAATTTGTCGGTATTGCTGATAAGGTTTATTGCCTGCCAGAATTAATTTTTGAAGTTACAATTATTATATTATTGTCTGGATAAATAATTTAAGCGGATAAACATAGTCACCCGTGTTTACAACGTAAAGACTGTGGGTATGGTTACTTGTGATAATAGTTACAATTAATGTGAGGGAATTATCAGGAGTATATCGGTGAAACTGATTTTAGTAACCGCGGGTACTATTTCTTGTTTGTTTATCATGGTCAAATTTCATTCCGCATATCTGATTTAACGATAGTTGATTTGAAAATAAATCGTTCTTACTGTTTAACGGTTTATTCTGTTTTAGATTAAATGAGTTAATGTGTTTATTTAAATAAAAAATTAAAAATTGTTTTAAAACAATAAGTTAATATTAATTTGGTAATAAAAAACGCTTACCAATAACAGAGAATTACCATTGTATAGTGGGTTTTTTAATATTTAGTGAAAAAACGATTAAGAATTTAATTTTAATGCCGATGTATATTTAACAGTTTTCAAGATACAGGAAGATAAAAAGGAAACGAATCCCGGCAAACTAACATAAGTAAGTGATTTTGGTGAATGGACTACGCCAACATGTCGGCAACTGAATAATGCCGGATGTAGAGAATAATACATCATGTTTTTGTATTGGCTTTATCTCATTGTTATTAATTTTTGTGAATATTTTAACAAGTAGTCTGCCTTTTTTCATCAAAGGGTGAGTAGCAAAATATCAAATATTCTAGCGTGTTGGTTATTAAAAGCACAAATAGAAAACGCTGATTAATTATCCGGAGTTACTTATGAATTTTTTAAAAAACATTACCATCAGGGCAATGATGTTAGTTATCCTCGGTTTATTTCTATTACTTTGGGGGGGCGTGTCACTGTTTACCTTTTCTACACTAAGTGACATGAGCTCGTTGCTGGATTTCAGCCAAACGCAGGGAAAAAACTACTCGGTGCTGGTGAAAGGAAACGATCAGTATTTCCGATCTGTGACACGCATGCTAAGAAGCGTTGATTTTTTACAGATTGGTGATACGGATAACGCCCAAAAAACGCTGGATGCGGCGGGTATTGCGATTAAAAATACCAAAGATGCACTTGAGCAATTCAAAGTAGCTCCGCATGAGGGGATTGAACAGCAAACCATTGACACGATGATCTCAGTTTGGTCAGCGTTACTCAATTCCGGCATTGAGCCTATGTACAACGCACTAAAATCTCATCGGATAGATGATTTTCATCAGCTTTTTCGCCAATCCTACCCTTCGTTGAGTGTAAGTTTTGGCGTCGAGGCGGAAAAATACACCAAAATCATTCAGTCAGACACTGCCATCGAACAAGTGAATAGGCTAACGGTGTTCAGTAAGATCATATTAATGGCTGCGTTGGCGCTGGGTATCATTATTCTGATACTGAGTGACCGTTATCTGGTGAATTATCTGGTTAAGCCGATTGGCATGATGAAAAAGCATCTTGAGTTACTGACGGAGGGTAAACTAGGATTCGAGCTGGAAGCGTTCGGTCGCAACTGTGTCGGTCAACTGATCCCTTATATCAAGCAAATGCAGAATAGCCTGAGTAATACCGTTTCGGTTATTCGAGACAGCTCTTCCTCTATTTTTCAAGGGTCTAGTGAAATTCGGCTGGGGAATAACGATCTTTCTGCTCGCACTGAACAACAGGCAGCCGCGTTACAGGAAACCGCAGCCAGCATGGAGCAACTCAGTTCCACAGTGAAACTGAATTCGGAAAACGTTCACCAGGCCAGCAAGCTGGCGCACGAAGCTTCGGTCGTTGCAAAAAAAGGGGGAGAAATCACTGGTGAAGTGGTGGGAACCATGGACAGCATTACGGCCAGTTCACGCAAGATTGCCGATATCACCAGTGTTATCAACGGTATTGCATTTCAGACCAATATTCTGGCACTGAATGCGGCAGTAGAAGCGGCGCGTGCCGGGGAGCAGGGCCGTGGTTTTGCTGTTGTCGCCGGCGAGGTGCGTAATCTGGCCCAGCGTAGCGCCCAGGCAGCAAAAGAAATTGAAATTTTGATCGCGGAGTCAGTCTCTCGCGTGGATATCGGTTCCAACCAGGTGAAACAGGCGGGTGACGCGATGGAAACCATCATTACATCCATCAGCCATGTTAATGATCTGATTGGAGAAATTGCCTCCGCCTCTGATGAGCAGAGCCGCGGTATCAACCAGATTGGTCAGGCAGTCAATGAGATGGATGGTGTTACCCAGCAAAATGCGGCGCTGGTGCAGGAAGCGTCGTCAGCTGCGGAGTCTTTGGAAGAACAAGCCCGCCAATTGTCTGAAGCAGTAGCTGTGTTCCAACTGGGCAGCGATGAACGACGCCCTGGCGGGAAGATTACCCCCGCCGTTGCGCTAAAACGCCCGACACTTGCATCGACATCTGCATTGGCTATCGCAGGTCGTAAAGCGGGTGACAATAACTGGGAAACATTCTGATCCGCTAGCCAGAAACCCATTCTGCCGTAGCGTTAATTATCAATAATGTCAGGTAACCGCCATACCATATACTGTATGGCGGCGTATTGATAATGTGCCGACGATAGCGAAGAATCAGGGTAGCAAAAGAGCGCTTCCGGCATCGGAACGTCTGGCGTTATTGCCTGTCCACAAATCCAGTCGTTATGATCACTGTGAGAGATCCTGACGGTTTTCTCACAATTGGCGCACTTAACGTCGACAGCCTAAAATGGGACGGACGCTGAAAAGCGTTTGTTCCATTTTCGTTATTGATCAGCGGGTGATTGCAGCTATTTCATCAATCATGAGGAACAATCACTGGATAATCGTTATGCACTCAACTAGAGTGAAGTCGGCGTTTTATCCTGCTCTGCGCCAAAATAAGTTACACCTGCTGGAGAATAAATAATAATGGCATCACCGTTAACAAAAGAAGCTGTCTTGGTGCATGAAGCATTGATGGCGCGTGGGTTGGAAACCCCATTGCGTGGCGAAATGTTGGATCGGGATATCCGTAAACGTCGCATTGCGGAACATATGACGGAAATCATGAACCTGCTCAGTCTTGATCTGGAGGACGATAGCCTTGCCGAGACGCCAGATCGCATCGCCAAAATGTATGTGGATGAAATATTCGCTGGTCTGGATTACAGCAACTTCCCGAAAATTACCATTATCGAAAACAAGATGAAGGTGGATGAGATGGTCACGGTGCGTGATATCACGCTGACCAGTACCTGTGAGCACCATTTCGTTACTATCGATGGTAAAGCGACAGTCGCCTATATCCCCAAAGATGGCGTGATTGGATTGTCGAAAATTAACCGTATCGTACAATTCTTCTCGCAGCGCCCACAGGTGCAGGAACGGCTGACGCAACAGATTCTGATTGCGCTACAGGCTTTGTTGGGCACCAATAATGTGGCGGTATCCATTGATGCAGTACATTACTGTGTGAAAGCCCGTGGCATTCGTGATGCGACCAGTGCGACCACGACGACATCGCTGGGGGGATTATTCAAGTCCAGCCAGAATACTCGTCAGGAATTTTTACGCGCGGTGCGTCATCATAATTAACCGACAAATCGCCGTTTACGCTGTGCCTGCTGTGGTGGGCACGGTTTTAGTGCGTTTCCTTGCGTCATAACGCCTGCCGTTACACCTGTCTGAAGTACCCAACTTCATTTTATAGTGAGTAAAAGCGTAGGTTTTTGCCTTATCTGTCACTACAATTCACCGATAAACTTATCGCTTGCCGACGGCCATGTCACCACAATTAACGACACCACAATCAACGACACCACCGAGAATTGTTACTCTGGATTTCGCGCGCGGGATTGCCATTCTGGGTATTCTGCTACTTAACATCACCGCGTTTGGTTTGCCTGAAGCGGCCTACCTTAATCCTGCATATCGAGGACTACCGCCATTACGGGATGCCTGGACTTGGGCCATTGTGGATGGTGTGGCCCAGGCGAAATTCCTGACCATGTTTGCACTACTGTTTGGTGGTGGATTGCAGTTGCTGTTGCCGCGTGGTCGGCGCTGGATCCATGCCCGGCTATTCTGGTTGATGTTGATCGGTCTGATCCACAGTCTGTTTTTCTGGGATGGCGATATTCTGCTGGATTACGGGCTGATTGGGCTGGTGTGTTACGGCATGGTGCGCTATGCAGAAAATACCCAAGTGTTGCTAAAAAGCGGTGTGGCGATCTACCTGGCTGGCATAGGCATTCTGGCGATACTCAGTCAGATACTCAGCACGGACGGCGGGCGTTTCTGGCAGCCAAGCGTGGCCGACATGGCTTATGAAGCATACTGGCAGGCACACGGCGGGCCGACGGCCTGGAGCAATCGGTTATCGTTGTTGAGTGATAGTCTGCTGTCTTTGGGGGTACAGTCTGGCTGGTTGTTGATGGGAGCGATGTTGCTTGGCGCGGCGTTGATGCGCTGTGGCTGGCTGAAAGGCCAGTTCAGCCAGAACCATTATCGGCGGGTCGCAGTATGGTCGATCATCCCGGCAGTGGTGATTAATGGGGTAGGGATCACGCTACAATGGCAGTTGCACTGGGAATATCGCTGGTGTGGATTGTTACTGCAAATTCCCCGCGAACTTGGCGCGCCATTGCAGGCGATTGGCTATCTGGCGTTATGCTACGGCTTTTGGCCCATATTAAGTCGTTGGCGAATCACTTACTGGGTTGCCGATATTGGACGGATGGCCTTGAGTAGTTATCTGTTGCAGACCTTGATTTGCACGACACTGTTTAACCGTATGGGGCTATTTATGCAGTTGGACCGTTTACAATTGCTGGCGCTGGTTCCGGGTGTATGGTTACTCAATTTTCTGTTTGCCCGTGCTTGGTTACGGTTTTTCCAGCAGGGACCGATGGAGTGGATGTGGCGTTATCTCACCCGATGGGTGGCGGAAAAGCCGGTTTAAGGTCGAGGGTCGCCAATCGTTGTCTCGGGGGTATTGAGTGGTTGTTCTGTTTTGGTGACCGAGGGAATAATCTGCTCTGGTAGTACCACCGGGTAGCCCGGTTCACCCGTGTCTATTTTATATTTTGCCGGAATAGGGATTACCGGCCCCAGAAATCGGGGTTCCCGTTTTAGTATGTAAAGGTCAAACAGCGTGCCGATACGGGCACCGAATTCCCTGAGTCGTACCAGCCAGATATCCTTCGGCGAAGGAACCGCATAACACTGAGCCTGAATGTCCAGATGCAGGGCAATAAATAATGCACGCTCGCAATGGAAACGTTGAGTGATGATGGTGAAATCGTTGGTATCAAAAACTTTGCGGGTTCGGATAATGGAATCCAGGGTACGAAACCCTGCGTAATCCAGCACGATATCTGCCGGAGGGACGCCGGCGGATATCAGATCCCGTCGCATGGTCATCGGTTCGTTATAATTTTGCTGTGCATTGTCACCACTGAGAAGCAGGTATTTGACTTTCCCACTGTTATAAGCGTTCAACGCGCCCTGAATTCGGAAAAGGTAATACTGGTTGATGACTCCGGCACGGTAATACTTGGCGGTGCCAAGAACTACGCCGACTTTGCGTGATGGTAGGTCCTGCAACCGGTCATAAATATAAGGCGCTGTGCGCCAACTTATACAACGGTCAAGCAGAAATGCGGCGCACACCAGCACGATAAAGCTGATGAAAAAACCGTATATCAGGCGTACCCACATGCTTTCTGCCTTACTCCGCACAAACAATCATCAGGCAAGGCTACTTTACCTATCCGATGGACGCAAGGTGAAGCGTCTGGATGCCGGGGTTGTTGGCGCTTTTTACGGCAGTCGTGTTTGGGGGAGGGGGAATTTATTGCCAATTCTGGCCAAAAGCAAACCCTGAACATCGGTTCAGGGTTTGCGTGCCAAGATTCAGATCAGACTGCCCCACAGATCATACTCGTCCGCGTGTTCGATTTTCACTGTCACCATATCGCCGACGTTGACTCGTGTTTCTCCATTCAGATAAACCGCGCCGTCGATTTCCGGTGCATCCGCCATACTGCGACCGATCGCGCCTTCTTCATCCACTTCATCGATCAGAACCCGCAATTCTCGGCCAATCTTAGCCTGCAAACGCTGAGCGGAAATCTGTTGCTGTAGTTGCATGAATTGATGGTAGCGTGCTTCTTTGATGTCTTCCGGTACCGGATCAGGCAGCAAGTTGGCACTGGCACCCTCTACCGGGCTGAATCTGAAACAGCCCACGCGGTCCAGTTGTGCTTCCTGCAGAAAATCCAGCAGCATCTGGAAATCCTCTTCGGTTTCACCGGGGAAGCCGACGATAAAGGTTGAGCGTAACGTTAAATCCGGGCAGATTTCACGCCAACGTTTGATGCGTTCCAGTGTCCGTTCCACCGCGCCGGGACGTTTCATCAGCTTCAGAATTTTCGGGCTGGCGTGTTGAAGTGGAATATCCAGATAAGGCAGGATTTTGCCGGCAGCCATCAGCGGGATGACTTCGTCAACGTGTGGATAAGGATAGACATAATGCAGACGTATCCAGATATTCAGCGTTGCCAACTGTTCACATAGACTAACCATGCTGGTTTTTACTGGCTGCCCGTTCCAGAAACCGGTGCGGTGCTTGATGTCGACGCCGTAGGCGGATGTATCCTGCGAGATGATCAAGAGTTCTTTAACGCCGGATTCAGCCAGACGTTTTGCTTCATCCAGTACCTCGCCAACGGCCCGACTATCCAGATCGCCACGCATGGAGGGGATGATGCAGAAGGTGCAACGATGGTCGCAACCTTCAGAAATTTTCAGGTAGGCATAATGGCGTGGTGTCAGCTTTACACCGGCAGCGGGCACCAGACTGGTAAAGGGGTTGTGCTCCGGTTTGGGCACATAGTGATGTACATGGGAGAGTACCTGTTCATAGCTGTGTGGCCCGGTAATTTCCAGCACTTTGGGGTGAACTTCACGGATGCGATTTTCTTTGGCGCCCAAACACCCGGTGACAATCACTTTTCCGTTTTCATTAAGGGCTTCACCAATGGCTTCCAGTGATTCTTGCACGGCACTATCAATAAAACCGCACGTATTGACGATGACCAGATCGGCGTCGTCATAGCTAGGCACGACCTGATAACCTTCGGTCCGCAACTCGGTCAGGATGCGCTCGGAATCCACCAGATTTTTCGGACACCCCAGACTGATCACTCCGATTTTTCGGGATTGGGAGGGGTTGCCGCCTTTGTCCATCGTCGTCAGTGTTTTCTGAGGGGCAGCAAGTGTTGTGGTCTGTGAAGGATCAAAGGTGTTAACAGTCATAGCATCTCATACATCGTGTTGTGCCGGAGTGGTGCCGGAAAAAGTCGGCGGATTATACCTGAATAGGCGTGAAGAAACAGTCCCGCATGTTCAAAAAACAGCCAGCCCGGTCGGGATTCGGGTTTATTCAAAGTCACACCCACCTTGAACGGGTGGGTGTGATGTTTTTAGCTCAAGGGTAACATTACCGTTTGTTTGAAAGCATTACGCTGGGTGAGCTGCTGGTACCATCGTTCCAGATGCGGATGCGTCTGGCGCGGAATGTCCATCGAAAACCAGCCATAAGCATAACAACCTAATGGGATATCACCGACACCGAATGTTTCACCAGAAAGCCAGGGCTGTTTTGCCAGCGTCATATCGATGATCGTAAACAATTTTTCACAGCGTTCAATCCCTGCTTCGATGACTGACATATCTCGTTTTTCCGGCGCGGTGCGTACCATGCCCAGAAACACATTTTGAAACGGTATGCTGAAGGCCGTTGTCCAGTCCATCCATTTTTCCGCACTGGCACGCGCTTTGGCATCAGCAAGGTACAATGAACCTTGTCCATATTGCGCTGCCAGATAACGCACAATGGTGTTGGATTCCCATAGCACCAACTCGTCATCCTGTAAGCAAGGAACCAATCCATTAGGGTTCATGGCCAGATAGTCTGCATCATGATTGCGGCCAAACTTACCACCCGCCAGAATATGCTCGTATGGCAGTCCCAATTCAGTGGCACACCAGCGTACTTTTTTCACATTTGTGGAGTTGTCACGTCCCCATATTTTCAACATTGAATATCTCCTTTGTCTCTCATTAGCTCAAACCTGATATCGGTAAGGTTGTTGCGATAAGTCAAATCTTCACGGGCATAAAGTGCTATGTCGCGTAGTCACACCCCAGAGCATAGGAAATAATGTTTACTATTTATGAATTACTTTAACTTTCCCAACAATGACAGCCAGTTATTTATCCGACCGGAAAGTATTTTATGACCATTTACCCAGCGGATCCGTGTGGCACTGTGTAGACGGTTGGTTCCCAGTATACCGCTCGTCGTCGCACAAAACGATTCACATACCATTATATTTAGGGCGGTGGCAGGAGGCGGTAAAGCCTGAGCTGCCGAAAAAGGCGATAAGATAATGGTATGTGAATTCAGTGATGATGTTCAGCCCAATCTGATGCTGGCAAAGAGCAGGAGCGCGAACAGTAGACAGCTGTTCAGTACGGTGCTGGTAAATATCATCCGTTCAAAACCCGTTATAATATGGTTGGTCTTGCTGTTGTCCTGGCCCTGAATCCTGTCCGACAACACTATCGGATCGATTGCGGTGGCGATCTGGTAATACGTTTTGCTTACTATCATTATGAAACGCTAGTGATGGTTGTAACGGTTATCGCGTTGATCATCCTGGTGTAGTAGTGCAGGTTTTGGGGGGCTGGTTTGCCAAATGTGCCGATAAGCGCGAACGTTGCTAAATGCTGAGTTTAGTACCGCCATACTTCATGTTGCAGATGCATTGACCCTCCTGCAACTCGAATTATTGAGTGCATAAAATTAGCCTGGTAATTATTTGGATTTGAAAATAATTAACCACCTTAATAAGAGGTGGTTAGCGCCATGGAAGAGGGATAACTAAAGGGGAAAATCATCAAGCCAGGAATGAAATAATGGCCTGTGCGACCCTTTTTGCGGCTTTTCTATTTTCCAGATCCAGGAAGTGGCCTGCTTCTGGTACGGTGTTGAATTGGCAATTACTGATGTAGCATCCCATTTTCTGAATATCTTCAGCTGTTGTGTATTCATCATCTTCGCCATTGAGGAATAGCACCTCTGCGTTAATCTTTTTAAAGATATCAATATAATTTTCTTCTTTCAGACTGAGAACCTGATCAATATGAAAACTGACTTGCTGGAACGCAAATTCATCCAGTGCAGAAAGATGTTTGAGATTGATATGCTTTAATAATGGCGGTAAAAATTTACCGACTTCCTCATTCAACAATACCGCCGCATCTTCAAATCGCTTGGAGTGAATGCATGCTCTGGCCTGTTCAACATAATTGCGCATTTTGTCGTTGAGATTGGCCGAAAATGAGGCAATGACCGCTTTCTTGATTTGCCCTGGTTTTTTTGACAATGCCAGCAATGATGACAAACCACCCCATGAAATGGAGATAATGTACTGTGGCTCAAGCACTTCGATTAAATTAAGCAGGATATTGACTTCATCATCTTTGGTAATGACATGACTTAAATCATTATGTTCCAGCGACTCACCAAGAAAAGGCAAATCGAAAAGAATAATGTTAAATTTTCCTGAAAGGTTTTTGACGGTATTTTTAAAAGCCGCAGTGGTTGATAATGCACCATTAACCATTATCACAGTTTCATTATCAGGATTGGATATATGCTTTTCAACATATACATTCCAGGACTTGTAATTGACAATACTTTTCTCTATAGCCATGATCGATTCCCTTTATTTAAATCTTCCTTGCAGCACAAGGAGGCCTTGCGCTAGTTGGATCTAGTGCATTACATAAAATTGAATGCTTGCTTGACGTAGTTCTGTCTGGATTTAATCGGTATGTGTTATCTTAATTTCCGATCGAAACGAAAGACCCTGCCCTTGACTAACTTAACGGCGAATTTATCACAATGCTTTAGTGAGATAAACGTCACGAAATTTATTCGGATTATTTCTCTTCCCAAAGCCAAATAGAGCATAAAAAGCATCGCCATAAATAATGTAGCAGTGAAATTATATGGCGTAAAATTAGTGGTACGATGTGTTAACGATGACCGTCGTGGGAACGAGTATGACGGCTGGGCCATGCCACATTTATCATATGGCATGAGCTTTACATTTCCTTTTGATTTTTCTAACTATTTTATGTCTTTTACTATCTTTACAGTGTTGGGCGTTTAATTACCGGCGATGACCGACTATTTTTGTATGGTCAGTGAATTCAAAACTGGTTGATCCATAACGTTTTTGATGACCTTTAAATAAGAGCAGCCAACACATGAAGATGATGACTTTTCTCTCCAGAGTAACTGCTGCCACAGTGTGGGCACTGCTGGTTGCCATATTTCCCGCCGTGGCTCATGCCGAGTCGATTCCGGTGGTTCCCGAAGTTCCCCAACTTGATGCCAAAGCCTTTATTTTGATGGATTATCAAAGTGGTAAGGTTTTGGCAGAATATCATGCTGATGACCGCCTTGACCCAGCGAGTCTGACCAAAATCATGTCCAGCTATGTAATCGGACAGGCGATAAAGGCTGGAAAGATCCATCCCACTGATATCGTCACTGTGGGTAATGATGCCTGGGCAACCGGCAACCCAGTGTTGCGTGGCTCTTCATTAATGTTTCTCAAGCCAGGAGATCGTGTCCCGGTATCCGAACTGAATAAAGGGATTGTGATTCAATCAGGGAATGACGCCAGTATTGCGTTGGCAGATTATGTGGCCGGTAGCCAGGGAGCGTTCGTTGACCTAATGAATCAGTATGCCAAGTCGCTGGGTATGGTCAATACGCATTTTCTTACCGTACATGGGCTCGATGCTGAAGGGCAGTACAGCACTGCGCGTGACATGGCGCTGTTGAGTCAAGCACTAATCCGTGATGTTCCGGATGAATACGCATTGAATAAGGAGAAGTCGTTTACGTTTAATAAGATCCATCAGTTTAATCGTAACCGTCTGTTATGGAGCACCAACCTGAATGTAGATGGTGTGAAAACCGGACACACCAGTGGTGCCGGGAACAATCTGGTGGCGTCGGCGACGGAGGGGAATATGCGGTTGATCTCGGTGGTGCTGGGAGCACCAACGGACAGTATTCGTTTTCGGGATAGTGAGGAACTATTGACCTGGGGATTCCATTTTTTTGAAACCGTTACGCCCCTTCGTGCCGATACACCTTTCACAACCCAACGAGTATGGTTTGGTACAACTAAAGAAGCGCGTTTAAGCACGGCTCAGAATGCGGCACTGACCATTCCAAAAGGACAGATGAAAAATTTGAAAGCCAGTTTCACGCTGAGTCAACCCTACTTATCTGCGCCATTGAAGAAAGGCCAGGTGGTTGGCAGTATTGATTTTCAACTGGACGGAAAATCTGTCGCCCAACGGCCGCTGGTGGTGATGGATGATATTCCGGAATCCGGCTTGCTCAGCCGGATATGGGATGAGGTAATGCTGAAATTTACGCAGTGGTTTGGCGAGCTGTTCAGCTAATGTTGGGTTAATAGCACAATGCCATTATTGCTACAGTAATGGGTATAATTTTCCGTGGGTTGACGGTCGGTGATCAGCGTATCAAACAGCGAAAAAGGGCCGATGTGGGCGGGTTTTCGCTGGTCAAATTTACGGCTGTCAACGACCAGGATGGCACGTTGTGACATCGCCAGCGCCCGGTGTTTCATCGACAATTCAGCAAAGTTAAAGCAGGTTGCACCGACATCCAGATCAATGCCGGCCGCGGAAATAAAGGCCTTGTTAGGGCAGATGTGGTCCATGCCGTTGTATTGGCTGAGCGGTGTGAAGATTGCGCTATCGGGATGGAATTCACCGCCGCAGAGGATGACTTTGTTATTGGGTTTTTCTTGCAGGGCCAAAAAGGTGTTCAGCGAATAACAAATACTGGTAAAGGGCAATTCATGCGGAATGGCTTCAATAATGTAACTGGTGGTGGTGCCACAGTCGAAGAAGACCGTATCGTTAGCCTCTATCAGTGACGCAGCTATTTCTCCGACGATTCTTTTTTCTGCTGCGTGTTTAGTCTGTTGTTCAGAAACGAAATAGCGGGAGGGACTGTTGTTTTTCAGACCATTGACCACATATCCGCCCAGCAGTAGCACGGAATCTGGCCGGGTATTAAGGTCGCGGCGTACCGTCATTTCAGAAACGCCGAGTAACTGGGCCGCATCTTTAAGATGTAATTTGTCTGCTTTTTTCAGGGCCTGGGCCAGTTTATTGATTCGTTTTTCACGCCGCGTTTCCATTTCTTTCCCCGATAAAAAATAAGCCATGTGTTGTTAAACGCAGGATAAGTATTCTCCTTGTTTTACATGGAAGTTTCACAATATTTCTTTTATAACCTCTAGGGACGGGTTGGCGCAAACGGGGAGTGAAAAAGTTATAACACTTTGAAGTTAATAAGGGATTCTAATTGAGCAGAAAAAGAAAAGGCCCATCGTTCTTGAACCTGAAAGGCGTGAACGATGGGCTCCTCAATATTGAGATTTCAAAGAAAAGCAGTGGCACTTAATCAGACGCCAGCTATCTGGAAAAGTTCAGATAGAACTGAAAAAAATTGACATATTTTTACATTTAGCCCCAGCTTGGCAATTCCGGCCAGATAATCACAATCAATGAACCCGCCAATGTTAGTAGCACGTTGGCAATCGCATAGGTGCCAGCATATCCCAGTGCCGGAATATTGCTGCGAGCTGCATCGCTGATGATCTCCATCGCCGGGGCACAGGTCCGGGCACCCATGATGGCACCAAACAGCAACGCACGGTTCATCCGCAGAACATAGGCACCAAACAGGAAACAAATCACTACCGGCAGCAAGCTGACCATCAATCCTGAAAACAGCATTTGTACACCTACTTCGCCAAAACTGGTATTAATGGTGCCGCTGGCGCTCAGGCCGACGCCGGCCATAAATACCATCAGTCCGAACTCTTTCACCATATTCAGCGCCCCTTGTGGAATATAACCGAATGTGGGGTGGTTAGCCCGCAGAAAGCCTAGCAAAATACCGGCGAACAGCAGACCGGCGGCGTTTCCAATACCGAATGAGAAGTTGCTGAACTTGAATGTGACCAGCCCTATCATGATACCGATGATGAAAAAGGCGCAGAATGCCAGTAGATCCGTGACCTGGCTGTGGATAGAAATAAAACCGATACGGTCAGCGATGCTTTTTACGCGACGGGTATCGCCGCTGACTTGCAAAACATCACCTTTATTTAGCACAACGCCATCATCAATCGGCATCTCAATCTGGCTGCGCACGATGCGGTTAAGAAAACAGCCGTGATCGGTCAGTTTAAGCTGGCTGAGTCGTTTACCTACGGCATTGTGGTTTTTCACCACAATTTCTTCAGTAACGATGCGCATATCCAGCAAATCACGGTCAAAAACTTCTTTGCCATCGCGGAAGTTGGAGTTGAGTCGGGCATGAGAATCCGGATAGCCCACCAGGGCAATTTCATCACCCAGTTGTAATACGGCATCACCATCCGGGCTGGCCAGAATCCCATTGCGACGAATCCGCTCAATATAGCACCCTGTCTGGCGGTAGATGCCCAGCTCCCGCAGATTTTTGCCATCAGCCCAGGCGACCAGTTCCGGACCAACACGATAAGCACGGATAATTGGCAGATAAATTTTACGTTGACTATCTGGATCCAGGCCTCGCTCCCGAGCGATTTGCTGGGCGCTGGTGGGCAGGTCTTGATGCTGTAGTTTTGGTAGGTAACGGGCACCAAAAATCAAACTGACCAAACCGATTAAGTAGGTAAGCGCATAACCGAGACTCAGGTGTTCCTGTTCGATACCCAGTTGTTGGCCAAGATTAGTGGCGTTGCGTAACGTGTCTCCCGCACCGACCAGTACTGGTGTGGATGTCATCGAGCCCGCCAGCATCCCGGCGGTTAACCCGATACCCCAACCGAAAACCTTACCCAGCAGCAACGCAATGATTAATGCACTGACGACCATCACCAGAGCCAGAATGAGATAATTTTTTCCGTCGCGGAAGAATATGGAAAAAAAGTTAGGGCCAGCTTCAACACCGACACAAAAAATAAATAACATAAAACCTAGATTAAGCGCCTCGGTATTAATAGCGAAATGTTGCTGTCCCAGTAATAACGATACAACTAAAACCCCAATAGAATTACCGAGTTGTACAGAACCCAGCCTTAATTTCCCCAGACAAAGTCCTAATGACAGAACCACAAATAAGAGCAGAATGTAATTCCCGTTTAACAAATCAGCGACGTTTATATTCATTGGATGTAACTTGTTGTTTACTAGTAAGTTCTTGATATAAAAAGTGATTAGGGCTAAATTTCCCCTAATCACATGATGTTGGCTATGCCGGTAACACATTATAAAATGTAAAAACCGATCTTATTTAGAGCAATTGTTGGGTCGGTCGCCATTTTAGAGGTTTATTAGTCTGACAACCAGTCGCCAGTGCAGATAAATAGTAATAAGCCTCGCTTCGTACCATATCAGGGATATACATCTATGCTGGTGTTGAATGTCGGAGAACTATTTACCGTCAGGTTGATATGACGTATGTACATGTCGGGAGGCGAAGTATGGCAGGTAATAGAGGTTGGGTGGGCGTCGTCAGCTGTTTCATATTGTTTACCCTTATTTTCCTGAGTCAGAAAATGATCGTCTCCAAGGTCGAGGGAGAAGCATTACATGGTGATCCCGGAATGCTGTTATTTCTATTGCCGGGTGTAGTATCCAGCTGCCTTGCTGGAGGTAGACGGTTACGCTATACCTTCATCGGCTCACTGATTGCCTCGCCAATATGCCTGCTTATCCTGCATTTGTGGATTGGCTCGGTGATTTCATTCTGGCAAGAGCTGGCCTATGTTGCCGGTGCTTTGTTCTGGAGCCTCATGGGGGGATTAATACTGCTGTTTTTGCACGCAGCGAGTCGGCGCTATTTTCGTTAATGTGTATCGGTGTAAAACGGGAGTATGCAACACTGTCGGGAGAGAGAATGATTACCCCAAGGCGGTTCAACGTCTCAGGGCGTTTTTTATTATTAATGAATTTTGTTGCCGTGGAGATTGATCGACTTATGGTTTACCTGAATAGGTTCAAATGTTCTTTAGCGTAGGCTTCAAACTCAGTGCAACCACCAATATGTTTTTCGTCCAGAAAAATCTGCGGCACGGTTTCGACCGGTTTGCCCACAGTTTTGGATAAATCTTCTTTTGAAATGCCTTCTTCGCGAATATCAACGTAGCGGAAACGGAAATCATCACGCTCAGTTGAGAGTTTTTCAGCCAACTCATTGGCACGAACACAATAAGGACAACCAGGGCGTCCGAAAATAACAGCAAACATGTAAACTCCTTACTTAATTAATCAGTCGCAGTTTCCCGCGGAAACGTTGAATATAATGCTCAAAGCAACGCTAACCGCACGCACTATGCGCGCAACAGGCAACGAAAAAAAGCAGTCACAGCCTGTTGTACTGATTTGCGTTATCTATCAGATACACAGTGAATACCGGTTACAAGTTGTTGGTGTTTTAGATTGACCAACAATACTATTGTCGCCGTCATAATATGACAAAATAGCGGCGTATGTCTTTTCCATATCATCTATCGCGGAGTCGGATCAGACGGAATAGCACGCGTGGTGAGTTCTGCGGGAAATAAAAATCTTGTTTCGAAGGATATCTATTGTGACGCCAACTATCGATTTATTACGGCAACATCGCTCCATCCGGGCGTTTACGGCACAGCCACTGACGGATGAGCAGCGGGATGCCATCATTGCTGCTGCGCAAAGTGCTTCCAGTTCCAGCTTTCTGCAATGCAGTTCCATTATTCGTATTACCGATCATTCTGTGCGTCAAACTTTGGTGCATCTGACCGGTGAACAAGCTTATGTAGGACAGGCCGCTGAATTTTGGGTGTTCTGCGCAGATTTCAATCGTCATCTGCAAATCTTTCCGCAGGCAGAAGTCGGGCTGGCGGAGCAATTGCTATTGGGGTGTGTGGATACGGCGTTAATGGGACAAAACGCACTGATCGCGGCGGAATCGCTGGGATTGGGTGGTGTGTTCATCGGTGGAATCCGTAATAATATCGCCGATGTTACCCAGTTGCTGGCACTGCCCAAGCGGGTATTGCCGTTGTTTGGTCTGTGTCTGGGATATCCGAATGCGCAACCGGCGCTTAAGCCACGGTTGCCCGCTGCACTGGTGGTACATGAAAACACCTATCAGCCAATTGATAGCACTTTGCTGGCACAATACGATCAACATATTGTCGACTACTATCTGCACCGTGACCGCTCGCGTAATGAAAGTTGGAGTGACCAGATTCGGCAGACGCTGAGCAAAGAACGTCGTCTGTTTATGCTGGACTACTTACACCAACAAGGATGGGCTACCCGGTAGCACAGGAGTCTTATGAAGATTGCCATTCTGTCACGGGACGGTTCCCTTTATTCTTGCGAACGATTACGTGAGGCAGCAACAGAGCGCAGGCATAGTATTGAAATTATCGATCCACTATCCTGCTATATGAATATCAATTCGGCGGCACCTTCGGTGCATTATCGCGGACGACAACTTGACAGATATGATGCCGTTATTCCGCGCATCGGAACGGCTATTACGTTTTACGGCACGGCCGTGTTGCGGCAATTTGAAATGTTGGGCAGTTTTGTGCTGAATAACGCGGTTGCGGTGATCCGTGCCCGGGATAAATTACATTCTCTGCAATTGCTGGCGCGTCAGGGCATTGATTTACCGATCACCGGATTTGCGCATTCGCCGGATGATACTGGCGATTTGATTAAAATGGTCGGCGGCGCGCCGCTGGTGGTCAAGTTGGTGGAAGGCACTCAGGGTATTGGCGTGGTGTTGGCGGAGACGCAACAAGCGGCGGAGAGTGTGATTGATGCTTTTCGCGGATTGAATGCCCATATCCTGGTGCAGGAATATATCCGCGAGGCGGAAGGTAAGGATATCCGTTGTCTGGTGATCGGTGATCGCGTGGTGGCCGCCATTGAACGGCAGGCTAAACCGGGTGATTTTCGGTCCAATTTGCACCGTGGCGGGTCAGCCAATCGGGTTCAAATTAGTTCACAGGAGCGGGCAATTGCGGTGAAGGCTGCAAAAACATTGGGACTGAATGTCGCTGGTGTTGATATACTAAGGGCCAAGCGCGGGCCATTGGTCATGGAAGTGAACGCGTCACCAGGGCTGGAAGGAATAGAAACCACCACCGGGCTGGATATCGCTGGAATGATGATTGAATTCATTGAGCAACATCGCCATGTCGTGTCCCGTTCAGCCGGTAATCGTGTGGTCAATAATAGCCCAAAACCGTATTAGCGCGGCGCTTTTCGATGTTTACGCTTGTTGACATGGCATCGAGACGTGATATTCCGTAAGCTAGACGCACTTTTTTTTGTTTTTCATCGATTGGTTAGTGTATGAGGCAGGTTAATATGGATTCGGTCATCGTCCCTGATTTGAATTTGCTGCGACGGTGGCTGGATCAACTGGGTATTATCTATTTCGAATGTGATTCCTGCCAGGCGTTGCATCTGCCTCATATGCAGAATTTTGATGGTATCTTTGACGCGAAAGTTGATATCGCCGACAGTGTCATCCTGTTTTCTGCGCTGGCAGAAGTGAAACCGACGGCACTGATTCCACTGGTCGGGGAGCTCAGTCAGATTAACGCCAGCTCATTGACTGCCAAAGTATTTCTTGATATTCAGGACGACAATATGCCCAGACTGATTGTCTGCCAGACGTTCAGCGCCGGAGCAGGTATCACGCTGGAGCAGTTCCGCCACTTTATGCAGCAGGCGGAACAGCAGACCTCAATGGTTATCCTGGAAGCCGGTGCTAATAATCTGCTGTTTTTGAGTGATGATGAAGATACCCCTACTGTCCAGATAAATACCACAAATCTGCATTGATTCCGTTATCTATCAATGACTGTAATCACTTTTTCTTATTTTTATCAGACCCTATTTTATTTCGCTGATAACGTTTAATTGCCAGATATTCATTGGCATTTAAGCGTTACAGACGTAGCTCATAGGCAGAACCTGCATAAATAATCGCTAAAACCCATTTTTTTCATTCAGCTATGGTATGGCTGTATTACTACAGTTATGCTTATTTTTGTATGGGAATGTAACCGCATCGTGTCCACGCCTATACTTGGCAGGATGGATGTCAGTGCATAACCATTCATCGGTCATCGCTGTTATGCTGCTCATTTAGGCAGCGTATGTATGTATTATTGTATCCAGGTGATACAAATCAATCCCTTGATTTACTCCCTGCTATGGAGGAAGGAACGGATGTTCACCCAACGTAAAAAATGGTTATCGGGTGTTGTTGTCAGTGTGCTGATGGCCGCGTCCGTCGCTGCGTCTGCGGAAGAGAAAACGCTACATATCTACAATTGGTCTGATTATATTGCGCCAGACACGTTGGAGAATTTTCAGAAAGAGACCGGCATAAAAGTCGTTTATGACGTGTTTGACTCCAACGAAGTGTTGGAAGGCAAATTGATGGCGGGGAGCACGGGATTTGACCTGGTTGTACCATCAGCCAGTTTCATGGAGCGCCAGCTCAGTGCCGGCGTCTTTCAGCCACTGGATAAGAGCAAGCTGCCGAACTACAAAAATCTCGATCCTGAGTTGATGAAACTGATAGAACCGCATGATCCTGGTCACAAATATGCGGTGCCATATCTGTGGGCAACGACCGGTATCGGATATAACATCGATAAAGTGAAAGCCGTATTAGGCAAAGATGCCCCGGTTAACAGTTGGGATCTGGTCCTCAAGCCGGAAAATCTGGCAAAACTGAAAAGTTGTGGCGTTTCTTTCCTGGATGCCCCCGAAGAAATTTTTGCTACGGTGTTGAATTATCAGGGCAAAGATCCTAACAGCACGATTGCCAGCGACTACACGCAATCCGCCACTGATTTACTGTTAAAACTGCGCCCCAGCATCCGTTATTTCCACTCTTCCCAGTATATTAATGACCTGGCGAATGGGGATATCTGTGTGGCCATCGGTTGGGCCGGTGATGTGATGCAAGCGGCCAACCGGGCAAAAGAAGCCAAAAACGGCGTCAATATCGGTTACAGCATCCCTAAAGAAGGGGCGTTGGCGTTTTTCGATGTTTTTGCTATGCCAGCTGATGCCAAAAATGTGGATTCAGCCTATAAGTTCCTCAACTATCTGCTGGAACCCAAGGTGATTGCCAATATCAGTAATCACGTGTTCTATGCCAATGTGAACAAGGAATCGCTGCCGTTTGTAAACGATGCGGTGCGTAATAACCCGGGTATTTATCCACCGGCTGATGTACGTGCCAAACTGTTTACGCTGAAAGTTCAGTCACCGAAAATTGATCGAGTACGAACCCGTGCCTGGACTAGAGTAAAAAGCGGTATGTGATTTTTTATTGTGATTGTCATGACTCAACAGGCGGCCAAGACCCGCCTGTTTGTGCTATTTGCGTCGCAGCATTGTGGCTGTGACGTTGTTCTGCTTTTACCGGAGAGCAATATTAAGTGAACGATGTAATTCCCCGCCCTCAGCCTAAACTCCAGAAAGCGGCAATACCGTTGCTGGAAGTTCGCAATCTAACCAAGTTCTATGACGGTCAGGCGGCAGTTGATGATGTCAGTCTGACGATTTACAAGGGTGAAATTTTTGCACTATTAGGCGCGTCAGGATGTGGTAAATCTACACTGCTGCGTATGCTGGCTGGTTTTGAGCATCCAACCCAAGGGAAAATCGTTCTGGATGGGCAGGATCTTTCTCTGGTGCCGCCATATCAACGGCCTATCAATATGATGTTTCAGTCCTACGCTCTGTTTCCACATATGACGGTAGAAAAGAATATCGCCTTTGGCCTGAAACAGGACAAGTTATCGCGTTCGGAGATTAAAGATCGCGTGGAAGAGATGCTGACGCTGGTGCATATGCAGGAATATGCCGGGCGTAAACCGCATCAGCTTTCCGGTGGTCAGCGTCAGCGCGTGGCGTTGGCGCGCAGTCTGGCGAAACGGCCAAAACTGCTGTTGCTGGATGAACCGATGGGCGCGTTGGATAAAAAACTTCGTGATCGTATGCAACTGGAAGTGGTGGATATACTGGAGCGGGTGGGCGTGACCTGTGTCATGGTGACACATGACCAGGAAGAAGCGATGACCATGGCGGGTCGAATTGCCATCATGAATCGCGGCAAGTTTGTGCAGATCGGTGAGCCGGAAGAAATATACGAGCACCCGAATACCTGTTTCAGCGCGGAATTTATCGGTTCGGTGAACATGTTTGAAGGGTTGTTGCAAGAACGCCGGGATGATGCACTGATCGTCCAAAGTCCCGGATTGATTCATCCCCTCAAGGTCGATTCCGATGTGTCCGTTGTAGATGGTGTGCCGGTTTTTATTGCCTTGCGCCCGGAAAAAATCATGCTGTGTGACGACGCCCCGGCCGACGGCTGTAATTTCGCGGTGGGCGAGGTGGTACACATTGCCTATTTGGGTGATCTTTCCATTTATCACGTTCGGCTCAGTAGTGGCCAGATTATCAGTGCTCAACTGCAAAATACTTATCGTTATCGCAAAGGTGCGCCGACCTGGGGAGATGAAGTGCATCTCTGTTGGGATGCGGATAGTTGTGTGGTGCTGACGGTATAGTGGGAGGAGTAGTGTGATGGCGATGTTATCTGAGCAACAGGAACCACCGGACCACAGAGTAGGGGCGGTTCGTACCGCATTGACGCACTGGCGCATGGCGCATGGCCGCAAGCTGGTGATCGCGCTGCCGTATCTGTGGTTACTGTTGCTGTTTATGCTGCCGTTCCTGATTGTTTTTAAAATCAGTCTGGCAGAAATGGCCCGTGCGGTGCCACCGTATACTGATTTACTCTCCTGGGTGGACGATAAGCTGGATCTTTCGCTCAATATTGGCAACTACCTGCAATTATTGTCGGACCCGCTATACATCGACTCGTATCTGCAATCACTCAGGGTGGCGGCAGTTTCCACACTTTGCTGTCTGCTGGTGGGATATCCGCTGGCCTGGGCGGTAGCACACAGTAAACCGGCAACACGCAATATTCTGTTGCTGTTGGTGATCCTACCCTCATGGACCTCTTTTCTGATCCGCGTTTATGCCTGGATGGGGATTCTTAAAAATAACGGAATTCTGAATAATTTCCTGCTGTGGCTGGGGGTGATAGATCATCCTCTGGTGATTCTGCATACCAATCTGGCGGTTTATATCGGCGTAGTCTATTCCTATTTGCCGTTTATGGTGCTGCCCATTTATACCGCGCTGACACGGCTGGATTACTCTCTGGTGGAAGCGTCGCTCGATCTGGGGGCCAGACCGGTGAAAACCTTTTTCAGTGTCATTGTGCCGCTGACCAAAGGGGGCATTATCGCTGGTTCTATGTTGGTGTTTATTCCGGCCGTGGGCGAATATGTGATCCCGGAACTGCTGGGTGGCCCGGACAGTATCATGATTGGCCGTATCCTGTGGCAGGAGTTCTTTAATAACCGTGACTGGCCGGTTGCCTCGGCCGTGGCGATCGTCATGTTGGTATTGCTGATTATGCCAATCATGTGGTTCCACAAGTATCAGAACAAGGAAACGGAGGATCAGGGATGAACAACTTACCGGTGGTGCGTTCGCCGTGGCGGATTCTGATTCTGGTGCTCGGGTTTACCTTTCTGTATGCGCCAATGCTGATGTTGGTTATCTATTCGTTTAACAGCTCAAAGCTGGTGACGGTATGGGCCGGAGTGTCAACACAATGGTACAGCGCGTTATTCGAAGACACGGCAATGATCAACGCGGTGATATTGAGTTTGACCATCGGCGCGGCGGCAGCATCAATGGCGGTAGTGATTGGGACGCTGGCTGCGGTGGTGATGGTCCGTTTTGGCCATTTTCGTGGTTCAACCGGTTTTGCCTTTATGTTGACCGCACCGTTGGTCATGCCGGATGTGATCACGGGTTTATCGCTGTTACTGCTGTTCGTCGCGTTGGGACACGCTATTGGCTGGCCGGCTGAGCGTGGCATGTTGACTATCTGGTTGGCACATGTCACGTTCTGTTCAGCTTATGTGACCGTGGTTATCAGCGCCCGGTTACGTGAGTTGGATCACTCGATTGAAGAGGCCGCCATGGATTTGGGCGCAACGCCACTGAAAGTGTTCTTTATCATCACTGTACCGATGATTGCGCCAGCGCTGATTTCCGGCTGGTTGCTGGCCTTCACTTTGTCACTGGATGACCTGGTGATCGCCAGTTTTGTGTCGGGCCCCGGCGCGACAACGTTGCCGATGTTGGTCTTTTCCAGTGTGAGAATGGGTGTTAATCCACAAATTAATGCGTTGGCTTCCTTGATATTATTAGTCGTCGGTATTATTGGCTTTATTGCGTGGTGGTTTATGGCTCGGGCAGAAAAGCAGCGTCAGCGGGATTTACAAAAAGCGAGGCGAGGCTGAACGCCAATCGTTTTTCTGTCTGGATTTTGCCAATGTTAACAACGCCGCCATAATGTCTGGTGGCGTCGTTGTATCAGGGAGATTGCGACTATTCTGTACAGTAAAAAGGGCATGGGGCGTGGTATGCGTGCGCCGGTTGCGGTTATGGTCGCGGGGACGGCAATTATTGCCACTCGCTGCGTGAGTGTTTTCCTGATCGTAGGTGAACTGGGACTGAGTGGACTGCTCGGCTGGTTAAAACACAGTGCTGAAACCTGGGATTCTACCCTGATGTTGCTAGCGGCGGTGCTGGTGATCTGTGTTGAGATTCGTTGTGGATTCGCCGTTCTGGCCGGAATTAACTGGGGACGCTGGTGCTATCTGGCGTGTCAGTGTCTGGTCACGTTGTCGATGGCTATCGCGTTACTGGCCGATGTTTTACCGCCAATATTTCATTTTCATGGTGATGGACATGCGGCGATGCTGAATCAGTTATTATTGCAGAAAGTGCCTGATTTTCTGGTGATTCTGCTGTTGTTTATTCCCCGTCGCAGCCAACGGTTTTTTCTGCGGCAGAAATAACTTTTCTCTGTCCGGGTGGTACAATCGGCCCCCCATTTTCCTTTATAGGTTTCAGACTCAACGCTATGCAGTGCGCACGCTACAACGAAGGAACCTGCCGTTCCTGCCAATGGCTGGAAAAACCCTACCCACAGCAACTGGCGGATAAACAGCAACATTTGGCGGAGTTACTGGCTTCACATCCGGTTCGTGAGTGGTTGCCGGCCTATGCGTCGAAACCGTCCGCCTTTCGCAATAAGGCCAAAATGGTGGTCAGCGGCAGTGTGGAACGACCATTATTGGGAATGCTGCACCGTGATGGATCGGCCGTGGATCTGTGTGATTGTCCGCTCTATCCGCCTGGCTTCGCCACGGTGTTTGCTGTTCTGAAAACATTTATCGCCCGCGCGGGTCTGACACCCTATAACGTGGCCCGGCGTCGTGGTGAACTTAAATACCTGTTGCTGACGCAAAGTACCTTCAGTGGCGCGTTTATGCTGCGCATTGTATTACGTTCGGAAACCAAACTGACGCAGTTGCAGAATGCATTACCCTGGTTACAACAGCAATTGCCGCAACTGTTAGTGATTTCCGCCAATATCCAGCCGGTTCATCAGGCCATTATGGAAGGGGCGCGGGAGATCCCATTGAGTGAGCAGCAAACGCTGGAAGAGCAATTCAATCAGGTGCCGCTCTATATCCGTCCCCAGAGCTTTTTCCAGACCAATCCCCAGGTTGCCGCCGCGCTTTATGACACTGCCCGGCATTGGGTGGCGGAGTTGAATGTGCGTAGCCTGTGGGATCTATTTTGTGGTGTGGGAGGATTCGGCCTGCATTGCGCGACACAACATACCCGCCTGACTGGCATTGAAATCAATGCCGGGGCGATTGCCTGCGCTCGCCATTCGGCAGAGCGTCTGGGATTGGAAACCGTTGAGTTTCAAGCTCTGGACTCAACCGGGTTCGCTATTGGCAAAGAGGATGTGCCGGATCTGGTGATTGTTAATCCGCCGCGACGGGGTATTGGCGTCGAGTTGTGTCAGTATCTGAGCCGTATGGCGCCGGATGCCATTCTGTACTCAAGTTGCAATGCGCAAACCATGGCGAAGGATATGGCGATGCTGGCGGATTATCAGGCAATACGGATACAACTGTTCGATATGTTCCCACATACGGCACATTATGAAGTCCTTACACTGCTGCAACGAAATGCGCCAGCAGTGTAAGAGGATGGTGTGACAGGGTATCGCCTCAAGAGAGGTTACTGTTGTGGGAACCACTTGTCGTTGATGGTTTTGTAGGTACCATTGGCTTTAATGGCCTCCAGCGCCTGGTTAAGCTTTTTCAGTAACGCCTGGTTTTCCGGGCGCACCGCAATACCCAGGCCGATACCGAAATAATCAGGATCGGTCACCTTTTTCCCCACGGTCGCCAGTTCCGGGTTATTTTTGATCCACTCATTCACCACGGCCGTATCGCCAAAGACCCCATCCAGCCGACCATTTTTCAGGTCCAGTACCGCATTCTGGTAGCTGTCATATGCGACGGTCTGTACTTCAGGGTGTTGGTCATGCATATACTTCTGATGGGTGGTGCCATTTTCCATGCCAATACGTTTACCCTTCATATCCGCGAGAGAGTGGTATTTGCCTTTCTGGGTGATAACGATAGCCGAATTGGCATAGTAAGGCTGTGTGAACGCCACCTGCCTGGCGCGTTCCGGCGTGATGTCCATTCCGGAAATGACCGCATCATAACGACGGAATTTCAGCGCCGGGATCAGACTGTCAAACGCCTGATTAGTAAAAGTACAGCTGGCTTGCATCTGGTGGCACAGTGCTTTAGCTAAATCCATGTCAAAGCCAACAATTTCGTTATTGGCCACCAGAGATTCAAACGGCGGATAGGTGGCTGATGTGGCGAACCGAATGGTGTCTGCCGCGCTGGCGCTGAATGCCATCCCTGCCAGTAATGTAGCTGCCAGTAATTTTTTCATGTGGTTACTCCAGATCATTTTATTGTTTTTGGGTTGCTGTTTTCAGGTGCGGATATATCCGGCTCATTGAGAGTTACTTTGCCTCTTAATGAATTTATATGCAAATAAAATGAGTATAAATTCTTAATTATATTGGCCGCAGGCAAGAAAAAAGAACCGTCGTCAGATTTTGAATGGGCTGGATAATATAACTAACTGATTATAAATAAACTATAAAATAAATAATTTCCGGCTGTTTATTCTTGGCGGTGACGATTTTTTATTACGAATGAAGTAGGGCGTATTATGCATAAAAACGCTCAGCGTAGAGGTCTTGCGACTGAGCGTTAGGGTTATCGGGTCAATAGATCAATCATGAATTCCGGCGTTCAAATATCAGTGCCTGGCGCTCAATCAAACGCATCATCAGCGTGAGCAGTCCGTTGACACACAGATAAATGATCCCGGCGGCACCGAAGACCATCACGTCATAGGTGCGACCGTACATCAACTGGCTGTAGCCCATCACTTCCATCAGCGTAATAGTAAACGCCAGCGAGGTACTCTTGAAGACCAGCACCACCTCGTTGGAATAGGATGAAAGGGCACGTTTGAAGGCGAACGGTAGCAGAATGCGCATCGTCTGACGTTGATTCATCCCCAGCGCGGCGCAGGATTGCCACTGTCCGGCGGGAATAGCCCTTACCGCACCATAAAACAGTTGGGTGGTATAGGCGGCACTGTTTAACGCCAGCGCGATCATGGCGCATAGCCACGGTTGAGAGAGCAGGCTCCACAGCCAGGGAATCTGTTTTATCGAGTCAAACTGACCGGGGCCGTAGTAAATCAGGAATATCTGTACCAGCAGCGGTGTACCGGTGAATAACGTGATGTAGCCTTTTGCCAACGGCGCCAGCAGCGGTGTTTTCAGCGTCAGGATAACGGTGAGCAGCAGTGATAATAACAGTGCCACAATTAACGCCACGACGGTTAAGGTCAGGCTGGTGTGCAGCCCTTTCAGGAGATCAGGAATATAGGCGAGCATCAGGATGGCCTCCGTTCAAACCGGGTGGTGCGGGTTTCTATCCGTTGCAGCACCGCCTGACTCAGTAACGTGATCACCAGATAGATGCCGGCGGCAATCATATACCAGGTAAATGGTTCTTGAGTACGGGAGGCAATGCTTTTGGTTTGCAACATCAGATCATTAACGCTGATCAGCGACACCAGCGCCGTATCCTTTAGCAGCACCAGCCATTGGTTGCCTAATCCCGGCAGCGCGTGGCGCCACATCTGCGGCATAATCAGGCGGCGGAAGATCACCGCTTTACTCATTCCCAACGCCTGGCCGGATTCCCATTGACCGCGGGGTACCGCTTTTAATGCGCCACGCAGTGTTTGTGACGCGTAAGCGGCATAAAGCAGCGCCAGTGCAATCACACCACACAGGAATGGACTAACCTCAAAGCTTGCGATATTCAGTTTCACCGGGATCTGGAACAGATACAGATTAATCGTGAAGCCATCTGATAAGGTTAACAGCAGTTGCGATGAGCCAAAATAGATAAACAGCACCACCAGAATTTCCGGCAGTCCACGGATTAACGTCACCAGTGCGGTACCGAGCCAACTAACCACCTGCCAGCGTGCGGTTTCCCACAGGGCAAACAGCATGGCGAGGATCAGACCAAGCACCAATGCACAAACGGCGAGGCCGACGGTCATCCCGGCGGCGCTCGCTAAAGGTTGAAATTCAATCATTAGGTGTCAGATTACTGATGGAACCATTTTTGATAGATAGTCTGGTAAGTACCATTCTGCTTGATTTTGCTCAGCGCATCGTTGAATTGCTTCAGCAGGAGATCATTATTCTGGCGTACCGCAATCCCCAGACCTTCACCGAAGTAGTCTTTGTCGGTCACGTTGTCACCGACTGAAGTCAAGTTCTGGTTCTGTTTCAGCCATTCGGCCACTGCTGCGGTGTCACCGAAGACTGCGTCCAGACGGCCATTTTTCAGGTCGAGCACGGCGTTCTGATAGCTGTCGTAAGGTACGGTAATGATATCTTTATGTTTATCCATAAGATATTTTTGATGGGTACTCCCATTCTGTACGCCAACACGTTTACCTTTCAGTGCCGCGATGTCGGCAATGGTGCCTTTTCGGGCGATGAACAAGGCTGAGTTATCATAATATGGCTGAGTGAACCAAACTTGCTTCTGACGCTCCGGCGTGATGTCCATTCCGGCGATAACGGCTTCATAACGGCGGAATTTCAGTCCGGGGATCAGACTGTCAAAAGCCTGATTGCTGAAGGTGCAGGTAGCCTTAATCTCTTTACACAGGGCGTTGGCCAGGTCGATATCGAAACCCTGAATCTGATTGCTGGCATCCACGAATTCAAACGGAGGATAAGAGGCTTCGGTAGCAAAACGGATAGTTTCAGCCGCGCTGGCAGAAACACTCATTCCAGCGAACAGTGCAGCAACAAGTAATTTTTTCATTGTATGTTCCTGATAATAATCAATGTGATAAGTAACTGGCAAACTCAGGTGTCTGTGGCTGGATAAAATGACCAGCATCGCCTTGTTCCACGATATGACCGTTTTCCATGTACACTACGCGGCTGGCGGTTTTCCTGGCGAAACTGACTTCATGCGTCACGATAACCTGAGTAATGCCGGTTTCGCTCAGTTCCTGGATAATCCCGACGACCTGGGCGGTGATCTCCGGGTCGAGTGCTGCGGTGGGTTCATCAAACAACAGCACCTGAGGTTCCATCATCAATGCGCGGGCAATGGCCACCCGCTGTTGCTGTCCACCGGATAAATGCAGCGGATAGCGGTCGGAAAAATCATTTAACCGCAGGCGTGTCAGCAGTTTCTCCGCCCGTGCGTGGGCTTCCGGTTTACTCAGACTCAGCACTCGGCAGGGCGCTTCCACCAGGTTTTGCTGCACGGTGAGATGTGGCCATAGGTTGTATTGTTGAAACACCATCCCTACGTTCTGGCGCAGTTCGCGGATGGCGTTATCCGCCGGAGTATGGCTGAAGTCAAAGTGGGTGCCGGCGATCGACAAGGTACCCGAGCGTGGCATTTCCAATAAGTTCAGTACTCGCAGTAGCGAGCTTTTCCCCGCACCGCTGGGGCCAAGAAGCACCAGCGTTTCGCCGGCGGGACAATCGAGGGTAATATTAAATAGCGCCTGGTGTACGCCATAAAAACAGTTAATGCTGCTTAGTTGAATACTCATGCGCAATAATTGAATAGACATTGATGCCGCAAATGTTAACGTCGACAGAATAGTTATGCAATCACCATGGGTTAAAATTTGCAAACATGTGATTTTTTACTCAAATAACAGCATAAAATAGTGTGTTACTACAGCGGTTCTCCGATTTGTCGGGTTGGCAACGAATTCGACAGACAATCTTCAGTTTGTTTGTAGTGGCTACGCTTGATGCAAACGTTGCACAAAACAATTAATTGTGGATTTTATGTTGCCATTACACGATTTTTTGACACAAAGGGCTGTTCAGGTGTGAAAAATTTGATTAAGGAGCGCGTCATGCAATTATCCACAACCCCGACGTTGGAAGGGTATGTCATTACCGAATATTGTGGTGTGGTCACCGGAGAGGCTATTCTGGGTGTCAATGTTTTCCGTGATTTTTTTGCCGGTATTCGCGATATCGTTGGTGGGCGTTCCGGGGCTTACGAAAAAGAGTTGGGCCGTGCCAGACAGATTGCGTTTCGCGAACTACAGGAGCAGGCGGAAGCGCTAGGCGCGAATGCCGTTGTGGGTATTGATATTGATTATCAAACAGTGGGTAAGGACAACAGTATGCTGATGGTTTCCGTCAGCGGTACGGCAGTTAAAATCAGTCGTTGAATCTTGATGCAAAAATATATCATCGTGTTGCTGCTGTTGGCACTCACCGGATGTCAGACGCCATCCCCGACGACGTTGGTGGATCATGGCCGTTATCAGTTAGAAACGGCGGTGGTGGCACAATCGCAAGAAGCGCGGATCAAATTTCTGGTGATCCATTATACGGCGGAAGACTTTCCTGATTCGTTACACACGTTGACGAATACGGATGTCAGTGTGCATTACCTGATTCCGGCGGTGCCGCCACTACGGCATGGCAAGCGGGTGGCCTGGCAACTGGTGCCGGAATCACAGGCCGCGTGGCATGCCGGTAACAGTTACTGGCGTGGATTTACGCGACTGAATGCGGTCTCAGTCGGCATTGAGCTGGAAAATCCGGGTTATCACCGTACGCCACTGGGTTACTCATGGGCACCTTTCCCTGCGCCGCAACTGGCGGTACTGATCGATCTTGCCAGCGACATTATTCGGCGTTATCAGATTGCACCGCAAAATGTGGTGGCACACAGTGACATCGCGCCGCAGCGCAAGATAGATCCCGGGGCGCTGTTTCCCTGGCAGCGTCTGGCCGCTGCCGGTATCGGTGCCTGGCCGGATCCGGCACGGGTGATGTTTTATCTACAGGGCCGCGACACGACGGCACCGGTGGCGCAAGCCGATTTGCTGACAAAGTTGGCACGCTATGGTTATCAGGTAGGTGCTGGAATGACTGAGCGTGAGCAGCGGCGAGTGATCAGCGCTTTCCAGATGCACTTTCGCCCACAGCGCTATGATGGCAATCCAGATGCGGAGACGGAAGCCATCGTTGATGCGCTGTTGGAAAAGTATGGCGTCGGATTACGTTAGTCGTGGTATCGGGCATTGTCCTCATGCAACTGCTCGGTATCAATGGCCAGTGCGGAGATACGTTGCGTCATGCCCCGGAAGATAAACAAATGGGCCGGCATCATTAAAAACCAGTAGCCCAGGCCGCTAAAACCGGCTGGATGCCACCATGCCCGGACATCCAGTGTGCGATAGGTGCCTTTATCATCAATGGTAAATGTTAACCGACCGAGTCCCGGTGCCTTCATGCCAAACAGCAGTACCAACTGTTGCTGGGGTCTGATGGCAATAACCTTCCAGCCGTTGATGCGATCACCTATCATCAGTGCCCGGTGTTCCGGGCGTTCATAAATCACACCGTTACCGCAAAAATCGTCAATGCGCGCTCGGATCTGCCACAAAATGTCGGCATAGAAATACCCGTTTTTTCCGCCGATTTGCTGCACCACCTGCCACAGTGCCTGACTACTGGCACCGGTTTTATAGTTATATCCAGCCTGTTTAGGATAAAAACAGTAACCGGGTTGCCAACGTTCTTTGGCTTCCGGATCGTAGCCCCACTCCGGGTTATGCACGATGTCCGTTTCATTTTTTAGGGTAATGCGCACGGCATCATCAAAATTGATCAACGGTTGGGGAATCAATTGTTGCAATGCGGAGTCGTCCATCGGCAGATCATGCTTCAATCCTTGGATCAACGCCTTGGCGATATTGGTGGGGACGGACGTAATCAGATTCAGAAACCAGGCGGAGATCAGTCCGGTTGGTACTGGCAGCGGAATCAGTAAACGTCGTTTGCCGCTGATACGAATAAAACGCTCAAACATGGTCTGATAACTGATGTATTCCGGCCCGGCAGCTTCCAGGATACGGTGCTGTGTGGTGGGATGTTTCAGTATTTCAGTGAGATAAACCAGCAAGTTTTCCAGCGCAATCGGTGATGTTCGGGATCTTACCCAGCGCGGTGGCGTCAACAACGGCAAGTTGTACACCATATCACGCATGATTTCGAAGGCGGCAGAACCTGAACCAATGATGATACCGGCACGCAGTTCAGTTACCGGAATACCACTGCTACGTAGCGTATCTCCGGTGATTCTGCGGGCATACATATGTTCGGAACTGTCTGTTTTCGACTGGGCTGATCCCAGATAAATGATGTGCTTTATTTTGCTGGTCCGCAGAATTTTCCGCAGGTTCTGTGCCGACAGCCGCTCCCGCTCGATAAAGTCACGACCATCTTCCATGCTGTGTACCAGATAATAGAGGGTTTCCGCTTGCCACAATCCTTCCGGTATGGTGTGGAGCCGCATCAAATCCACATATTCGCACTGTACACCAGGCCACTGGCGTGATGCCAACGACTCAACGTGACGGGAAGCCGCAATAATCTGATGACCTTGCTGGCTCAGGCGGGACGTTAAATGACGGCCAATATAGCCACTGGCACCCAGAATTAAAATTGGTGCGTGTTTCGTTATCACAGCAGTCAGCTCCCTACCGCAAATGTGCGGATGAAGCCTTTACTATAGCGGGAAATCGGTATGGGGAAAAAGCGGTGTAACGGAAATGTGAACCACGAGGTGAGATGTTAACAGTGGCGGAAACAAGTCCGCCGTAATATTTCAGGCCAGAACGACATCCCCTTGTAGCTGACAACTACAGGCCAGTACATAACCTTGTGAGATCTCATCCTGGGTTAGTGTCGCGGTGCTGGTGGTAACGTACTGTCCACTGAGTATCCTGGTTTTACAGCTACCACAAACTCCGGCCCGGCAGGCGGCGTTAACCGGCACTTTATGGCTTTCCAGTGCGGCCAGCAGGCTGATGCCTACCGGAACGTTTACCTGTCGCAATGGATGGCTGATGGTCATGGTGAGTTGCTCACCGTTAATATCAACCGACGTTTCCGGCGCACCAAAGTGTTCTCTATAGACGTGGTTGGCCGCGACACCTGCTTGCGTACACAGCTCTTCCACCTGTTTCATGTACGGGATGGGGCCACAGGTCATCACAGTGCGGTGGGCAATATCCGGCACCTGTCTTGATAAGATGTCCTGCGTGATACGGCCATGCAGAAAACCTTCACTGGCGTTGTTTTCCGCCATCAGCGTCAGCTGTAATTGTTGTGGGTATCGTTGGCGCAGTGTCTGCCATTCTTTGGCAAAGATCACTTGCTGCGGATCGCGCACATTGACAATTACGCGAATGTCAGTTTGCGGGCGGTGAGCCAACAGCCAGCGACACATAGACATGATCGGCGTAACACCGCACCCAGCGGCCAGCATCAGGTACTGATCACTCACCGCGTGGGTGCAGGTGAATTCGCCCTCGGCATCAGACAGCCACAGATAGTCGCCAGGTTTGAGCTGCCCGGTCAACCAGCGTGAACCGATGCCATTATCCAGCCGACGCACCGTCAGTGTGATGAAGCGACTCAGACCCGGAGATGACGACAGTGTATAGGCGCGCAGAGTATCCGCACGGTTGGCAATGCAGACTAGTGCATGCTGGCCGGGCTGGTACGGATAAAAATCGTGATTGATCAGGGAAATGCTCCATACGTCCGGCGTTTCCTGATGAATTGAATGTACCTGCATACGGTAAGGGCATACAGGCGTTGGCATAGTCATGGCAATTCTCCGTCTATCCGGTCTTCCCGTCGCCATCGGTGCAACGGGACAGAAACGTAAATCGTCGCGATCAGGCGTTCAGAATCTCGTTCAGATCCCGTTCAACCGTGGTGATGGAACGCATACCGAATTTTTCGTTCAGGATGGCCAGCAGATTCTCCGTCAGGAAACCCGGTGCCGTCGGCCCGGTGTAGATGTTCTTTACACCCAGCGACAACAGCGTCAGCAGAATCACAATGGCTTTTTGTTCAAACCAGGACAGCATCAGACTCAACGGTAAATCGTTCACGCCGCAGCCCAGTTTTTCCGCCAGATTTACGGCGAGCATAATGGCGGAGTAAGCGTCGTTACACTGACCGACATCTAACAGCCGTGGCAACCCTTCCAGTGTGCCGAAATCCAGCTTGTTGAAACGGTATTTCCCACAGGCCAGCGTCATAATCAGGCAATCCTGTGGAATGTTGAGTGTGAAATCGGTGTAATAACTGCGCTCATCACGGCTGCCGTCACATCCGCCTACCAGAAACACATGGCGCAGCTTTTTCTGTGCCACCAGGTCGATAACGGTATCAGCGGCGTTCAACAGGGTCTGGCGGCCAAACCCTACGGTAATCAGGTGTTCGATTTCACTGTATGGGAAGCCGCTCAGATGTTGCGCCTGAGCGATCACCGCGCTGAAGTCATCACCCGCCAGATGGTTCACGCCTGGCCAACCTACAATGCTGCGCGTCCAGATGCGATCACTGTAATTGCCCACGTCAGGATCGATAATACAGTTGGATGTCATCAGGATCGGGCCGGGAAACCTGGCGAATTCAGTCTGCTGGTTCTGCCAGCCACTGCCGTAGTTCCCCACCAGATGCGAGAATTTCTTCAATTCAGGGTAGCCGTGGGCCGGCAGCATTTCACCGTGGGTATAGACGTTGACGCCAGTGCCTTCAGTCTGTTCCAGTAGTGTTTGCAGGTCTTTCAGATCATGACCGGAGATCAGAATGGCTTTGCCCGCCACCGGGCGCACATTAACTGCTGTCGGCTGTGGGTTGCCATAGGCTTCGGTTTCACCCCGATCCAGAATCGCCATGATGCTAAAATTCATCTTGCCGATGTCCATGGCGTTATTCAGTAGTGTGTCCATATCCGTGGGCCGAATACCGAGCCAGGCCATCAGCGCATGATAGTGTGCATAAATCTCATCATCATATTGACCGAGGACATGGGCGTGCTCCATGTAAGCGGCGGCACCTTTCAGACCATACAGGCACAACATACGTAGTCCGTGAATATCATCACCGACGCTGGTTTTATCGCTATTCAATGCAAAGCTGAGTGCTTGTTCTTGTAGCGTAGGGATATCATCACCGGCCAGTTGCAATTCGGCCATTGGATGACTGACCTTGACACTGGCATCCAGTAGACGACAGCGCGTAGCCAATGCCTGGCGATAGGCAATGGCGTCTTTAGCGTAACCAATAATGCGTTGGGAATCGAAGTTAACGTTAGTTAACGTGGAAAAGAAAGCGCGTGGCGAGAAGCTATCAACGTCATGGTCAACAATGCCCAGTGCACGGGCTTGCAATGCCCAGGCGGACAACCCTTGCAGGACGGCCACTAGCAGGTCTTGCAAATCGGAGGTTTCGGCCGTTTTGCCGCACATGCCCTGAGCGTAAGCACAACCATTACCAGCTGGTGTTTGCATGGTTTGTTCACATTGCACACAATACATAATCGCGTCCTTTTAAAGTTGTATTTATAATGCCTGTTTAAAAGCATAGAACCGGATGCCTCCGGTAAAAAAGCTTTTTTAATGCAACTTTACGTAAACTTGATGTAGCGCAATTTTCGCAGCAGAGGATGAAAATAACTCTCAATCAGCCTCGGTGCTGATCACGGCGAGGCGTAAATCATGATGAAAATAGTGCCATTAATACTGGGGCGGCCAGGCTCAGCAGAAAACCATGCACGATAGCGGGTGGCACCATATCCATGCCGCCACTGCGTTGCAGTACGGGCAAGGTGAAGTCCATGGAAGTGGCGCCGCACAAACCCAGCGCACTGGCGCGATGATGACGAATCAGTGTGGGGATCAATATTATCGCTGTCAGTTCCCGCGCCAGATCGTTAAAGAAAGCGGCACTACCAATCACCGGCCCAAAAGCGTCAGTCAACAGAATACCGGAGAGCGAATACCAGCCATAGCCGGATGCCATCGCCAGCGCCATATTCAGCGGCAGTTGCAGCAATACCGATGCCAGCGCGCCACCCGCCAACGCACTGATGCCGACCACCAGCGCCACAATCATTCCCCGTCGGTTCAGTACAATCTGACGCAGCGTCATACCGCTGTTGCGTAACTGAACGCCCACCAGAAACAGCAGAAATAGTAAGGCGTATTCGCTGCCTTTGGCCGCAAAGGTCAGAATGGATAATTGGCTGAGCCCCAACAAAAAACCGCCGAATACCACACCACATAACCTGAGCGACTCCAGCGCCATGCGTAGGCGGGAAGGTAACGCCTCCTGACCCGTGTTGCTGCCGCTCCAGCGGGTTCGCTTTTCCAGCAACCACAGTGCCAGTAGATTCGCTGCGGTGATGCAGATAAAACAGACGGATGCATAGCGGAAGATAGCCAGCAAATTACTGCCCAGATTATCCAGAAACGCCAGACTGATCCCCATCAGGAACAGAATGATATACACCATGCTGCTCAGTAGGCGGTTGATAATCTGTAACACCTTTTTTGCGCGCAGGGGAATCAGATAGCCGAGAATTAACGGCAGTAAGATGATCAATAATCCTGAATACATGATGAAACGGTATCCTTAACGCCTATCGAGATAGGCTTTGATAAAAACTGGCGGGAGAATCGCGACCACACAGAGATAATTTGCTCAAATTAAACAAATTATTTTGCGGAGTAAAGCATATCCAGACGACAGAACTTGACCCTGCAACCGTTTTATCGTCATGCTCATGTAAGGAAAACCGAACAGGAGGTGAGAATGCATCTGGAAAGAGTAGAGATTCTCGGATTCCGTGGGATTAACCGTCTGTCATTGACCCTGGATGAAACCACTGTACTGATTGGTGAGAATGCTTGGGGAAAATCCAGCCTGCTGGATGCTCTGTCGCTTTTACTGGCTCCGGCGTTACCACTCTATCATTTTGAACTCCATGACTTTCATTTTACACCCGGCGATGAAACCAGTCGGGAGCATCATTTGCAGATTGTCTTCACTTTTTGTGAAACGTCGCCTGGCCATCATCTGGCCGCGCGTTACCGTTCGCTCGAACCTGTGTGGATAAAAGGAGAAGGACGGCTATACCGTATCTTCTACCGACTGGAAGCCGAAGTGGATGAAACTAAGTCGGTATGTACCTGGCGCAGCTTTCTGGATGCCAATGGACACGCGCTTGCGTTGGATAACATTGACTGGTTGGCGAGTGAAGTAATCCGCCTGCATCCAGTATTAAGGATGCGAGATTCCCGCTTTATCCGTCATACCCGCTCCGGTGCGCTGATGCCAACATTGGATGCCGATAAAAAACTGTCCCGTCAGTTTGAAATCCTCATGCGGGAACTGGACCAAAATCCTAACAAGTTGACCAATCAGGATCTCCGTCAGGGAATGTCGGCGATACGTCAGTTAGTGGATCACTATTTTTCCGCACAGAGTGGCGATACGGGTGATAGTCATCATCGTCATACGCATTCCGGCAACGGCAAATATTGGCGTTCACTGGACAATATCAATCGAATGATTGCGGGGCCGAACAGCCGTAGTCGACGAATTATTCTGCTGGAACTGTTCTCTACCCTGTTGCAGGCGAAAGGTTCGGTATCGTTGGATCCACACTCCCGGCCATTGTTGCTGATAGAAGACCCTGAAACCCGTCTGCATCCAATTATGCTTTCAGTGGCGTGGGGATTACTGAATCAGTTGCCATTGCAGAAAGTGACCACCACTAATTCAGGAGAGCTGTTATCACTGGTGCCAGTGGAACAATTGTGCCGTCTGGTGCGAGAGTCGTCACAAGTTTCCACTTATCGTATCGGACGGTCAGGGATGAGCCCGGAAGATAGTCGCCGTATCGCTTTTCATATCCGGTTGAACCGACCAGCATCGTTGTTTGCGCGTTGTTGGTTGCTGGTGGAAGGTGAAACCGAAGTCTGGATGCTCAGTGAATTAGCTCGACAGTGCGGCCATCATTTTGAATCGGAAGGGATTAAGGTGATTGAATTCGCCCAGTCGGGACTGAAGCCGTTGTTGAAGTTTGCCCATCGGATGGGGATTGAATGGTATGTGCTGGTGGATGGAGACGACGCCGGTAAAAAATATGCAGCGACGGCACGCAGTCTGCTGACAGCCCAGGCAGAGCAGGAACGTGACCATTTGACGATGCTGCCATCACCGGATATGGAACATTTCATGTATAAAAATGGTTTCAGACAGGTTTACCATCGAGTGGCGCAGTTACCAGACTCGGTGCCGCTCTCTGCCTCCAAAGTTATCACGAAAGCGATTCATCGCAGTTCCAAACCGGATCTGGCCATTGAAGTGGCGATGGAGTCAATGGCATTGGGAAATGGTGCGATTCCACCGCTGATCCGTACCATGTTTTCCCACGTATTATGGTTGGCACGGGGTCGGGCTGGCTGAAACAGGCGAAAAGATGCTGGTCGCGAAAGTGACCAGCATATGTATATAAACCTGAGACCAGGATTAGGGAATGTGAACCGGGAATAGCGCTGTGGATGCTCAGGCGATGGCTTCACTGGCTACTGGCACGATCAGACTGGCGTGATTGCCTTTTGGTCCCTGGTGCATATCGAACTGCACGATCTGCCCAGCTTTGAGTGTTCTGTAACCGTCCATCTGAATGGTTGAATAATGAGCGAAAATATCTTCACCACCCCTTTCAGGACAAATAAAGCCAAAGCCTTTGGCGTTATTGAACCATTTAACAGTACCTATCTCCATGCATCTACATCCTTCTCAAAAATATTCTTTGAGGCGAGGTTATTGGTTAAGGTGAATCTGAATTGATTAAAACGCCATCAATTCACTTCTACACTCTAGTGAAATCGATCTCGGCGTCAAGCGATCCGGCTTTTCACCCGTAGGGGAGTTTGTCAAAGTTTGATATAGGTAACGCTATTGAGATGTTTATTCGACGTTAATGATCAGGACTATTTACATAATGCAGTGGTTGATAGGGACGTGTTTGGCCTGACGATGTAAAATGAAAATCACGTAGGCTAGTATTAATGCAGTAGAGTAAGTCGCTGGTTGATGACAGTCAGATCACAATGGATAGATGATGGGAAATAACAGTACAGGGCCACATACCGAGGGCTCGATCAAAGAAAAACATACTGAAGCAGTGCAGCCACCATCGATGTATAAAGTGATATTAAACAACGATGATTACACACCGATGGAATTTGTTATTGACGTGCTGCAAAAGTTCTTTTCTTATGATATTGAACGTGCAACGCAACTGATGCTTACCGTTCATTACGAAGGGAAAGCAATCTGTGGTGTTTACAGCGCCGAAGTGGCGGAAACGAAAGTCGCGCAAGTGAATCGTTACGCTACGGAGAATGAGCATCCGTTGCTCTGTACGCTGGAAAAAGCCTGAATTAGGGCAATTTTATTTTGGGAGGTGCCTATGCTCAATCAAGAACTGGAACTCAGTCTCAACATGGCTTTTGCCAGGGCGCGTGAGCACCGGCATGAGTTTATGACCGTGGAGCACCTGTTACTGGCACTGCTCAGTAATCCTGCTGCGCGTGAAGCACTGGAGGCCTGTACGGTAGATTTGGCCGTTTTGCGTCAGGAGTTGGAGACGTTCATTGAACAGACCACGCCGACGTTGCCATCAAGTGATGAAGAGCGGGATACTCAACCAACGCTGAGTTTTCAGCGGGTATTACAACGTGCAGTGTTCCACGTACAATCATCGGGACGCAGTGAAGTATCTGGTGCCAACGTTCTGGTTGCCATTTTCAGCGAACAGGAATCTCAGGCTGCGTATCTGCTGCGCAAGCATGATGTCAGCCGTCTGGATATTGTGAATTTTATTTCACATGGAACGCGCAAAGAGGAATCCGGACAGTCACCAAACCTGGAAAATCCGGTAAATGAAGAGCCGGCCGGAGGGGAAGATCGTATGGAAAACTTCACCACCAATCTGAACCAGCTTGCCCGTGTCGGTGGTATTGATCCGCTGATTGGGCGTGAAAAAGAACTGGAGCGGACCATTCAGGTACTGTGTCGCCGTCGTAAGAATAATCCGCTGCTGGTAGGTGAATCAGGAGTAGGGAAAACCGCTATCGCGGAAGGGTTGGCCTGGCGTATTGAGCAGGGCGATGTTCCGGAAGTGATGGCTGACTGTACCCTTTATTCGTTGGATATCGGTTCGCTATTGGCAGGTACCAAATACCGTGGTGATTTTGAAAAACGCTTCAAAGCGCTACTGAAACAGCTGGAACAAGATCAGCGTAGTATTCTGTTTATCGATGAAATTCATACTATTATTGGTGCCGGCGCGGCGTCGGGTGGTCAGGTGGATGCTGCCAATCTGATTAAACCGATGCTTTCCAGCGGCAAGATTCGAGTAATTGGTTCCACGACCTATCAGGAATTCAGCAATATCTTTGAAAAAGACCGGGCACTGGCCCGTCGTTTCCAGAAGATTGATATCACTGAGCCGAGTGTGGAAGAGACAGTACAGATCATCAATGGCCTGAAACCGAAATACGAAGCACACCATGATGTTCGTTACACCGCAAAGGCAGTCCGTGCCGCGGTAGATCTGGCGGTGAAATACATCAATGATCGCCATTTGCCGGATAAAGCCATTGACGTTATTGATGAAGCTGGCGCGCGCAGCCGTTTGCTGCCAATAAGCAAGCGTAAGAAGACGGTTAATGTGGCAGATATTGAATCTGTGGTGGCGCGTATTGCCCGTATTCCGGAAAAAACGGTGTCGGCCAGTGATCGCGATGTACTGAGAAATCTTGGCGATCGTTTGAAAATGCTGGTGTTTGGTCAGGACAAGGCGATTGAAGCCTTGACGGAAGCCATCAAGATGAGTCGTGCCGGGTTAGGGCATGATCGTAAACCGGTAGGATCCTTCCTGTTTGCCGGTCCGACCGGGGTCGGAAAAACTGAGGTGACGCTGCAATTGGCCAAGGCGCTGGATATCGAGTTATTACGCTTTGATATGTCCGAATATATGGAGCGTCATACGGTTAGCCGCCTGATTGGCGCACCTCCGGGCTATGTAGGGTTTGATCAGGGCGGTCTGCTGACTGATGCAGTGATCAAGCATCCGCATTCTGTATTGCTGCTGGATGAAATCGAGAAGGCGCATCCGGATGTTTTCAACCTGCTGCTACAGGTAATGGATAATGGCACACTGACGGATAACAATGGTCGCAAGGCAGATTTCCGCAATGTGATCGTGGTCATGACCACCAATGCCGGCGTGCGTGAAACGCAGCGTAAGTCTATCGGGCTTATCCATCAGGATAACAGCAGCGACGCAATGGAAGAGATCAAAAAAGTGTTTACGCCGGAGTTTCGTAACCGTTTGGACGGCATTATCTGGTTCAACCATCTCTCACCTGAGGTTATTCAGCAAGTGGTGGATAAATTTGTGGTTGAACTACAGGCACAGTTGGATGCGAAAGGTGTATCGCTGGAAGTCAGTGAGGAGGCCCGTAACTGGTTGGCAGAAAAAGGCTATGACAAATCGATGGGGGCCCGGCCTATGGCTCGCGTTATGCAGGAAAGCCTGAAAAAACCGTTGGCCAATGAGCTGCTTTTTGGGGCGTTGGTGGATGGTGGTTCTGTCACGGTGGAACTGGATAAGGAAACACAGCAGTTGACTTACCGTTTCCTTAGCGCGCAGAAGAAGAAGGCCGAAGGTGCGGTGCACTGAGTTTCTTTGCCGACATCATCATCCAGTACTCAAGTGGCTTGAGTGACGAGTCTGCCGGGAACAGTTTGAACGCGGCTTGCAGTGATCCCAACGGAGCGAACCCAGGGATGGGCCGAGTCATTAAGTGCGGCCAACGCAGAGCAACTTGAAGTATGGCGAGCATATATGGGCATCTTCGGATGCCCTTTCTTTGGGGCGGTTTTCAGGAATAGCATGGCGTCGTTCCGCAACGCTATTCAATCCATACGGCAGCTGACAATGGGTATCTGCCAGAATAGTCGTGGCAGACTACGCGGTGGCATGATTTTAGACGAATGAGCGGCATCTCATGGCGCTGAGATGCCAGGATAATGCCACTAGGTCACTGCGCGAGTTTATCGTTTGACACGGTGCCTGGTTGATCCTCTGGCAGCGGATACAGCGCCAACAGTTTCATGGTAACGCCATTGGTCCAGCCAAAACCGTCCTGTAACGGGTATTCACCGCCACCGCCGCCGCCAGTGTCACCTTCGATGTCATACTTCTCTACCAGTTTGTTTTCAAGATGATAGGTTTGAACCACGCTATTCAGGAAGCGGGTGCCGATATCCCGTGCCAGCGCATCATGGTGATAGTAACGTAAGCCTTGAACTGCGACCCACTGTAACGGTGCCCAGCCGTTAGGCGCATCCCATTGCTGACCGGTATGAATGGTGGTCGTAGCCAATCCTCCTTTTTTCAACAACTCGGCGCGGACGACTTCTGCTGTTTTGTCGGCATATTCATCGGTTGCCGCCTGTACATATAACGGGAACAGGGTCGCGGCGGTGAGTTGATTGTGTACTTCTTTCTGTTTCCAGTCGTAATCAGCGTAGTAGCCTTTGGCGGTATTCCAGAAATAGTGATTGATGGCTTGCCTGCGTTTTGCAGCGAGTTCGGTATAGCGCCTGGCAGCGTCAGTATGATTGTCTAACTGACTGGCTTTTGCCAGAACCCTTTCGATATGATAAATCAGCGAATTCAGGTCAACAGGCAAGATCTCTATGATGTTGATGGTAGAGAGTTTCATGGGATCTTTCAGCCAACGGGAGCTGAAATCCCAGCCTGAGGCAGCACCCGCACGCAGGTTGCGGTAGAGACGGGCTCGTTGGTTCCCTTTGACCGCGCTGGCGGTGGTTACATCGTCCAGCCAGGATTCGGTACGGGGTACATCGCGTTCATCCCAGTAACGGTTCAGTACGGTACCATCCGGCAAACGTACCACGCGCTCACTGGCCTGTCCGGGTTTCAGATCCTCTGCACCCGCCATCCAGTAGTCATATTCTTTTTTTATCTGCGGCAGATAAGTTACTAATGTGTTTTGGCCATCGTGTGTGGCAAGTAATTCCACCATCTTGCTGAAAAACGGGGGTTGAGAGCGGCTGAGATAATAGGTTCGGTTCCCGTTGGGAATATGGCCGTACTGATCGATTTGCCAGGCAAAGTTGTTCACCATGTTTCGAATGGTATCCCACTGGCCGCTTTCGGCCAGCCCCAGCATGGTGAAGTAACTGTCCCAGTAGTAAACCTCCCGAAAACGTCCACCGGGCACGACATATGCGTTAGGTAGTGGCAACAAAGAGTCCCAGCGGGCAATATCCGGTGTACTCTGGGTCAAATGTGGCCAGAGAGCGTTGATATGTTCACGCAATGTCTGACCGCCGGGGGGAATAAAGCCTTTCCCATCCGAAGGTAGAGTAAAGTTGTTTTGCACAAAATAGTTCAGATCGAAATGGTGCTGATTCTTTTGTGCGTAGTAATCCGCCATGATTGCTGATGGTGCATATTTGGGAACGGCATCCGCAAACGTTTTTTGGTCGGGGAACAGCTTTGCGCGTTGTACGGCTTTGAACAGTGGGCCAAACAGGACATCTGGCGGTGAATTTACTTCTGAAGCTGTTATGGGTTCAGCCCAGGCAATAGGTATAACATTATTGCCGATAATACATTGCAGAATAATTAGCAGAAGGTACCTCCTTACTACGCGGAATGAAATCATTGGCAAGTCTCCATGTTTGCAAATGTGGCTGTTAATGAAAAGTAGACGCTAAGGGGATATTGTCCAACTCGGGACTGATAGAATAAAAAAACCATGATATTGAATCATCGGATTTTATGATAATGACCAGCGAGGATGGTGTGCATCGCGCGTGATTGCTGGCTTTCGCACTCATGGCGAAGAACGTATACTTTTACAATATATTGCAATAGAAAATTGTAAGCAAGCGTGGCGAGAATAGAGCAAAGGCCCTTTACCGCGGACGGAAAGGGCTAAGCAGAGAAATTAAATATCCTCGGGATCGCTATGGTTAGCGATGGGCGAACCGGTTAACGGCTACGGAAGACAATGCGGCCTTTGCTCAGGTCGTACGGGGTCAATTCCACTGTGACTTTGTCACCCGTCAGGATGCGGATATAGTTTTTACGCATTTTACCGGAGATATGAGCGGTGACCACGTGGCCGTTTTCCAATTCAACGCGGAACATGGTGTTGGGCAGCGTATCAAGCACGGTGCCTTGCATTTCAATATTGTCTTCTTTGGCCATCGAATCCTCTAGGTTTAACTACCTTAGTTTTTTACCGGCAAGATAATGCCGAAAAACCCGCGTTATGTAAAGAAGCGTTGATAATCTGAATATGATTTATCAACAACTATTTACGGCACCAGGGTAGGGCGCACTACCGTTTGCGGGTGCCAGCAGGTCTCTGAAATAGCTGTGTTCTGAAGCTGGGAAAGTCGCTGCAAAAACTGGTGGCGGGGTATTTCGCAGGCCCCTAATGAGGCGGTATGTGCATTAAGTACCTGACAATCAATCAGACGACCGCCGCAGCGTATGAAGTGTTGTTGGAACGACAGCAATCCATACTTGGAGGCATTGTCAGCCCGACTAAACATGGATTCTCCGCAAAACAACGCGCCTTGCGAGATACCATACACTCCCCCGACAAGTTGGCGATTATGCCACACTTCTACTGAATGTGCCCTTCCTAACTGATGTAACTGACAATAAGCCGCCATAATTTCCTGGCTAATCCAGGTGCCTTCCGCCCGCTCACTGGCGCAAGCGGCGATAACGTGTTCGAAAGCGTAATTCAGCGTGACTTGATAGTCTGTTTTGCGCATGAATTTCTTCATGCTGCGACTAATATGGAATTGTTCTGGCAACAGCACTGCGCGCGGATCGGGCGACCACCATAGGATCGCTTCTCCTGGGGAATACCACGGAAAAATACCCTGTTGATAAGCGGCGAGTAACCGTTGAGGAGACAAATCCCCACCCAATGCCAACAGTCCGTTAGGTTCACATAATGCATTTTCCGGATCGGGGAACTGCAGTGAGTACGGAGAGAGTTCAAATAATGGCACTATAACCCTCCAAAACCAGTCAGTTAACAGACCGGAATACCAGGGGCGATCACAGAGTGAAGCCCCCTATCCAGGAACCTTATCTCTGTGTTTTCCTCTGTATTTTGAATCAACCATGCAGACTTGGCACGGCCCACATAGCTTGTCGATGCCAGCTTAAGTGACGTATTACACTATAAACGGCTGGCGTTATATATGTTGCCGGAATTGCCAGTATCGTCCCTGCTGGTCCATTAATGCCTGATGATGACCTTGTTCGACGATACGCCCGCCATCCATCACACAGATACGATCCATCTCCTCCAGACCGCGCAGCCGATGGGTAATCACGATCAGTGTTTTCCCAATACATTGCTGGCGCAGGAGTTGCAGTATGTGTTGTTCGGTTTCGGCATCCAATCCTTCTGTTGGCTCATCCAGCAGTATCAATGGTGCTGAATAAAGTAGTGCTCGGGCCAGCCCGATGCGTCGGTGTTCGCCCCCAGACAACTGGCGTCCACCTTCGCCCAGCCAGGCATTAAGCCCTTCATTCTCCAGCAATTTTTCTAAACCGACCTGGCTCAGCACCGTTTTCAACTGTTCATCATCGGCGTCTGGCGCGGCAAGGCGTAAATTGTCCCGCAGCGTGGTACTGAAAATATGGGTGCGCTGTGGTACCACGCGCATCATGCTACGCAGGGTCTCTTCACGCCATTGCGTCACGGGGACATCATTAATGCGAATCTCACCCTGAGAACAATCCCAGGCACGGGTAATCAGTTGTAACAAGGTTGATTTTCCGCACCCAGTGCGTCCCAGCAACGCAATATGCTCACCGGACTTAATGGATAACGATATCTGGTTTAATACCGGTAATGGTTGGTCTGGGTAAGTGAAACTGATGTTATCCAGTGTCAAGGTCACTTGTGGTGGGCGTGTGGGGCCATGTTCCGGGAAGACGACCGCGGGGGTAAGTTCCATCAGTTGGCTGACTCGTGCTGCTGATGCGGTGACTTGACCCATATGCTGGAAAGCACCGGCAACCGGAGCCAGCGCTTCAAAGGCTGCCAGAGAGGAAAATACGAACAGGGCGATCAGCGCGCCTGGCTGGCTGTCACCACCGATGCCATCCGCCGCCATCCACAGTATCAGGGTGATGGTCAGGCCACTGCTGAATATCATGATAGCTTGTGCCAGCGCGTTTAATGCCGCCTGGTGACGTTGATGAGAGAGCCACCGGTTTTCAAGGTGTTCCAGTTGTTGGCGAAACGTCAGCAGAGCGCCGAACACGGTCAGTTCGGCTTGCCCGTGCAACCAGGTCGTGAGTTGTACTCGATATTGTGCTCGCAAGTCTGTCAGCGCGAAACCAACTGGCTGACCGGCACGATAGAACACCAGCGGTAATATCACCAGCAATGCCAGCATAATTGCCGCCAGCACGATAGCCAGAGTGGTATCTAACCAGCTTAAACCATAAGCCACGGCGAGTATCACCAGCAAGGCGCTTACCAGCGGGGAAATGACGCGCAGATACAGATGATCCAGTGTATCGACATCGGCCACCAGCCGGTTGAGCAATTCTGCCTGACGAAAGCGAGCGATTCCACCGGGGGAGAGTGGCAAAATACGGTTGAAAGTGAATACGCGCAGATGTTGGAGAACCCGGAATGTGGCGTCATGACTGACCAGCCGCTCCGCATAGCGACTGACGGTACGAAGAATGGCCGCGCCACGCACACCAGCGGCAGGCAGCATATAGTTGAACGTATATAATCCACCGACTCCCGCCAGTGCCGACCCGGCGAGAAACCAGCCGGACAGGGTTAACAGACTGATGCTGGACAGCAGGGTAACAATGGCCAGGATAACGCCCAGACTTAATCGCCAGATATGACGACGATAGAGGGCGAGAAAGGGTTTTAATGCCTGCATGATTTGAATCTTCTCCATCTTACAGATCTCCCTTACGCTGGTTCAGCAGTTCGGCAAACGCGCCCGGTGTTGTGCTCAGGGTGTCATAGCGTCCTTGTTGCACGAGGCGACCATTCGCCATTACCCAGATATCATCATAGTCCGACAGGTCATTGAGTTGATGAGTTACCAGCAACGTCGTTTGCTGCCTGGCGGCATCGTTCAGGGCGTGCATGACACGCTGTTCGCTGTGGGCATCCAGACTGGCGCCGGGCTCATCCAGCAGCAACAGGTGGCAAGGATGCAGCAATGCTCGAGCCACAGCGACACGCTGGGCCTGACCAACAGAAAGCCGGGCGGCACCTTCACCGACCAGTGTTTCCAGACCCAACGGCAATTGGTCGGTAAATTCGTGCACATAGGCGCGTTCAATCACGTGTTGTAACTGTGTTTCATCCGCCTCTGGGTTACCCAATAAAATATTCTGTCGCAGTGTCTGCTCCGGCAGATGTGGGTTCTGCCCCACCCAGCTTATGTGTTGTCGCCATGATGATGGCAAAAGTGAGCTCAATTCGCAGCCGTTTACCTGCAATGTGCCGTGGTAGGGCAGGAAGCCCAGCAGAGCATTCAGCAAAGAACTTTTCCCCGCGCCGCTGGTGCCGACCAGTGCGATACGTTGACCGGGGTGAATCACGAATGAGAGGGGGCTGGTAAGCGGTGTGCCGGTGGGTGACAGGATTACCAGGTCACAAGCTTCTATGCCCACTGGTGACGTGCTGGTGAAGGCCTGCTGCCCATCGCCGACCTGTTCACTGTCAGCAGACAAAAAACTGAATAGCGTTTCTGCTGCACCGATGGCTTGTGCCTTGGCGTGATAAAAGGTACCCAGATCGCGCAGCGGCTGAAAAAATTCAGGTGCCAGAATCAATACCAGAAAACCGGCAAACAGTGTGATGCTCGTACTGTAATGACCAAAATTGAGCTCTCCCAGGTAGGAAAACCCGAAATAGACGGCGACCACAGCAATAGAGATAGAAGCGAAAAATTCCAGTACGCCGGAGGAAAGAAACGCCATGCGCAAGACTTCCATTGTCCGGCTGCGAAAATCTTCAGCCGCTTGGCTGATATGTTCGGTTTCTGCTTGTGCACGATAAAACAGCCGTAATGTTTCCAGACCACGAAGGCGGTCAAGAAAATTCCCACTCAGTCTCGCCAGTGCTTGAAAATTGCGACGGTTGGCATCGGCGGCACCCATACCGACCAGTGCCATGAACAGCGGAATGAGGGGAGCGGTCAGAAACAGAATCAACCCGGCGGCCCAGTTGATCGGAAAGACGGCAATTAAAATCAGTACCGGGATCAAGGTGGCCAGATACATTTGCGGCAGATAACGAGCATAGTAATCCTGCATGTCATCCACCTGCTCCAGGATCATTGTCGCCCAACTACCGGCCGGTTTTCCCTGTACCCAGGCTGGTCCCAATTGTTGTAAGCGATCCAATACCATTTTACGAATCTGCTGGCGCACAACCTGACCACAATGAAAACCGACCCGCTCTCGTATCCAGGTGACCACTGCCCGCAGCGTAAAAGTCATCGCCAATAGCAAAAATGTGTTGAGTAATGTATCGCGAGGAATTCGGTCAATGATCAGCGCTTGCAGTAGTGAGGCTAACAGCCAGGCTTGCGCCACGATCAGCAGACCATTGGCGAATCCCAGCAGTAGCGATAAACGTAGCCAACGTTGTGCCAGCTTGCTTTGTTGTTTCAGCCAGCGAGTCAGTTCTTGTTGTCGGGTGTTTTTCATCAGGAGCAGATTGTCTTTTCAGTGAGGCGTTAATAAAAATAACGCTTATATAACCGTTGGTTAACACAATTGTTTGCCAGCGGTCAGAATAGCGCCATGTTACCCTGACAATGCCGGTCTGCAAATGAAAAGACCATCTCATAAGTGTGTTTCGATCAATTTTTGCGTAACAGAACGAAAAAACGCGTCCGAAAAGTTGACTCTTCCGGACGCGTTTGCTGATAAATCCGCCATCATTAACCATTATTTCAATACCGCAGAAGTCTGTTTTTAACGACGGCATTGCGCCAATGAATCCCGGTGTTGACCGGGATGATGGCGTGACATTCTTACTGCGGATGACAGAACGTATTTATTTTATATCGTTCAGACTATCCAGATAACGTTCGGCATCCAGTGCGGCCATACAGCCAGTACCGGCCGATGTAATAGCTTGACGATAAATGTGATCCATCACGTCACCGGCAGCGAACACGCCGGGGATGCTGGTCTGAGTTGCATTGCCGTGAATACCGGACTGCACTTTTATGTAGCCATTCTCCAGTTCCAGTTGGTCACTAAATACCGCAGTATTCGGACTGTGGCCGATAGCAATAAATACCCCGGCGACTTCCAGCATTTCGGTGGCTTCACTGTGTGCATCACGCAGACGTACACCAGTTACCCCCATTTCATCCCCCAGCACTTCATCCAGCGTGCGGTCAGTATGCAGTACGATGTTGCCCTTCGTGGCTTTTTCCATCAGCCGATCAATCAGAATTTTTTCTGAACGAAAACTGTCACGACGATGAATCAGATGCACTTCCGCTGCAATATTGGACAGGTACAGCGCTTCCTCTACGGCGGTATTACCACCACCGACCACGGCCACTTTCTGATTGCGGTAGAAAAACCCGTCACAGGTGGCACAGGCAGAGACACCTTTGCCCTTGAACGCCTCTTCAGAAGGCAGGCCGAGATATCGTGCGGATGCTCCGGTAGCGATAATTAATGCATCGCAGGTGTACACATCGCTGTCGCCAGACAGACGAAACGGACGGGTTTGCAAATCGACATGGGTAATGTGGTCAAGCACAATTTCTGTATTGAACTTGGTGGCATGGGCATGCATGCGTTCCATTAGTAGTGGGCCAGTCAGGTCATCGGGATCGCCCGGCCAGTTTTCTACTTCGGTGGTGGTGGTCAACTGACCGCCTTTCTCCATTCCGGTGATCAGCAGCGGATTCAGGTTTGCCCGTGCAGCATAAACGGCAGCGGTATATCCAGCCGGCCCTGAGCCCAGAATCAATAATTTACGGTGTTTTGCGGTGCTCATGAGTTCCTCAATTCATTTGAACGGACGATTTAGTCGATTGTAGGGAAATTACCAACATAAAAAAAGTATGGGGGAATGTTGTTAATGATTTATCTGATTGTTATCGACTATCACGTATGGCGGTTTCATGATTAACGCCACAACCGATTGATGCTATACAAATCGTTTCAGCGCCAAGAAACAGAGTGTCAATAACCAGTTTTTACTCCAATCTGGCACTTTCTTCTGATTTTAATTGTTTTACTTTGACAATCGGCTGTACTTTTGCGAAAACTTCCATGGAAGAGGAAATTTTTTGTATGTGAATGGTTGAAAGCTCGGCTTCGCGTTCATTTTTTATGTGGCCGATCAGGATGACATAGATCATTATCTCAATAGCGCTTGTTGGCACTTATTGTGATGAGTTGAGTGTCACCAAATCTGATCTTCGGTGCGCTTTTCTGGCAGGGACTGGTGGCGACCGGTGGCAAGCTGGAGGAAAGTAAACTTTTTATATACAAAATGGTCAGCGGTCTTCTTTAGGGGCAACTCTGACATATTGACGTGAGTCGGAGACAGCAAGTGCAGGGATGAATGAAGAGAGACAATAATAATGGTAGACACGAAAAAACGTCCGGGAAAAGATCTTGACCGTATCGATCGTAATATCCTGAACGAATTACAAAAAGATGGGCGTATCTCCAATGTAGAGCTTTCCAAGCGAGTGGGGTTGTCGCCGACACCTTGTCTGGAACGTGTTCGTCGTCTGGAGAGACAGGGGTTTATTAACGGGTATACTGCGTTGCTGAACCCGCATTATCTGGATGCGTCACTGTTGGTTTTTGTGGAAATTACGCTTAACCGTGGTGCACCGGATGTCTTTGAGCAATTCAATACGGCTGTTCAGAAGCTGGAAGAAATTCAGGAGTGTCATCTGGTTTCCGGGGATTTTGACTATCTGCTTAAAACCCGTGTACCGGATATGTCGGCTTACCGTCGGCTGCTGGGGGAAACGTTGTTGCGTCTGCCGGGCGTTAATGACACCCGTACTTATGTGGTAATGGAAGAAGTGAAGCAAAGTAACCGACTGGTTATCAAGACCCGTTAACGGTATGGGTGCAAAACCCGATAAACTCAGCTACACTCCTGTTAATTTATACAGTCATGGCGCCGGGAAATCCTCGGCGCTTTGTCATAAAACATTTACAGGACCCTGGAGAGACGCTTGAGCCAGGAATATACAGAAGATAAAGACGTCACACTGAAAAAACTCAGTGCTGGACGACGTGTACTGGAAGCGATACTTATCGTTGTGGTGCTGTTTGCCATTTATCTGGCGATAGCGCTGCTGAGTTTCAGCCCTTCCGACCCCAGTTGGTCACAAACTGCATGGCATGAACCGATCCACAATCTTGGGGGGGGCGTTGGTGCCTGGTTAGCCGATACGCTGTTTTTCGTTTTCGGGGTACTGGCTTATGCCATTCCACCGGTGATGGTGTCCCTGTGTTGGGTGATTTACCGTCAGCGAGATCAACGTTACACCATCGATTATTTTACCTTTTCACTACGTTTGATCGGGACTCTGGCGCTGATCCTGACTTCTTGTGGATTGGCGGCGTTAAATACAGATGACCTTTACTACTTCGCTTCCGGTGGTGTGCTGGGCAGTCTGCTCAGTAGTTCCATGATCCCGCACTTTAACAGTATTGGGTCTACCGTGATCCTGTTGTGTGTGTGGGCTGCCGGACTCACACTATTTACCGGATGGTCATGGTTGACTATTGCAGAGAAAATCGGTGCGGCGGTAATGGCCAGTTTGTCGTTTTTCTCCCGTCGTCACCGTGTCGATGATGATCTGTACGATGATGAGCTGAAGGTTATTGATCCTGTTTCCGATACTGACAAGATGGAATCAGTGACATCGGAAGATGATAATGATGTGCTGCTCCTGGCGCCGGCGATTCTGTCGCAGGGAACTTCAGTGCAAGCGGAAGCCTCTGACGTACCAGACGTGGCGGCGGAAACTGACGTAATATCGTCTCCTTCCTCCACGTTAGCGGATGTGCAGGCATCTCAAGAAGCGGAGGAAATCCAGCCACCATTGCCACCGCTGTATTCCTTCGAGATGCCAGAGCCTGCGGCGGCGCATCCACACTCTGTTGAACCGGCACAGCCGACGATTGGCGCGCAAGCCAGCCGTACACCGGATTACGGTAGGGATACTACCTTTATGCCGATTTTTGGTGCCGATGACGCTATACATTCGCAGGTGAAACGTGGCATGGGACCAGAATTGCCACGTCCTAATCCGGTACGAATCCCTACCCGGCGTGAGCTGGCTTCCTACGGAATAAAACTACCTTCCCAGCGGCTGGCGGAGCAACAGGCCCGTGAAGCGGCTCAATCGCAGGAAGTCGATGGTGTACTGACTACATCACCGATGACATATACGGTAAAAACATCAGAATCTGAACCGGGTGAGCATGATGAGGTATTGCAGGACGCTGCGTTACGCGAGGCTTATGTGGAACAGCAGCGTCAACGTTATGGCGACGACGCTTATCCTGGGCATGAAGGCGATGAAGAAGCACTGTTACAGGCCCAGTTAGCGCGAGATTTTGCAACCCGACAGCAGATGCGTTATGGACCGGATCTGACTCCGGAGTGTCATGATGATTCGTCTATTCTCCCGGCCGCGCATGAACCGCCAGTGCCGAAAAGCCTGTTCGCCATTTCTCCACTGGCCGATCTGATGGATGACGGACCGAACGGACCTCTGTTTACCCTGCCGTCGCAGGACGATGCGTTATCTTCCCCTGCCCATCGTGAACCGTCGTTTGTCACGCCACCACCGACGTTTGATCCGGCCGGGACGTCGCCGGTTGAATATCCGCCGATAGACGATGACGAAACAGAGACCTCGGCGACGTCGGTGATGGATAGCTTGATTCACCCGTTCCTGATACGTAACGATCAGCCGTTACAAAAACCCACGACACCGTTACCGTCTCTTGATCTATTGACGCCGCCTTCGGTTAATGACGATCCGGTCGATGAATTCGCACTGGAGCAAACTGCTCGGTTGATAGAAGCCCGATTGGCTGATTACCGGGTTAAAGCGACGGTGGTCGGGTACCATCCAGGGCCGGTTATTACCCGTTTCGAGCTGGATTTGGCCCCAGGGGTGAAAGCGGCGCGCATCTCGAATCTGTCAAAGGATTTGGCACGCTCTCTGTCCGTAGTCGCGGTGCGTATTGTGGAAGTTATCCCCGGCAAACCCTATGTGGGGTTGGAATTACCGAATAAACACCGGCAGACCGTATTTCTGCGCGAAGTGCTGGATTGTGACCGTTTTCGTGACAATACGTCACCGTTGGCGGTGGTGCTGGGGAAAGATATTGCCGGCCAACCGGTGGTGGCTGATCTGGCCAAAATGCCGCATCTGCTGGTGGCTGGTACCACGGGCTCGGGTAAATCGGTCGGGGTAAACGCGATGATCATCAGCATGCTATATAAAGCGAAGCCTGAGGATGTCCGCTTTATCATGATCGACCCGAAAATGCTGGAGCTTTCAGTGTATGAGGGGATCCCGCATCTGCTCACCGAAGTCGTTACAGACATGAAAGATGCGGCCAATGCGTTGCGTTGGTGCGTTGGCGAAATGGAGCGTCGTTATAAGCTGATGTCTGCCCTTGGGGTACGTAACCTCAGTGGTTATAACGAGCGGGTAATGCAGGCTGATTCGATGGGACGCCCGATTCCTGATCCATTCTGGAAGCCGGGAGACAGTATGGATATGCAACCGCCGATACTGGAGAAACTACCGTATATCGTGGTGATGGTGGATGAGTTCGCTGATCTGATGATGGCGGTTGGGAAAAAAGTTGAAGAGCTTATTGCCCGGCTGGCGCAGAAGGCTCGTGCGGCGGGTATTCATTTGGTACTGGCCACCCAGCGCCCTTCTGTGGATGTTATTACCGGTCTGATTAAGGCCAATATCCCAACACGTATCGCCTTTACCGTATCGAGCAAAATCGACTCTCGGACCATTCTGGATCAGAGCGGTGCCGAGTCGCTGCTGGGAATGGGCGACATGCTGTATATGGCCCCCAATTCCTCGATTCCGGTGCGTGTTCACGGCGCTTTTGTCCGTGATCAGGAAGTTCACGCGGTAGTGCAGGATTGGAAAGCACGGGGACGACCAGAATACATCGACAGTGTTGTCAAAGGCGGAGACGATGGCGAAGGTGGCAGTCTGGGATTTGACAGTGATGAAGAGTTGGATCAGTTGTTCGATCAGGCTGTTGCGTTTGTGGTGGAAAAACGCCGCGCCTCTATCTCTGGTGTACAGCGTCAGTTCCGTATCGGTTATAACCGTGCAGCCCGTATTGTCGAACAGATGGAAGCGCAGGGAATAGTCAGCAGCCCTGGACATAACGGAAACCGTGAAGTGTTGGCGCCACCGCCGATGGAATAATCAGCATGTGTGGTCCATTTCTGTGCTCATGGGTATAGTTCGAGACAGATATTGTGCAAAGAAGCGTAAACACGGTAAATAGCGGAGAATTCACCTATTGTGTCCTGCACAGCTGCGCTACAGTAGCGCACAGAGAAACAGCGTCCGGTTAGATGAGGCCGCTGAACCGGTCAGAATAGTTAAAGGATTGAGTATGATAAGAAATTGGTTAATGGCGGGGTGTTTATTGTCAGGCATGCTGTCCACGGCTGTGTATGCCGATGCCGCCAGTGATTTGCAACATCGTTTGAGCAAGGTGAACAGTTTTCACGCCAGTTTTACCCAGAGAGTGACTACCGGTGATGGCGCGGCAGTACAAGAGGGAGAAGGTGAGCTGTGGGTGAAGCGTCCCAATTTGTTTAACTGGGAAACCACTTCTCCTGATAAAAGTGTACTCGTGTCTGATGGGAAAACCCTATGGTTTTATAATCCATTTGTCGAACAAGTTACGGCTACCTGGCTGAAAGATGCCACTGGCAATACGCCGTTTATGCTGATTACCCGCAATAATGCTGGCGACTGGGGTAAATATAATGTCACCCGGAAAGGCGATGATTTTGAGTTAACACCCAAGTCAGCTGGTGGCAATCTGAAGCAGTTTGCTATCAATGTGACAGACACGGGTACGATCAAGCAGTTTATTGCTACCGAGCGTGATGGTCAGCGCAGTACCTTTACGTTGAAGAACCAGCAAAATGGGGCGATAAACGCGGCGAAGTTTACTTTCACACCGCCTAAAGGTGTTGCGGTGGACGATCAACGTCAGTGAGGTGCCAGTGAGTACTCTGTCACTCGATTTTTCCGATCAGGCGTTCCAGCCACTGGCGGCGCGTATGCGGCCAGTGACATTGGCGCAGTATATCGGGCAACAGCATTTACTGGGGCCGGGTAAGCCGTTGCCACGGGCAATTGAAGCGGGGCAACTGCACTCCATGATCTTGTGGGGGCCGCCCGGAACCGGGAAAACCACACTGGCTGAGTTGATTGGTCGTTATGGCAATGCGGATGTGGAACGTATCTCGGCGGTGACGTCGGGCATTAAGGAGATTCGGGAAGCTATTGAACGCGCCCGCCAGAACCGCGATGCAGGGCGACGGACCATCCTGTTTGTGGATGAAGTCCATCGTTTCAACAAAAGTCAGCAGGATGCGTTTCTGCCGCATATTGAAGATGGCACCATCACTTTTATTGGCGCCACCACTGAAAATCCCTCCTTTGAACTGAATTCCGCTTTGTTGTCCCGTGCCCGCGTTTATTTGCTGAAAGCCTTAACGGCAGAAGATATTGGTCAGGTTATCGATCAGGCCATGCAGGATCGTGATCGGGGATTGGGTGGGCAGGATATCGTCTTGCCGGACGATACTCGCCGGATGCTGGCTGAACTGGTGAATGGTGACGCGCGCCGGGCATTGAACAGCCTGGAAATGATGGCGGATATGGCTGAAGTGAATGCCACGGGACAACGTGTGCTCACGGCCGAATTGTTGCAGTCGATTTCTGGTGAACGCAGTGCCCGGTTTGATAACAAGGGCGACCGCTATTACGATTTGATCTCGGCGCTGCATAAATCTGTCCGTGGTTCTGCGCCAGATGCGGCGCTGTATTGGTATGCCCGCATTATTACCGCCGGTGGTGACCCGCTCTATGTCGCGCGTCGTCTGCTGGCGATTGCGTCTGAAGATGTGGGAAATGCGGATCCGCGTGCGATGCAGGTCGCTATCTCCGCCTGGGATTGTTTTACCCGCGTCGGCCCCGCAGAAGGCGAACGCGCCATTGCGCAGGCAATTGTTTATCTGGCGTGTGCGCCGAAGAGTAACGCGGTTTACACTGCTTTTAAGGCTGCGCTGCATGATGCACGGGAAAAACCGGATTATGATGTGCCGGAACATTTGCGCAATGCACCGACCAAACTGATGAAGGAAATGGGACTGGGAGCGGAGTACCGCTATGCCCATGATGAACCTAACGCTTATGCTGCGGGTGAACGCTATTTCCCGCCTGAAATGGCGGAAACACACTACTATCAGCCCACTTCCCGGGGGTTGGAAGCCAAGATTGGTGAAAAGCTAGCCTGGCTTGCTGCTCAGGATCAAAATAGCCCGACAAAACGCTACCGCTAGTGTAGACGTTGCGGTAAGGTTATTCCCGATACTTTCTGCTGCACGATGCTTCGTAAGGTAGCGTGTAACATCAATAATTCATTAATAATCACAAGCACAGGACTAGCATGCTCGATCCCAATTTACTGCGTAATGAGCTAGACGCAGTTGCCGAAAAACTACTGGCTCGCAGAAGCTTTAAACTGGATGTAGATACACTGCGCAAACAGGAAGAACGTCGCAAGACTCTACAAGTCGAAACAGAAAGTTTGCAGGCAGAACGTAACTCCCGATCGAAAGAGATTGGTGCGGCCAAGGCCCGCGGTGAAGATATTGAACCACTACGCCGCGACGTTAACGAGTTGGGTGAAAAACTGGATGCCGCCAAGGTCGAGCTGGAACAACTGCAAAATGCTATCCGTGATCTGGCGTTGACGATCCCCAATCTACCCGACGATTGTGTCCCGCTGGGCAAAGATGAATCAGAAAATCAGGAAATCCGTCGCTGGGGTGAACCCCGTAAATTTGATTTTCCGGTACGCGACCATGTTGATCTGGGCGAACTGTGTGGCGGCTTGAGCATGGCCGACGGGGTAAAACTGACCGGCGCGCGTTTCTCGGTAATGAAAGGGCAAATTGCGCATCTGCACCGTGCGCTGGCTCAGTTCATGCTGGATCTGCATACCAGCCAGCATGGCTATCAGGAAACTTATGTCCCGTATCTGGTCAACCAGGCCACGCTGTATGGTACCGGGCAATTACCTAAATTCAGTGAAGATTTGTTCCATACCAAGCCGCTGGATGAAGAAGCGGAAACCAGTAATTATGCACTGATCCCGACAGCGGAAGTGCCATTGACCAACTTGGTTCGTGACGAGATTCTGGAAGAAGCCTCATTGCCGATCAAAATGACCGCCCATACACCGTGTTTCCGTTCTGAAGCCGGTTCATATGGCCGAGATACCCGTGGCTTGATCCGTGTGCATCAGTTCGACAAAGTGGAAATGGTGCAGATTGTTCGTCCGGAAGATTCCATGCAGGCGTTGGAAGAACTGACCGGTCATGCAGAAAAGGTATTACAACTGCTGAATCTGCCGTACCGCAAAGTTCTGCTTTGCACTGGCGACATGGGATTCGGTTCTTGCAAAACCTACGATCTGGAAGTGTGGTTGCCCGCGCAGAACACGTATCGTGAAATCTCTTCCTGTTCTAATTGTGGGGATTTTCAGGCGCGGCGGATGCAGACGCGTTGCCGTAGCAAAAGCGATAAGAAAACACGGCTGGTCCATACGCTGAATGGTTCTGGTCTGGCGGTTGGTCGCGCGTTGGTGGCCGTGCTGGAAAATTACCAGCAAGCCGATGGTCGTATTGCCGTACCAGAAGTTTTGCGTCCGTATATGAACGGTCTGGCGTTTATCGGCTAATCCCGATTGCACTCAGTCAGCTAGAAAAGCGCCCATCGGGGCGCTTTTTTTATGGATGCCACGGGTTGTTTTACTCGCACCGCCATTTCTGCTCGCCTGGCATGCTCTCTGTCCGGCTTATCAAAAACAAAGTCTGCTCATTATTATTTTGTTGATGTTAGACAATAAAACGGATCAGTAACGGGATAATTCTTACAAATAGAAAAGAATTTTATACAAACGGCCTGAAAATATTCAGGTGCGGGCAAACAGAAGGGTACCCACGTTATTCCTGCAAGCCTGATAAGTCATCAAGCGCGCTGAACTGTTTCTGTCTGGTTAGAGGAGCCTGTTGTGCCAATGGAAAATATGAATGGTCTGTTGCAGCAAAAAATCAAAAGACGAACGTTTGTCAAAACCGCGGCGTTGACTGGGTTATCCGCCGCGATTGGACAGATTATGCTGCCTTATCGTCAGGTGTTTGCCAATAATGCCCCTACCGTAATGGGTGAAAACGCACCAGAGAAACTGGTGTGGGGAGCGTGTTCTGTCAACTGCGGTAGCCGCTGTGCATTACGTTTTCATGTACGGGATAATGAGATTCTCTGGGTAGAGACTGACAATACCGGCGACGATCACTACGGTAACCATCAGATACGCGCCTGTCTGCGCGGACGTTCTATCCGTCAGCGTATTAACCATCCGGATCGGTTGAAGTACCCGATGAAGCGGATCGGTAAGCGTGGAGAAGGCAAGTTCCAGCGTATCAGTTGGCAGGAAGCGTTAGATGAGATTGCGGACAGCCTGAAACAGGTGGTCAAAAAATACGGCAACGAAGCCGTCTATATTAATTACAGTTCGGGGATCGTCGGCGGGAATATCACGCGCTCATCACCTTCTGCATCACTGGTGACTCGGTTGATGAACTGCTATGGCGGTTCATTGGGACAATATGGCACATACAGTACCGCGCAGATTGCTTGTGCCATGCCGTATACCTACGGCAGTAATATGGGTAATAGCACATCCGATATCGAAAACAGCAAACTGGTGGTGATGTTTGGCAATAATCCTGCTGAAACCCGTATGAGCGGTGGCGGTATTACCTATTATCTGGAGCAGGCGCGTGCACGTTCCAATGCCCGCATGATTGTGATTGATCCCCGTTATACCGATACCGCCGCCGGACGAGAGGACGAATGGATCCCCATCCGACCAGGAACCGATGCCGCACTGGTGGCCGGTATGGCATATGTGTTGATTACCGAGAATCTGGTGGATCAGGCCTTTTTGGATAAATACTGTGTTGGTTATGACGAAAAAACACTGCCGGCTGATGCGCCCGTCAATGGTCACTACAAAGCCTATATCCTGGGGCAGGGAGAAGATGGTACGGCTAAAACGCCAGCCTGGGCTGCGGCTATCACCGGCATTCCACAAAGCCGTATTATTCATCTGGCGCGTGAGATTGGCAGTACCAAACCCGCCTATATTTGTCAGGGTTGGGGACCACAGCGTCAGGCCAATGGCGAACTAACGTCGCGGGCGATAGCCATGTTACCGATTCTTACCGGAAATGTAGGGATTCATGGCGGCAACAGTGGTGCGCGGGAATCGACTTATGTGGTTAATATTGAAAAAATGCCGGTGCTGACTAACCCGGTCAAAACCAAAATATCCTGTTTTACCTGGACGGATGCGATTGCCCGCGGAGCGGAAATGACGGCGCTGAGAGATGGCGTGCGCGGTAAGTCCAGGCTGGATGTGCCGATCAAATTTATCTGGAACTATGCCGGTAACTGTCTGGTGAATCAGCATTCACAAATCAATCGCACTCACCAGATTCTGCAAGATGAAAATCTGTGCGAAAAGATTGTGGTGATTGAAAATTTCATGACCTCATCGGCCAAATATGCCGATATTCTGCTGCCGGATCTGATGACCATTGAGCAGGAAGACATTATTCCTAATGATTATGCCGGGAACATGGGTTATCTGATCTTCATCCAGCCAGCCACGACACCCAAATATGAGCGTAAGCCCATTTATGAAATCATGAGTGAAGTCGCGCGACGGCTGGGGCCGGATGTCTATCAGAAATTTACCGAAGGGCGAACACAACGACAATGGCTGGAATATCTGTATGAGAAAACCCAGGTAAAAGATCCCATGTTGCCCACCTTTGAGGAACTGCGTGAGCAGGGAATATACAAGCGAAAAGACCCTGCCGGGCACTATGTCGCCTATCAGGATTTCCGTGACGACCCGATAGCACATCCGTTGAAAACCCCATCGGGAAAGATTGAAATTTATTCGTCAGCACTGGCAAGTGTGGCCGCGAATTGGGAACTGAAACCCGATGAAGTGATTAGTCCGTTGCCGATCTATGCCTCTACGTTTGAAGGCTGGAATGATCCATTACGTAAACAGTACCCGTTACAAATGACGGGCTTTCACTACAAAGCCAGAACACACTCCAGTTACGCCAACATTGCGGTATTGCAATCAGCCTGCCCACAGGAAATTTGGATTAACCCTGTTGATGCGTCATCTCGTGGTATCACCAACGGTGATGAAGTGCGAGTGTTTAATGGTCGGGGCGAGGTGCGTCTGCCGGCGAAAGTAACACCACGGATTATCCCCGGGGTGACTGCCATGCCACAAGGCTCCTGGCATCAGGCGGAGATGAGCGGTGATCGTATTGATCATGGCGGTTGCATCAACACACTGACGACACTCCGGCCTTCTCCGTTGGCGAAAGGGAATCCTCAACATACCAATCTTGTTCAAATAGAAAAAATATAGGGTGTCGCCGAGCGTGAATTCCGGTCATGTTTACGCTCGGTGGCGATTTTTTGCGTTGCAGATCCCATTTCCATTTACTTGTCATGCTAACTATTTTTTTGTTGATAGTTATCAATACCCATATCATCTGTAAGCCTAAACTGGCTTTAGTGACAACATTTTGATTAAGAAGTAATTTCATAAATGTTGCCAGCCGGAGCGTTTTTCGTTCTGACGCCCTGCTCCCCTTTAACGAAAAGTGGGTTTAGCCTATGAACAATGCCAAAAATTCCCGTTTGCTCATGCAGCCTGTCAGTCGACGTGCACTGGTAAAAAGCGGTGCGCTTTGCGGCGTCGCTGCGGCGGCCAGTAGTTTGTCGTTACCTTTCGTCAGCAAGGCCATCGCCGGGCAGACAATTCCTGTAGCACCAGCGGAAAAAGTCATCTGGAGCGCCTGTACCGTAAACTGTGGTAGCCGTTGCCCGCTGCGTATGCATGTGGTTGATGGCGAGATTCGTTACGTCGAAACGGATAACACTGGTAAGGATATCTATGACGGTTTCCATCAGGTACGAGCCTGCTTGCGAGGGCGTTCGATGCGCCGTCGTGTCTATAATCCCGATCGACTGAAATACCCGATGAAGCGTGTAGGCAAGCGCGGAGAGGGTAAGTTTGAACGAATTAGCTGGGATGAAGCTCTGGATATCATCGCCGCCAGTCTGAAGAGTATTGTCGGAAAGTACGGTAATGAAGCGGTATACCTGAATTATGGTACCGGCACGCTGGGCGGCACCATGACGCGTTCATGGCCACCAGGAAAAACGCTGATTGCCCGCTTGATGAACTGTTATGGCGGTTACCTCAATCAATACGGTGATTACAGTACAGCGCAGATTACGGCTGGCTTGAACTATACCTATGGCGGTTGGGCTCCCGGTAACAGTCCATCCGATATTGAAAACAGTAAACTGGTGGTGCTGTTCGGCAATAATCCGTCTGAAACCCGAATGAGTGGTGGTGGAGTAACCTACTATCTGGAACAAGCACGCCAGAAATCCAACGCCAAAATGATTATTATTGATCCCCGTTACACGGATACTGGCGCTGGTCGGGAAGATGAATGGATCCCCATTCGTCCGGGTACTGATGCCGCGCTGGTGGCGGGTATGGCACATGTACTGATTAACGAAAATCTGGTGGATCAGGCTTTTCTGGATAAATACTGTGTTGGCTATGACGAAAAAACGCTGCCAGCCGGAGCACCGGCTAACGGCCACTACAAGGCCTATATTCTAGGGCAGGGGCCGGATGGTATCGCTAAAACACCACAATGGGCTTCGGCTATCACCGGTATTCCCGCTGGAAATATCATTAAATTGGCCCGGGAGATCGGTAGTACCAAACCGGCGTTTATCTCGCAGGGGTGGGGGCCGCAACGACGCTCGAATGGCGAGTTGACTTCACGGGCGATCGCCATGCTCCCTATTCTTACCGGCAATGTGGGTATCCACGGCGGTAATAGTGGTGCGCGAGAAAGTTCCTATGAAACGGCATTTGTCCGTATGCCGACATTAACCAATCCGGTAAAAACCAGTATTTCCATGTTCATGTGGACTGATGCCATTGAGCGCGGGCCAGAAATGACGGCGCTAAAAGATGGTGTGCGTGGTAAAGACAAGCTGGATGTGCCGATCAAATTCATCTGGAACTATGCTAGTAACTGTCTGATAAACCAGCACTCTCAGATTAACCAGACACATAATATTCTGCAAGATGACAGCAAATGCGAGATGGTTGTAGTGATTGATAATCACATGACGGCGTCAGCGAAATATGCGGATATCTTGCTACCGGATTGCACGGCTTCCGAACAGATGGATTTTTGTCTGGATGCCTCCTGCGGCAACATGGCTTATGTGATCTTTGCTGATCAGGTCATCAAGCCAAGATTTGAATGCCGTACGGTGTATGACATGATGACCGGACTGTCAAAACGGTTGGGTGTGGAGCAGCCATTCACGGAAGGACGCACACAGGAACAGTGGATGCGCTATTTGCATCAACAGTCTCAGGCGCTTATGCCTAAATTGCCTGATTTTGACACTTTCCGCCAGCAAGGTCTCTACAAGGAGCGTGATCCCGAAGGACACTTTGTCGCTTATAAAGCGTTCCGCGAAGATCCACAGGCGCATCCACTGACGACGCCATCAGGAAAAATCGAGATTTACTCATCGGCACTGGCGAAGATAGCGGCTACCTGGACGTTATCACCGGGGGACGTGATTGATCCGTTGCCCGTTTACAATGTGGGTTTCGAAAGTTATGGCGATCCGCTGGCCGACAAATATCCTCTTCAACTGAGTGGTTTTCATTATAAAGCCCGCACGCATTCCACTTATGGAAATGTTGAGTTACTGAAAGCCGCCTGTCCGCAGGAGATGTGGATTAACCCCGTCGATGCTACTCCGCGTGGCATCGCAAGTGGCGACAAGGTTCGTATCTGGAATGATCGAGGACAGGTCGATATTGAAGCCAAAGTGACACCACGGATTATCCCCGGTGTCGTCGCATTGAGTGAAGGCGCATGGTATTCCCCTGACGCACAGCGTATCGATAAGGGCGGGTGTATTAATGTGTTGACGACACAACGGCCTTCTCCACTGGCAAAAGGGAATCCTTCTCATACCAATCTGGTTGAAGTGCAAAAAATTTAGGAGATAGCCGATGAGTACGCAATATGGTTTTTATATTGATTCAAATCGGTGTACCGGTTGTAAAACCTGCGAGCTGGCATGCAAAGACTTTAAAAACCTGTCACCGGATGTGAATTTTCGTCGTATTTATGAATATGCCGGGGGAAACTGGCAACAGGATGGTGAGACCTGGCATCAGAACGTGTTCGCCTATTATCTCTCCATTGCCTGTAACCATTGCAGTGATCCTGCCTGTGTCAAGGTGTGCCCAAGTGGTGCCATGCACAAGCAGGAGGACAATTTTGTAGTGGTCAATGAAGAGGTGTGCATCGGCTGTCGCTATTGCGAAATGGCTTGCCCGTATGGCGCGCCGCAGTTTGATGCGCAAAAAGGACACATGACCAAATGTGACGGGTGTTATCAGCGGGTGGCGGAAGGCAAGAAGCCTATCTGCGTGGAATCCTGTCCGCTACGGGCACTGGATATGGCTCCAATCGAAGAGCTGCGGGCGAAATATGGTGACTTGGCGGAGATAGCCCCATTGCCACAAGCTCATTTTACGCAGCCCAATATTGTACTGAAACCTAATCCTAACAGCCGCCCGGTAGGGGATACTTCCGGTTATCTGGCAAATCCGAGGGAGGTGTAACATGGGAAGCGGATGGTATGAATGGCCACTGGTGATCTTCACCGTACTGGGACAGTGTGTGGCGGGTGGGTTTATCGTGATGGCGCTGGTCTTATTGAGTAGTGACATGGATGTGCAACGGGCCCGACGTATTAACCGGATGATGTTTTTCCTGTGGGTGCTGATGGGGGTGGGATTTGTGGCGTCGTTCCTGCACCTGGGGTCGCCGTTACGGGCGATGAACGCGCTGAACCGACTGGGATCGTCGTCACTCAGCAATGAAATTGCTGCGGGTTCCCTGTTCTTGGCGCTTGGCGGACTATACTGGTTGTTGTCTGTTGTAGGCAAACTGCCGGCTGTAGCTGGCCGGATCTGGCTATGGGTCACGCTGATAGCGGCGCTGGTGTACATGTACGCGATGATTCATGTCTATGACATCGACACCGTGCCGACCTGGTACAACAGCTTTACGCCGGTGCATTTTATCATGACCGCCGTGATTGGCGGGCCGTTGCTGGGGTATTTGCTGCTACGTGCGGCAGGAGAGACGAACAACCTGATGCGTTGGTTGCCGCTGGTCAGCTTGTTGGGGCTGGTAGTCAGTATTGCCGCTAACCTGATGCAGACGGCTGGACTGGCGGAAATCCACAGCTCGGTCCAGCAGGCATCGCAGCTGATACCACTGTATGGTGATATTCAGTTGGGTCGGCTGATACTGCTGGTCGCCGGGCTGGGATGCTGGATTTATCCGTTATCCCGCGGTAAGACACCGGCATTGAGTGGGCTGATAGGCGCCATGGTGTTGGTGGTCGGCGGTGAGTTATTGGGCCGGGTCATCTTTTATGGTTTGCATATGACGGTGGGAATGGCGGTGGCAGGGTAAGCGGTTTGCACGCATGACAGCGGTGAATATTCTGATGCATGAGAATTCAGATACCGCCTTATGGTGTCCTCCAGAGGGAAATACTATGGTTTGGATGCTGGATAACCGCGTGGCGGAAGATATTTCCGCCTCTTTGTAAGTGAGGTTTCCCATGACAAAACAGATCGTTAGTCTGACTGGTCGCATGTTAGGTGCATTGTTGTATTACGCTCCGGATGACGAGCGTAACGCTGAACTGCTTTCCCAACTACGGCAGCATGATTGGTATCAGATGTGGCCTTGTGGTGATGCAGAGCAGATTGCCATAGCGGCACAGCAGATTAATGACGGTTTACAGACGGGTTACGATGAAAAACTGTCCGATGCCTGGCAGAAACTGTTCATCGGCCCTTATGCGCTGCCGGCCCCGCCGTGGGGGTCGGTTTATCTTGATCGGGAAAATGTACTGTTTGGTGATTCCACATTGGCATTGCGTGAATGGTTACGCCAGCAAGGTATTGAACCACAGAGCGAGCAGCGTGACCCGGAAGATCATATCGGGCTGATGTTGATGTTGGCGGCCTGGTGTGCGGAAAACCAGCCAGATGGTGTGCCGGTGCTGCTGTCTGAACATTTGCTGCCTTGGGCTATGCGCTATCTCGAATTGCTGGAGCAAGGGGCTGAGCATCCTTTTTACCAGGGACTGGCTGTGCTCACCCGCACGACATTGCTGGACTGGCAGGGACGCTACCAGATTACCCTGACCGAAAGAACACTGTTTTATTAATAGCCGGAATCCGGTCTGACAGGGTGCGCCTCAGACCGGTTATTCTTTTTGACGGGATTCATTCCACTTTGTTATCGGCGACCAGTTTGGTCAGATAATCATGCCACTGCTCGGGGCGTCCCAGCCAGGAGGCAATGTTGATGGTGGTATAGATATCGTCTACGGCAAACACCAGCGTTGGGAAACCGGCACCACCCGATTGCGTTAGCCAGAGACGGCTTTCTTCAATATGTTTTCGGGTAGGTAGTCCGCACCAGCGGGCGTAGGCCGCTTCAAATGACGTTACATCAAGACCGATTTCCGCCACCATTTTTATCAGTACTGGAAGGTCGGAGATACGCAATCCTTCTACATAATGTGCATTCTGCAATCGTTCCAGTAAATCGATCCCTCGTTTGCCAAGCGTTTCCGCTGCCAAAATCGCCGTGATGGGTGGTTCTGAATCCAGGATGGCAGTGATATCCCACAACAATCCATTGAAATAGCCATCGCCAAAAGGCTGACCGCTTATCTGGGCGATGCGGCGATCGTGAGGCTGAATATAGTCGCGCCATTCGGCGGTGATTCGGCGGCGGCCCGGCCCGGTCATCATGCCGCCCGCATGTAATATGATAGGCAGGCCCTCTATTTTACGTGCAGTGCGTATCAACGGCGCTGCGGCATAGCACCAGCCGCATAGCGGGTCAAAAATATAGTGTAGCGTGTTCATGTATCTGCTCCGTATGCCGAACTGGTTAAAATGAGGTGCCGGATGTCGTTGCGTCTGAAATCCCTGCTTGCCGAGGAAAGCGACGATAACTCGCTGAATTACGTAGCGCTATTTTCATATTATTACCTATTTCCTGAGAGTTAGGGGACCAAGGCAAAATTTTCTCTGATTGTTGATCGCAAAGTTGGAAATAAAATTGCCCCATAGGCAAGAGAGAGTAAGCCATGGTGGATAATACCGATGAAACTGTAGGGATGAAGTATCATCAATACTCGTCGGGATAATGGGCTACCCTCCATCTCCGATTTTCCCTGGTGATGAACAAATTGTGCGGCACACTGTTGGGTGTCGATTGACTTTATTTTTGCCAGTGGCATGATGCGCGCAAATCATCATCTCTTCTCGGTCACCTGTTCCCATGTCCACCTACACGCGTCCAGTTTTGTTGCTGCTCAGCAGTCTTTTGCTGTTGACGGTATGTATTGCTGTGTTGAATACGCTGGTACCATTATGGCTTAACTATCAACGAGTTTCAGTCTGGCAAGTGGGGATGGTTGGGTCTTTCTATTTCAGCGGAAATTTACTGGGAACGCTGATTGCCGGGAAATTAATTCGCTATTGCGGATTTAACCGCAGTTATTATTTTGCCTCTCTGTTGTTTGGCATTGCCTCGGCGGCGCTGGTGCTGTCACCAGATATCTGGAACTGGTTGCTGTGGCGTTTTATCGCTGGTGTGGGTTGTGCGCTGATTTGGGTGATAGTGGAAAGTGCGCTGCTGTGCAGTGGAACGTCAGTCAACCGCGGACAGCTGTTGGCTGCTTATATGATTGCCTATTATCTGGGGAGTGTGGTCGGGCAATTATTGCTGAGCATTCTGCCTACCAATATATTCAGCGTATTGCCGTGGGTGGTATCGCTGGTTGTGCTGGCATCGCTTCCGTTACTGTTTACCATGATCCCACCGCCGCAACCCGTCACACATCATGTTAACTTATGGCGGATGATGAAATACCGTCACGCCAGGTTGGGTATCCATGGATGCGTCATTTCCGGTGTTATTCTCGGATCGCTATATGGGTTGATGCCGTTGTATTTATCTCATCAGGGCATGAGTGATTCCCAGGTAGGTTATTGGATGGCGTTGCTGATCAGTGCCGGGATTGTCGGGCAGTGGCCGATAGGCAAGATGGCCGATCGGTATGGCCGCTTACTGGTGCTGCGGGTATTGGTCTTTGCCGTGATTGTCGGTTGTCTGGTGATGCTGGGTGTCAGTCACTATGTGATGGTGCCGGCGCTGTTTATTCTGGGATGCGCTGGTTTTACCCTGTATCCGGTGGCTATGTCCTGGGCATGTGAAAAAGTTTTGCCAGATGAACTGGTGGCGATGAACCAGGCGCTGTTGCTCAGTTATACCATCGGTAGTTTATGTGGTCCGGGGATGGCGGCAATGTTGATGCAAAACTACTCCGATAAGTTGTTGTTTGTGCTGATTGCCGCCGTTTCTTCCTGCTATCTGGTCATGCTGTTGAAGAAGGGCGATCACCATCCCAAACCGTTTGCCACTGCCTAAGGCTAGTTTGATTTTTCGGTTAACGAAGGCCGACCGGCTTCAATAATGCTATTCCACAGCACTTCCGCTACCGGGCTTAGGCGGTACTTGACATTGCGCACCAGGTAAAAAATACTGGTCAGGTTCAGCCGGTCAGGGGCAATGGCTGTGAGTCGGCCAGCCTTAACCCAACTCGTAGCATAGTGATCCGGCAAGAATCCCATATGTGTCCCCGCCAGTAGCAGCAGTAAGTTGCCTTCTTCGTTCCAGGTAGTATTTTGCAAACCTTGTTTGGCAACGGGACCTAGTTTTTTACAAATTTCGTTCAGTGCGTAACCGCCTATTAACAGTCGTCGGGGATTTAGGGTGCCTTCCTGCCATTCCCGTTCAACGCGCACGGCGTGCTCGCTGGCCACATAAAAAGAGCTGTGCTCGGTAAACGCCGGCTGGAAAAAAATATCTGGTGGAACATCATCCGGCAGTACCGTCAACATCACATCGAGATCGCCGTTTTTCAGTTGTTCTATCAAGGAGTGATAGTCGCTGATTTTGAGGTGCGCTGATGCTTCTGGACTGAGATCGTAAAGCGTGCGGATAGCCTTGGAGACAGCTTGAGCCGGATGAGAGACAATATTATCCAGGCATCCGATGCGGACTTCACCAATCAGTTCGTGTTTAATCCTGGCCAACCGATTAGCAAAATCATCCAGTGTGGCAATTACCGATTTGGCTTCCTGATAAACCATCTCACCCTCGGTGGTCAGAGAAAAGCCACCACGACCACGTTCACACAGTATCAGCCCCAGTGTGTCTTCCAATCGGGAAAGATAGTGGCTTAACACCGGCTGGCTGAGCCCGGTGGTATCCTGAGCATTGGTGATGCCCTGTTTTTCCACGATTTTACAAAAAAGCTTCAGCCAGCGGATTTCAAGTTTGTCTAAGCGCATATAGTGTCTCTGATAAACATAAATAATTTAGATGTTAACATTGAAATAAATTCATTTTAATCGATGTAATTACCCATTATGTTACGCTCAGACTGTCTCTGTTTGAGGCAGTTACCACAAAAAAATGTGGTTTATGCGCCATCCCAGGGTTTTTCATTAACAATTCTGCCGTCGAATGGCGGCAGAATTGTTCTATGTCATCTGCTGTCTGAACTATAAAATACTTATTCTACGCTAATTATTTACCCTGTATTGTTATTGGGGAATTATGTCTCAAGGAAATACCGCACCTGAAACGTTGCCGTCAAAACGACAACCCTATGATTTTGAATACGAAATTGTACCACAGACCGCGCGTAAACGCTGGTATGTGATCACACTTATCTGGGTGGCGATGGGACTCGATATTTCGGGTCTTTTTTTGGGTACGTTTCTAAGCAGCGGACTGTTGTTTCCTCAGGCTGTCGGCGCAACCCTGATCGGATCGGCATTACTGGGTGTCATCGCGGCCTTGTGTGCCAATGTCGGTTATGGCTGCGGAGTGTCTACCACACTACTATGTATCTCGGTGTTTGGCCGTTTGGGTGGCAAATTGATTGGGCTGATAGCCGCGCTTTCACTCCTCGGCTGGTTTGCTTTTCAGCTCGATTTCTTCGGCATGATGCTACAAAAAGCGTTGTTACATTATCAGTTTGATTCCGGCCGACTACCAATTCTGATTTTTGGTATGACGTTGATGGCGCTAACGGCTATCTGGGGTGTCAGCGCATTGGGAAAACTCAGTATGTTCAGCGTACCGCTGATGATGATACTGATTGTTTCCGGGATCGTTGCGGCGGCAGGCGTTCAGGGCTCGCCACCCTTGATGGCAGTGAAAGCGCCGATCAGTATGGGGGCCGCCATTTCCTATGTTGTCTCAATCTGGATTGTAGCGGCGGTGATGGCACCGGATATCGCTCGTTATGCCAAAACGCGACATGATGCGCTGTTGGGCGCCGGATTGGGGTTCTTTTTCGGTAACAGTGCCACCATTCTGGTTGCTTTGATATTAGCCCGTTTGGTGGGAAGCAATGATTTGATTGAAATATTTTTCAGCATCGGGCTGGGAATCTCCGCGATTGTGGTGCTGATACTGGCTCAATGGACGACTAACAGTGGCAATCTGGTTTCGGCCGCACTGGGATTGTCTGTGGTGGTCAGGAGATTACCGCGTCCGGTACTGGTGGTGTTATTGGCTGTCGCCGGCCTGTTATTGGCACGTAATGGCATGGTTCACAACTTTACCCCGTTTCTATCGTTGCTGGGGGTGCTGATCTCGCCCGTCGCCGGTGTGTATCTGGTGGAATATTATGTCTGGGGAGCGTCGCGTTTGATGCAAAATGCCCCACAGGTTTCATCGCTGAACCCTACCGCAATGGCCGCCTGGTGTGGCGGTAGCGGGGTTAGTCTGCTCACATCGCCGGATTTTTTTAATCTGCTGACAATGACTACCGTGAGTTCGCTGGATGGGATACTGGTTGGCATGGTGATTTATGGGTTATGGGGCCGGCCCCGCCCCGCCGTACATCAGTAGATGACTTTATGGCCGTAACTGGCGAGGATGGCCTTTACCCGATCCATAGTATCGGTTTTGGGTGGATTTACCCCGTCAAGTTTGTATTCTTCGCCCATTGCCACCCATTTGTGTTTTCCCAATTCGTGGTAGGGCAGCAGCTCAATTTTTTCAATGTTGGACATATCTTTGGTAAATTCCCCCAGCATATGGACTGACCTGTCATCATCAGTCCAACCGGGAACGACGACGGAACGGATCCAGGTCCGCTGGTTGCGCTTGGCCAGATAGCGGGCGAAGTCCAGTGTACGGTGATTGGACACGCCAACCAGATTCTGATGAACACTGTCATCCATCTGTTTCAGATCCAGCATGACCAAATCGGTAACATCCAGCAATTCGTCAATCACCGGGTCGTAACGGCGGACATAACCATTGGTATCCAGACAGGTAGTAATACCTTGTTCTCTACAGGCGCGGAACCAGTCACGCACAAATTCGGCCTGTAAAATGGCTTCACCGCCAGAAGCGGTAACGCCGCCACCGGATGCATTCATGAAATGCCGGTAGGTCACGACTTCTTTCATCAACTCGTCAACGGTAATTTCCTTGCCACCGTGAGTATCCCAGGTATCGCGGTTATGGCAATACAGGCAACGCATCAGACAACCCTGGAAAAAGACAATGAAACGAATTCCCGGGCCATCAACGGTGCCGCAGGATTCATAAGAGTGGATGCGACCTTTCACCACGGGGGTGGCATTGGTTGCTTCAGGAGACTCAAGGGTAACGCTCTGGGTTAACTCATTCATAGATAATCAGTGACACCAACAGGTTCAGCATTGTGGACAGTATAGTGGCATTCCTCTCATTGAGCTAAGGAGCGTGGCATCAGCCAGCGTTCCGAAGCAAAAGACATACTAGAGCAGGAACGATTGAATTACGGAATGCACCGGAGATTCACAACGTCTGAATTTTACCTCTATTCGGCATAAAATGCGTGGCAAATCTGCATTGAAATGGTGAAAACAGGTATTTTCAGGGTATCTTTGCCTCTGACCGTGTTTCTCTGACCGTGCATGAAAAAAAAGGCTCCACCAAAGTGGAGCCTGAGTATTTACACCGTATCAGTCAGCCAATTACATAGACTTAGTGAAGGTACGGGTAATAACGTCTTGCTGTTGTTCTTTGGTCAGTGAGTTAAACCGCACGGCATAACCTGATACGCGAATAGTCAACTGCGGATATTTTTCCGGGTTTTCCATCGCATCAAGCAGCATTTCACGGTTCATCACGTTCACGTTCAGGTGCTGACCGCCTTCAATGCTGGTTTCATGATGGAAGTAACCATCCATCAAACCTGCCAGGTTGGATTTACGCACATCATCATCTTTACCCAACGCATTCGGAACGATAGAGAAGGTGTAAGAAATACCATCTTTAGCATAGGCGAACGGCAGTTTGGCAACAGAGGTCAGCGAAGCAACAGCACCTTTCTGGTCACGGCCGTGCATCGGGTTGGCACCGGGTCCGAACGGAGCGCCAGCGCGACGACCATCTGGAGTGTTACCGGTTTTCTTACCGTAAACTACGTTAGACGTAATGGTCAGTATGGACTGGGTCGGTACCGCGCCACGGTAGGTAGTCAGTTTCTGAATTTTCTTCATGAAACGTTCAACCAGGTCACAGGCCAGGTCATCAACGCGTGAGTCGTTGTTACCGAACTGCGGGTATTCACCTTCGATGTCAAAGTCGATAGCCAGGCCGTCTTCGTCACGGATCGGTTTGACTTTGGCATACTTGATGGCAGACAAGGAGTCAGCTGCTACAGACAGACCAGCGATACCACAAGCCATGGTGCGATAGACGTCACGGTCATGCAGTGCCATCAAAGCGGCTTCGTAGCTGTACTTGTCATGCATGTAATGAATGATGTTCAACGCAGTGACATACTGTTTAGCCAGCCAGTCCATGAAGTGATCCATACGTTCCAACACTTCATCAAAGTCCAGCACATCACTCATGATAGGCGCAGATTTAGGACCAACCTGCATTTTCATTTTTTCGTCCACACCGCCGTTAATAGCGTACAGCATGGTTTTTGCCAGGTTTGCACGGGCACCGAAGAACTGCATTTGTTTACCAACCACCATCGGGCTGACACAACAGGCAATAGCGTAGTCATCGCTGTTGAAGTCAGGACGCATCAGATCATCATTCTCATATTGCAGAGAAGAGGTATCGATGGACACTTTGGCGGCAAATTTCTTGAAGTTCAGCGGGAGTTTTTCAGACCACAGAATTGTGATGTTTGGTTCCGGTGATGGCCCCATGGTGTATAGGGTATTCAGGAAACGGAAGCTGTTTTTGGTAACCAGAGTACGACCATCCAGGCCCATACCACCCAAAGACTCGGTTGCCCAGATTGGGTCGCCTGAGAACAGTTCATCATATTCTGGCGTACGCAGGAAACGTACCATACGCAGTTTCATCACTAAATGGTCGACCAGTTCCTGAGCCTGTTCTTCAGTGATTTTGCCTGCTTTCAGATCGCGTTCAATAAAGATATCCAGGAAGCTGGACACGCGGCCGAAGGACATCGCTGCACCGTTCTGAGACTTAACCGCAGCCAGGTAGCCGAAGTAAGTCCACTGAACAGCTTCACATGCATTGGTAGCCGGACCTGAAATGTCGCAACCATATTTGGCCGCCATTTCTTTAATCTGGCCCAGGGCACGATGCTGGTCAGCAATTTCTTCACGCAGACGGATGGTTGCTTCCAGATCTTCACCGTTTTCCAGTCTGGACTGCAAAGAAGTGAACTGGGCAAACTTGTCTTTCATCAGGTAATCAATACCGTACAGCGCGATGCGGCGGTAGTCACCGATGATACGGCCACGGCCATAGGCGTCTGGCAAGCCGGTCAGAATACCGGATTTACGGCAACGCAGGATATCTGGGGTATAAACATCAAATACGCCCTGGTTGTGCGTTTTACGGTATTCGGTGAAGATTTTCTTCAGTTGCGGATCCAATTCGCGGCCATAGACCTTACAGGAACCTTCAATCATTTTGATGCCACCAAACGGAATAAGTGCACGTTTCAGTGGAGCATCAGTCTGCAAACCAACGATTTTTTCCAGATTCTTGTTGATGTAGCCCGCATCATGAGACGTGATGGTGGCGGCTATATCGGTATCGAAATCAACAGGCGCGTGAGTGCGGTTTTCCTGTTTAACACCTTCCATTACCTGATCCCACAGCGCAGTCGTCGCTTTGGTGGCACCAGCCAGGAACGATTCATTACCTTCATACGGCGTGTAGTTTTTCTGAATGAAGTCACGAACGTTAACTCCATCCTGCCATTCACCTTTGCTAAAGCCTTGCCATGCACTGGCCAATTTTTCATTCAGCTCGGTCATTTTACACCTACCTTTAGATATGGATTTCTTAGAACCCGATGTTGCGGCCGATAGCACCTTAGTGCTTTTCTCCACCGCGCAAATAAATAACCCAATAGGTCAAGCCTACCATCAACCCCCCACCAATAATGTTGCCGATCGTGACTGGAATCAGGTTATTAGTAATAAAGTTACTAACGGTTAAATGCTCAAATTGTGTGGGTACCATACCGATGGCATGCCAGAATTCGGCAGAGGCGAAGTTCTTCACCACGATCCCCATCGGAATCATAAACATATTAGCGATGCTGTGTTCAAAGCCGCTGGCCACAAACATGGCAACCGGCAGGATCATGGCGAACATCTTGTCGGTCAGGCTGCGGCCGGAATAACTCATCCATACGGCCAGGCAGACCATCAGATTAGCCAAAATACCGAGGCAGAGCGCCTGGACAAAGGTATGTTCCAGTTTATGGTTGGCTGTTTGCATAACATTCAGCCCCCAGGATCCGTTCGCCACCATGTGTTCACCAGAAAACCAGATTAATGCAACAAAGAATAGGGCACCGATCAAGTTGCCGACGTACACGTTTATCCAGTTGAGGGCGAGTTGTTTCCAGGTGATTCGGCCACTGGCCTTGGCAATGACGATCAGCACCGTCGAAGTGAACAAGTCTGCACCACAGACTACCACCAACATCAGCCCGAGAGAAAAGCAGATGCCGCCAATCAATTTTGCCACACCAAATGGCATAGCGCTTGATCCAGTGGTGGCGGTAATATAAAAAACAAATGCAATAGAGATAAAAACACCAGCAGTAATTGCCAGATAAAAAGTAGTAAGCGGCTGTTTTGTCGCTTTATAAACGCCGGCATCTTCAGCAGCTTTCGCCATGGCGGCAGGTAATAACAATGTGAAGGGGTTGTCAGCTTTCACACTAACTCTCTCTTAAAATTTATCAGCGTCGAGATATTAACAAAGCAGTATAATCCGAAAATTGATATGGATCATATTGGCAGAAACTATTGGGGCTATCAAGCGAGGTTTAATCCTTATTTTCATGCCTAATTATATGAAAAATAAAAATAAAATTTTTTTTTAATTTTTACAAAAAGAGTTGAATTAACCCGATCTTCAATGCCGAACAAGCGTTAAAAAAAATAAGTTTTTGTAGTAATTCAGTTTGCTACTTCGACGATATTTAATTATTTGTTCACCATTTGCTAACAATATTGCTGTCAGCATATTTTCATCAAACGAAATGGCGGTAAATAAATAATGACATGTCGTCAGAAAAGTAAAATTAACCATAATAAAAACAAGGTTAATTGACGATAAAAAAAAGAATATGCAGAAGTGTAAAATAAAAACATCGCTAATGGGAATGTATTCTTTACGGCGCATGGTTATTCTATTTTACGAAAAAAATGGCAAGCGCCTGGGGTACAGGCGCTTGCCGCGGTTAGCACTATCGATATGCAGAGCGACTACTGCTTTTGCCAATGCTTACGTTTAACCTTTTGTAGCTTCTCGTAGGCGGCCAGCAGTGACTGATGCGCAGGCAATGCCTTCAACTCGGCATCTATCGCAAACAACCCATGGAAACACTGTTCCCCGGCGATGGCTGCGCTGGCGACATCTACCGCATCCTGTCCGTACATTTTTACGAAAGCATCATAATACTGTGCCGGATCGCGTTCTGGTTCGAGTGCCAGTTGCAGTAGTGTGCGCAAACAACGGTAATAGTTGCTGCGTTCGGCACTGAAAACAGACTGATTGAAGTCCTGCGACCATTCGACCCAACTCAGCGCCAGATCCCGATCGCCACCCGCGAGCGCGAGCATGGCTTTCAGTTCACCAATGCGCAATGTGAACCAGCCGTTATCTTTGCCGGAGGCAATACCCAGCAGCTCACGTACCCGAGTGAAATCGTCCAGCCCTTCATCATCCAGTTGTTGTAGTAATTCCAGATAATTCTGTGGTTCCCACTGGCTGTCAGGCAATGTCAGCAATGTATCCCGCAGATGTGCGCCCATGCTGCTGTTGGCCAGCCATAGATCTTCGGCCGGGTAAATGTCAGACATACCCGGCACCAGGATTCGGCAGGCATACACAGCAAGATGCTCGTAGTCGGCGATATACACGTCTTTATTTTCCTTGCGGAAAATGGACATCAGCGTGACAAATTCCTGCTCGGTCGTGCCACTGAAATCCCAGTCAGCAAAATCATAGTCGGCTTTTTGTCGGAACATGTCCCAGGAAATCAGACCGCTGGAATCGATAAAATGGGTTTCCAGATTGGTGTGTTCTGCGACTTCGTCGCTATCAAAAGTAGGGGGCGTAAATACGTCTAAATCCTTCAGACTCCGCCCTTGCAACAGTTCGGTTACGGTACGTTCCAGTGCCACGCCAAAATCCGGGTGTGCGCCGAAAGAGGCGAAACAGGTACCGTTATCGGGGTTAAACAGTACGACACAAATGACCGGATACTGACCACCGAGAGAAGCGTCATAGGCAAAAATCGGGAAGCCTTCTTTTTCCAGTGCGGCAATCGCTTCAATCACGGTGGGATAGCGAGCCAGAACCGCAGATGGAATTTCCGGCAGACTGATAGATTCCGCAATAATCCGGTTTTTCACATAACGCTCAAAAACTTCGGAAAGCGCCTGAACCCGGGCCTCATTGGCGGTATTACCGGCGGACATGCCGTTGGAAACATACAGATTACCGATGATATTCATCGGAATATAAATCGTTTGCTGATCGGACTGACGGGTAAAGGGCAGCGCGCAGATGCCGCGGGCGGCGTTACCGGATTGCAGATCGATCAGGTCGCTGGCTACCAGTTCTTGCTCGGGATCGTAAAAGGCGCGCAGGCGCGCATCCAGAATACCGTCCGGCAGGGTGTCATCTTCCGGTAGCACAAACCATTTTTCATCTGGATAGTGCACGAAATCGCCTTCGGCAATCTCCTTGCCCAGATAGAAATCAGCAAAAAAATAGTTGGTAGACAGTCGCTCAAAATACTCACCCAGCGCGGAGGCCAATGCTGCCTTTTTCGTCGCGCCTTTACCATTGGTGAAGCACAACGCGCAGTCGCGATCACGGATGTGTACTGACCAAACATTAGGAACCGGATTCAGCCATGAGGCTTCTTCGATGTTAAACCCCAGATTGAGGAGCTGTTGTTGAAAACGGGCGATGGAATCTTCCAGGGCGGCGTCTTTGCCTGGGATAAACGTTTGAGTCATGGCTCTCACTCGGTGATATTTTAAATAGAAACCGCATAATACGGGCTTTTGCGTGCTGACTCTATTTATTCTGTAACAGATAGGTAACAGTGAGGAAGATCGCTGAATACGGTGCTAAAGTTTTCGTCTACAGTGCGTAATAAGCGTTGCAGGAGCGTAAGCCGAGTGATAAAACCGGTAGCAGGGCAAAAACAAATGCGGCGGCACGAATGTGCTAAATATGGTCGCGGTTATAGATATGTGGTGAGGGGACATGACTCAAGTTTTCAATTTTAGTGCCGGTCCAGCAATGTTGCCGGTAGAAGTGTTACGTCGGGCAGAACAGGAATTATGCAATTGGCATGGCCTGGGTACTTCGGTGATGGAAATCAGCCACCGTAGCAAAGAATTTATTCAGGTTGCCAAAGAATCCGAACAAGATTTACGTGATTTGATGAAAGTCCCTCCCAACTATAAGGTGTTATTCTGCCACGGTGGTGCGCGTGCGCAATTTGCCGCTGTGCCGCTCAATATTCTCGGTAGCCGAGATAACGCTGATTATATTGACGGCGGCTATTGGGCACACAGCGCTATTAATGAAGCGGAAAAATACTGCACGCCGAACACTATTGATGTTAAAACCCGGATTGATGGTCTGCGCGCAGTAAAACCGATGCGTGAGTGGTCTCTGTCTGATGATGCCGCCTTCGTCCATTATTGTCCGAATGAGACTATTGATGGGTTGGCTATCGAAGAAGAGCCTGATTTTGGCGACAAAGTTGTGGTAGCCGACTATTCCTCCAGCATTCTGTCCCGTCCGATTGATGTCAGTCGTTACGGTGTCATTTATGCCGGCGCACAGAAAAATATCGGTCCGGCAGGGCTGACGGTGGTCATCGTGCGGGACGATCTGTTGGGCAAGGCACGTCGTGAGCTGCCTTCTATTCTGGATTATAAAGTGCTGGCGGATAACGACTCCATGTTCAATACTCCGCCAACGTTTGCCTGGTATCTTTCCGGTATGGTATTCAAGTGGTTGAAAGAACAAGGCGGCTTGATTGATATGGAGAAACGCAATCAGGCAAAAGCTGATTTGCTCTATTCTACGATTGATGGCAGTGGCTTCTATCGCAATGATGTGTCACCCGCTAACCGTTCACGCATGAACATTCCGTTCCTGCTGGCAGATTCGGCGTTGGACAGCCTGTTCTTGCAGGAGGCTCAGGCCGCAGATCTGCATGCGCTGAAAGGTCACCGAGTAGTGGGAGGGATGCGCGCATCTATTTACAACGCGATGCCGTTGGCTGGTGTGCAAGCACTGACTGAGTTTATGGCCGATTTTGAACGCCGTCATGGCTGATAACCCGCATCAAGGCGATGATGTTCCGGGATTGCTGATAAAGGTTTCGTCTCCCTGCTGAGGCAGGGTTTCAATCTGATGTGGGTATATTGTTGATAAATCCTCGCTTATGCGGAAATGACACCGTGTAGCATCAGAACGGTTATCTTCATTCTGAACCGACAGCGTCGCTGTTATTTAAAAATCCCCGGTTGTGTTGCCGGGGTTTTTATATCAATGCTTTTGGAGAATGTGTTTCACATGCAGGAATCCCTGACTCTACATCCTATTAAATTAGTTAATGGTATCCTCAATTTGCCCGGTTCGAAAAGCGTATCCAATCGTGCATTGTTACTGGCTGCGCTAGCTGAAGGCACTACCCACCTGACCAATCTGCTGGATAGTGACGATGTGCGTCACATGCTCAATGCCCTGCAAGCAATGGGTGTCAGTTATCAACTCTCAGACGATCGTACCCGGTGTGACATCATTGGGCTGGGAACCGCGTTCACGGTTGAGACTCCGCTAGAGTTGTTTCTGGGAAATGCCGGTACGGCAATGCGTCCGCTGGCCGCCGCGCTATGCCTGACTGCCGGTGACATTGTGCTGACGGGTGAACCGCGAATGAAAGAGCGCCCCATCGGCCATTTGGTGGACGCGTTACGTCAAGGTGGTGCAAGGATTGATTATCTGGAGCAGGAAAACTATCCGCCTCTGCGTCTTTACGGCGGTTTTCAGGGCGGAGAAATCAGTGTCGATGGCAGCGTTTCCAGCCAATTTCTGACAGCACTTCTGATGATGGCACCGCTGGCGGAAAACGACACCCGGATCAGTATCAAAGGTGAGCTGGTATCCAAACCTTATATCGACATCACGCTACATATGATGAAAGCCTTCGGAATTGAGGTGGATAACGATAATTACCAGCACTTTATGGTGACCGGGAATCAACATTATCGTTCCCCAGGTGATTATCTGGTGGAAGGTGATGCGTCCTCAGCATCCTATTTTCTGGCTGCGGCCGCGATCAAGGGCGGGACAGTCCGCGTAACCGGCGTGGGTCGTAACAGTGTGCAAGGTGATATCCGTTTTGCTGATGTACTGGAAAAAATGGGCGCGAAAATCCGCTGGGGTAACGATTATATCGAATGCCAACGTGGTGAACTTCATGCTATTGACATGGATATGAATCATATTCCCGATGCGGCTATGACGATTGCGACTACTGCACTATTTGCTCAGGGGGGAACAACCACCCTGCGGAACATCTATAACTGGCGCGTAAAAGAGACCGATCGATTAGCTGCGATGGCGACAGAATTACGCAAAGTCGGTGCCGAGGTTGAAGAAGGTGAGGATTACATCCGTATTACGCCGCCACAACAGCTACAGGCGGCAAGCATTGCTACTTACAATGATCATCGCATGGCAATGTGTTTTTCGTTGGTAGCGTTATCTGACACGCCTGTCACAATTATGGACCCGAAATGCACAGCGAAGACTTTCCCGGACTATTTCGACCAGTTGGAACGGCTGAGTCAACACGTGTAACCCAAAATGTCCAGGGTGGGTGAATACCCTGGGCATAGTTTTTTCCTCCGTCCTCTTCGGATTTTGCCCTATTTATTGCGAGGATAAGTCTTTAATTTAACGATTATCGCCAGAGATGCGTATAATGCTCTACCATATTGTCTACACAATGACGGGATTGTTTTTCCCTGAAGGAGAATGAAATGGTGGCGACTGCACCAGTGATTACGGTCGACGGACCGAGTGGCGCGGGCAAAGGTACTTTATGCAAAGGGCTGGCAGAGGCTTTGCAGTGGAACCTGCTGGATTCCGGTGCGATTTATCGGGTACTGGCGCTGGCAGCACTGCATCATCAGGTGGATATCACTGCGGAAGACGCCCTGGTTCCCTTGGCAACTCATCTGGATGTACGGTTTATCCCAGAGAATGGGCAGTTGAAGATCATTCTTGAAGGTGAAGATGTCAGTAATGAAATCAGAACTGAAGCGGTGGGCAACACGGCATCTCAGACGGCCGCCTTTCCTCGGGTGCGAGAGGCGTTGTTGCGCCGCCAGCGGGCGTTTCGTGAAGCGCCAGGATTAGTTGCTGATGGCCGGGATATGGGAACAGTGGTGTTTCCCGATGCGGCAGTAAAAATATTTTTAGATGCCAGCGCGGAAGAACGTGCGCAACGCCGCATGCTACAGTTGCAGGAAAGTGGCTTTAGTGTTAACTTTGAACGTCTTTTGTCCGAGATAAAGGAACGGGATAACCGTGACCGGACTCGCTCTGTTGCGCCGCTGGTGCCAGCCCCAGATGCTTTGGTGCTGGATTCAACAGATATGGCACTGGATGAAGTCGTTGAACGGGCACTGGCGTACGTGCGTCAGGTTTTAGTCTGAGCGACGAAAAACAATGAATATCAACCTCACAGTAAGGACTTGCAGCGAGGTATGTTAAACAACCCCATTGAGCAGGATGCCAGATGGACGTTAAATTTAAAAACCCTAAGATTATCAACATGACAGAATCTTTTGCTCAACTCTTTGAAGAATCCCTGAAAGAAATTGAAACCCGTCCTGGTTCCATCGTGCGCGGTGTTGTTGTTGCTATTGATAAAGATATCGTACTGGTTGATGCCGGTCTGAAATCTGAATCTGCTATTCCGATAGAGCAATTCAAAAACGCCCAAGGCGAGTTGGAAATCCAGGTTGGCGATGAAGTAGATGTAGCTCTGGACGCAGTAGAAGACGGTTTCGGTGAAACCCTGCTGTCTCGTGAAAAAGCGAAACGTCACGAATCATGGGTAGTGCTGGAAAAAGCTTACGAAGAAGCAGCTACGGTTACCGGTATTATCAACGGTAAAGTGAAAGGTGGTTTCACTGTCGAGCTGAACGGTATTCGCGCGTTCCTGCCGGGTTCTCTGGTAGATGTACGTCCGGTACGTGATACGCTTCATCTGGAAGGCAAAGAGCTTGAGTTCAAAGTAATCAAGCTGGATCAAAAACGCAACAACGTTGTTGTTTCCCGTCGTGCCGTTATCGAATCTGAAAACAGCGCTGAACGCGATCAACTGCTGGAAAACCTGCAAGAAGGCATGGAAGTCAAAGGTATCGTCAAGAACCTTACTGACTACGGTGCATTCGTTGACTTGGGCGGCGTTGATGGCTTGCTGCATATTACTGATATGGCTTGGAAACGTGTTAAACATCCGAGCGAAATCGTCAATGTGGGCGACGAAATCACCGTTAAGGTGCTGAAGTTCGACCGCGAACGTACTCGTGTATCTCTGGGCCTGAAACAACTGGGCGAAGATCCGTGGGTAGCTATTGCCAAACGTTATCCGGAAAGCACTCGCCTGACTGGTCGCGTGACCAATTTGACTGATTACGGCTGCTTCGTGGAAATCGAAGAAGGCGTTGAAGGTCTGGTACACGTTTCTGAAATGGATTGGACTAACAAAAACATCCATCCGTCCAAAGTGGTTAACGTGGGCGATGTTGTGGAAGTTATGGTTCTGGATATCGATGAAGAACGTCGTCGTATTTCCCTGGGCCTGAAACAGTGTAAATCCAACCCGTGGCAGCTGTTCGCTGAAACTCACAACAAGAATGACCGTGTAGAAGGCAAGATCAAGTCTATTACCGACTTCGGTATCTTCATCGGTCTGGATGGCGGCATTGATGGTCTGGTTCACCTGTCTGATATCTCCTGGAACGTTGCAGGTGAAGAAGCGGTTCGTGAATACAAGAAAGGCGACGAAATCGCAGCTGTTGTACTACAGGTTGACGCAGAACGTGAGCGTATCTCCCTGGGTGTGAAACAACTGGCGGAAGATCCGTTCAATAACTACCTGTCTGTAAACAAGAAAGGTGCAATTGTTACGGGGAAAGTTACTGCAGTTGACGCCAAAGGTGCTACAGTTGAATTAGCTGACGGCGTTGAAGGTTATCTGCGTGCTTCTGAAGCTTCTCGTGATCGCGTTGAAGATGCAACTCTGGTTCTGAACGTTGGTGACAGCGTTGAAGCGAAATATACTGGTGTTGATCGTAAAAACCGCGTTGTTAGCCTGTCTGTTCGTGCTAAAGACGAAGCTGACGAGAAAGACGCTATCGCTTCTGTGAATAGCAGCAGCAGCAAGCAGGAAGAAAACAACTTCTCCAGCGCGATGGCTGAAGCGTTCAAAGCAGCAAAAGGCGAGTAATCACGGTGGGTTAAGTGGCTCTTGCCGCTTAACCTGAAACGGTAGTAAGTTATTGTGGTGGTGATTAACCACATGCTTGGAGGAATCATGACCAAGTCTGAACTTATTGAAAGACTTGCTGGACAGCAATCTCATATCCCGGCCAAGGTGGTTGAGGATGCAGTGAAAGAGATACTCGAACAAATGGCCACAACGCTGGCTGAAGGTGATCGTATTGAGATCCGCGGGTTCGGCAGTTTTTCGCTTCACTACCGTGCACCGCGTGTTGGTCGTAATCCGAAAACTGGAGATAAGGTGGAACTGGAAGGTAAATATGTTCCGCACTTTAAACCGGGCAAAGAATTACGTGATCGCGCCAATATCTACGGTTAATCAATAACGGTAAATTGCCTGCAATTTCGCTAAAATGGCACTCTTAGGAGTGCTATTTTTTTGTCCCAATCCCAATCGCAATCCCAATCCCAATCCCAATCCCAATCCCAATCTACCAGATTATCTCGTTTCGACGGCCTGTTTTGCTGATGATTCCCTTCTGCAATAGCCTGTCGCGTTAGGATGACTCGCACCGTCAGGAAAATTCACATGGTGTGGAGAATTGTGAATTATTTTCCTTAAAACACTTATTAATTATTTTTTATAAATTTCACGAATAATAATTCAGTTCTTGTTTTTGAGCAGTTAATGTAAACTAGTAATGTAAATTAATGTATATATCTTTACGTTATTAAGATGGCTTGGATAGTAGTCATAGTAGAATACTAAGTATTATCAATGGATTGATTATGATTTCCTCTTTTCGTCGGGTTTCTTTATCTTTCGTTTTTTTGACGTTTTGCTTACCTTTATCGGCTCGGTCAGCGGAAACAGAAAAACCATTAGAACAACAATCTATTAATCAGCAAGAACGGTTGCGGGCGCAGGAAAAACAACTGTCCCCGACTATGCCGGATGTGCGTTTACAACCATCGGTAAGTTACAGTGGCAGACTGACTTTTCCGCTGGAGTCTCCGTGTTTTCCCATCGATTAGGTTGAACTGCGCGGCCAGGAAGATTTTCCTGGCTGGTTGCCGTTGAAACGTCTGGCCGATCAGGGGGTGGGGCAATGTCTGGGGGTTAACGGTATCAACCTGCTGATGACGAACCTGCAAAACCAACTGGTTGATCATGGTTATGTCACATCACGAGTGTTGGCCCCGTCACAGGATCTGAAAAGTGGTACGCTGCAACTGATCATCGTCGCAGGGAAAATCCGACATGTCATGTTGTCGCCGGACAGCGGTCATTATGTTCGGTTATATAGCGCCTTTCCGGCACATGAGGGAAAATTGCTGGATTTGCGTGACATAGAACAGGGGCTGGAAAATTTTCAGCGTCTGCCGACGGTCAAAGCCGAGATGCAAATTGTGCCGGGTGAGCAGCCTGGCGAGAGCGATATCCTGATTAACTGGAAACAGGAACGTCACTGGCGACTCGGTGTGTCATTGGATGATTCCGGCACTCGAAATACCGGCCGCTATCAGAGTGGCATGACGCTATATGTGGATAACCCACTGTCCCTCAGCGATATGTTTTACATTTCAGGTAACCAAGATCTGCAATGGCGTAATTCACAAGGTAGCCAGAATTACACCATGAGCTACTCCGTGCCGTTTGGTTACTGGCTAGCGGGGATCACTACCAGCGGTTACGACTATCACCAAACGGTAGCGGGCATCAGCCAGGATTACAAGTACAGCGGGCGCAGCAATAATTTGGCAGCACGACTGAGCCGGGTGTTGTACCGTAGTAGCGCCCAGAAAACCTCATTCAGCTATGAAATATTAACGCGTCAGTCCCGCAATTACCTCAATGATACCGAAATTGAAGTCCAGCGTCGTAGCACAGCTGCGTGGCGTATCGGTCTTCAGCATCGTCATTATATTTCTCAGGCGACGCTGGATGCGGCGGTTAGCTATCAGCGCGGTACGCGCTGGTTTGGCGCCCAGTCAGCACCGGAAGAAGAATTTGGCGAGGGTACTGCACTGTCAAAAATTATTCAGTTGTCTGCTCAGTTGGACGTACCGTTCAGGCTGTTTAAACAACCACTCAATTATAACGTTCAGTACCAGCGCCAGATCGCCACCACCCGCCTTACACCACAGGAACAGTTTGCCCTTGGCAATCGCTGGACAGTCCGCGGTTTTGACGGCGAACGCACGTTGAATGCAGATAAAGGCTGGATGGTACGCAATGAGCTGGCGTGGAACCTGCCGGTTCCCAAACAGGCGTTGTATCTTGGCCTGGATTATGGCGCGGTCAGTGGCGGTGGCAGTGCGTCGCTGTTGGGAAAGCATCTGGCGGGTGGTGTGCTGGGTTGGCGCGGCAGCCTGTTCAGCGTCGGTTATGATTTTTTTGCGGGCATTCCGCTTTCCAAGCCGGACGGTTTCAAAACCAGCCCAGTAACACTCGGATTTACGCTCAACTGGCAATATTAGGAGAATGGCAAGGATGCAAATCGGCACGTTTGATGTTCATGCCCCATTATTGATTGGCGGGGAAAGCAGCGAGGCTGAAATTCTAGGTTCGGCGGTGTGGCTATGGATGCATTCACCGCTCCACCGCGACGCGCCACTGCATACGCTTTCGACATTGCTGTTGCCGATTATCAAACGTCAGCAGTATGCGATCGTTTGTGAAGACAATCAGCCGATTTTCTTTTTGAGTTGGGCCTGGCTGGACGAGGCGGCGGAACACCGCTATTTGACGCAGCCTTCCATTTTAATGCCCGAGTCAGACTGGACCAGCGGCAATCGCATGTGGATTGTCGACTGGATTGCACCCTTCGGCCATTCGTTGTCCATACGACGCCTGGTTTCTCGTACATTGCTGCCGGAGTACTGTTTTCGATCTCTGGATCACCAAGGCAGCCGCCGAGGCAAACGTGTGTTTATCCATCATGGACATCAGATAACGCGTGAGGTTTGTGACACTTGGGTAGCGGAACATCCCTTGACCGTATCACTTCCTGAGATTCGTTTTCGATAAGGATATCTTCTTGTGAACAAGTTGCTCTACCGCATTGTTTTTAATAAAGCCCGTGGCATGTTGATGGTGGTGGCTGACATAGCACGTTCAGGGCGAACTGTGAGCCACCGAGTATCCAGACCGGGAAGCCATCCACCGCAATGTCTGAGTTCACTGTCATCGTTGCGTTTCGCGCTACTGTTGGCCCTGGGATGTGTCACGATCGTGATGCCAGCGCAGGCGGCGATTGTCGCCGATCCGGGGGCGCCAGCCAGCCAGCAGCCAACAATACTCAGTAGTGCCAACGGCACACCACAGGTCAATATTCAGACGCCCAGTGCGGGCGGCGTCTCCCGTAATACCTACACGCAATTTGATGTAAATAGCAAGGGCGCAATCCTGAATAACGCTCGTGTCCAGACTCAGACTCAGCTCGGTGGTTGGGTGAATAGCAACCCAAATCTGGCCAAGGGTGAAGCTAAAATCATCCTCAATGAAGTTAACTCCAGCAATCCCAGTAAATTGGGTGGCTATGTGGAAGTGGCGGGCAGCCGCGCCCAAGTCGTGATTGCCAACCCCGCGGGGATCACCTGTGATGGTTGTGGTTTCATCAATGCCAACCGTGCGACGCTCACTACTGGCCGGGCACAGATGGAGAATGGCAACCTGACCGGATATGACGTCAGCCAGGGGGAAATCGTTATTCAGGGGGCGGGGCTGGATAGCCGTACGCAGGACTATACCGATGTTATCGCTCGCTCTGTCAAAGTTAATGCTGGTATCTGGGCCAGAGATCTGAAGGTGACCACGGGCAATAATCAGGTTGATGTGGCGAATGAAACGGTAAAGGCCCGTAATGACGATAGCGTGAAGCCACAAATTGCTGTGGATGTCGCGCAGTTGGGTGGCATGTACGCCGGTAAAATTCGTTTGATGGGTACAGAAAACGGCGTGGGGGTTCGTAACGCAGGCAACATTGGCGCCTCTGCTGGTAATGTAACGATAACGGCAGACGGGCGTATCGAGAATAGCGGCAATATTAACAGTAGTCAGGATATCCAATTAGCGTCGCAGAACGGGATAAGCAATCAGGGAACTGTTTATGCCAGTGGCAATACGACGCTGTCGTCCACTCAGCGCATCACTAACAGCGGTACGGTGGCGGCGGCAAATCACACTCGTGTGACCGCCGCTTCCCTGGACAGTACTGATAGCAGTGTGTTGGCGGGTGGCCTGGGTGCAGATGGCCAGCTGGCCGGTGTCGGCACGTTAACGGTCAATACCGATGGGATGTTGACAGCGAATGGGAAAAACCTTGCCGCCGGACAAATGAATCTGGCGGGTGGTGATGTGGATTTGAGCCGGAGCCAGAGTTACGCCGACAATATGGCGGTGCGCGCTCGTACAGGCCATGTTGCGCTGAATAACGCGAATGTGGAAAGCCGCACCGCGCTGGAGATCACTGCGCCCGATGCTATTAGCAACAACGGAGGGCGGCTACAGGCGGAGTCGTTAACTCTTCATGCCGATCGCCTTTCCAATCGTACAGGCAGTATTACGCAAACCGGAAGCAAAAGCTTAACGCTCTCTCATCGTAGTGGCATTGATAACAGTGGCGGACAAATTGCCAGTAACGGTCAGGATTTAACGCTGCAAACGCAGCAGTTGAGTAACCAGCAAGGCAGAATAGAGCACGCGGCAACGGGGCAACTACGTATTGATGCCAGCCAACTGAATAATCAGGATGGCAATATTCTGGGTAATGGCGGTCTGAACCTCTCTGCTGGCGAACTCAATAATCAGAGCGGAAAAATTACCGGTAATGGCGGTCTGCACCTCTCTGCTGGCGAACTCAATAATCAGAGCGGAAAAATTACCGGTAATGGCGGTCTGAACCTCTCTGCTGGCGAACTCAATAATCAGAGTGGAAAAATTACCGGTAATGGCGATCTGCAAATCGCTGCCGGTAAGTTGAATAATCAGCAGGGCAGTCTACTGGCCGCTGATCAGGGATCGTTGACACTGAATGTAGATGGCACGCTGGATAACCAGTCTGGTCTGATGGCATCGAATCATTATCTGACGGCAACGGCGAATCAGATCGATAACCGGCAGGGTACGTTGAGTGCGCTGGGTGGCGATGTGCAACTGGCCAGTACGCGGCAGTTCAGAAATGATGGCGGTAAGATCGGCGCTAGCGCTGGCGTGCGGACGCAAAGTAACGGTCTGAGTAACATCAATGGATTGATCAGCGGTTCGACGCTGGATTTCCAGCTTCAGCAGGGTGCACTGCTGAATCAGCAGGGCACGCTAGCCGCATCGGATGTGCTGAACAGTTTATCTGGCGCATTGAATAATCAGGCGGGGCTGATACAGGCGGGTAACCGCCTCACGCTGGAAACACAAGGCGAGTTACTGAGTAATCTGGATGGCGGCGAGCTACTGAGTCTGGGTACGCTGAGCCTGTCATCTGGTGATATCAATAACCGTCGTGGCGTGATCCAGGCCCGGCAACTGAGTGGCATCACCGGGACGATTTCCAATCAACACGGGCAGATGGCATCCCAGGGTGCACTATCGTTGACGACTGGAGCGGTGGATAACCAAACAGGGAATATTCAGGCGGGCGAGGATCTCAACCTTGATACCCAGGGTGCTATGTTCACTAATGCGACCAGTGGCGCGTTGCGAGCAGGAAACAACCTGACGTTGCACAGTGGCGCGGCGGATAACCGCACTGGACTGATCGTCAGTGGTGGTAGTGCGGTGCTGAACACTGATGATGCGGATAACCGCGGCGGGCAAATTGGGGCCACTGGCACGCTGACGCTCAATACGCTGCGTTTGCAAAATGATAATGCGGGTCTGATACAAAGCGGTGGCCCATTATCGTTGAATACCAACGGACAAAGCCTTAGCAATAGCCAGAGCGGCAGTCACGGTGGTATCACCAGTCAGTCCGACCTTCAGCTCAGCAGTGGAGATATTGATAATCAGGCTGGTGTGATGATGGCGAACGGCAACCTGACATTGAACAGCCGTAGCATCAGTAATCAACATGGCCAGTTGGCGTCGCTGGGCGCTATTCAGGCGCATTCCGGTACCCTGATTAATCAGGGCGGCAGCATCAGCGCGGGCAAGTCATTGACCTGGGATACTCAGCCGCTGCGTGTGGCGAGTCAGCGCTTGATGATGTCGCTGGCGGCATCCCAGGCAACAGCCAGTGGCAGTGATATTAACAATCAGTCGGGACAAATACTCTCAGGTGAGGATTTAACCCTGACGGGTGCCAGCCTGAATAATTCGCAGGGTGGTTCGCTGATCAGTAACGCCAACCTGAGCGTGACGGCAGCAGGTATCAACAATCAGCAAGGCAAACTTCAGGGTGTCGGCAATCTGATACTGGATGCCCTGCAATCCACCATCGATAACACCCTGGGATTGATCCATAGCGGGGAGCAAGTCACGCTCTCGGCTTTGCGTGTAGTGAACCAGAATACCCGTAATCAGAACGGTATTCTTGGCAAAAATGTCAGTCTCAGCGCCGATCAACTGGCGAATAACGGTGGTGAGATTATGGCTGACAACGCTCTGACCGTTACATTGAATACCGCACTGGATAACAGCAGCGGGCTATTATCCAGTCGCAGCACTGCGGATATTCAGGCCAGTGTCGTCAACAATGGTAATGGTGATCTACAGTCTCAGCAGCGTCTGAATCTCACTGCCAGCGGATTAAGTGGCAGTGGCCGTCTTCTGTCGCTGGGCGACATGACGATCAGTCTGAATCAGGATTTCGTTAACAGCAGTGACTTACAGGCCAGTGGTGATCTGAATTTTCATACTGATGGCACATTGGTTAATCAAAAGCTGATGCATGCCGGTTCTGCGCTGCAAGTCAGCGCCAATAATGTGCAAAACGATGCTGGCGGAGAACTGAGCGGTGTCACCACACAAATCAATGGGTCACAGCAGTTAACCAACTATGGTCTGATTGATGGTGTCACCACCCGTCTCTTCAGCGGGACGGTCAATAACTTCTCCACGGGACGGATTTACGGCGATAGTTTAGCTGTGCAGGCAGGTACGCTGAATAACCTGAATCAGAATGGCGTTGCACCGATCATCGCCGCCCGGCAGCGTCTGGACATCGGTGCCGGGACAATAAATAACAGCGAACATGCACTGATCTACAGCGATGGTCCACTCTTCGTCGGTGGTGCGCTGGATAGCCAGTTCCAGGCAGCCGGCCAGGCGGGGACCATCAATAATGCCAGCGCCACGATCGAATCGGCAGGCGGGATGTTGCTCAATGTCAACACACTCAACAACCGCAATAATCACTTTGCCACGGCGATGGTATCGGTTTCGGATGAAACTATCCGGGAATACCGAATGGCGGGTTCCACTACTCGCTATACCCCTGATCAGGTCAGCGTCTACAACGATGAAGTGGATCACCTACGCACGCCTGGCGGCACCAGCGATGAATTCACTCGCTATGACTATACGCGGCATACAGACGAGTCCCGTATCACCTCCAGCGATCCGGGGCAGATTTTGGCCGGGAGCGGTATCCAGATCAATGCTGATCATGTGTTGAATGACAAGAGCCGGATTGTTGCTGGCGGCGGGCTGGGTATCAACGCTCGTCAGGTTGATAACGTTGAGATTGCGGGGGAACGCCACGTCACGGAAAGTGGGACAGCAACCAGTTTCTATCGCATTCGTCACAAAGGGTCAGATGGACAGGGGCGCGATACTGCGGCTTACACTCCACCCACGGCGATTCAGGCCATTACGCTGCGGCCCAGCGCGTTGCAATCGTTCAGTGCCGGTGCCAGTAATCTGAATGTGTCCACACGACGTGACAGTAGTGTGAAGGGTAGTGTGGATGGTGTGGCTGGTGTGAGTGCCACGGGATTGGGCGTTACCGGCGCAGATTTACAAGTATTGTCAACGACGCCGCTGGTGTTGCCGTCGGGCAAAACTGTTGAGGTTAAGGTGGATATCACCTCGGCCGACGCTAAAGCGGCGACGGTGATCCGTGCGGTGGGGCCGAATACCCGGCTACCGGATAACAGTCTATTCAAAACCAACCCAGACCGTAACGCCAGCTATCTGGTGGAAACCGATGCACGTTTCACTAACCAGAAAAGTTGGCTGGGGTCGGACTATATGATGAGCGCCTTCACCAACGATCCGAACAGTGTGCACAAACGTCTGGGGGATGGTTTTTACGAGCAGCGGCTGGTGCGTGAGCAGATTATTTCGCTGACCGGACAGCGGTATCTGGCCGGATACAGCAATGATGAGTCGCAATTCAAGGCACTGATGGATGCCGGTATCATCTTTGGCAAGCAGTATGGGCTGACCCCCGGTGTAGCGTTGACCGCCGAACAGATGAAGTTGCTGACCAGCGATATGGTATGGCTGGTGGCACAGAACGTAACGCTGCCGGATGGCACCGTGCAGAGCGTACTGGTGCCGCAGGTCTATGCCCGCCTGAAAGAGGGCGATCTGGATGGCAGTGGAGCATTACTGGCCGGGCGCACGGTGGGAATGAATCTGACTGGTGATTTGAATAACAGCGGCCGTATTCAGGCAACAGAACAGGCGCAAGTGCTGGCGGATAACCTGAATAATCTGGGCGGCGTGATTCATGCTAATGACGTGGCGTTGCAGGCGCGAACCGATATCAGCAATCTGGGCGGATTGATACAAAGCAATAACAGCCTGACGGCAGTGGCCGGACGCGATATTAACGCCACCACAGCCAGCCGTAGCGCACAGAGTGCCGATGGAAATTTCAGTCGTACAATGCTTGATCGCGCAGCCGGGTTTTATGTCCAGCAGGATGATGGCAAACTGCTGTTGCAGGCACAGCGTGATGTCAATCTTACTGCGGCACGGGTGATCAACAGCGGTGAAAACAGTACCACGGCCATTACCGCTGGACGGGATATCAACCTGAACGCGGCAACAACGGCGAGTCGGGACGCCATCGGTTGGGACAGTGATAACCGAGTGACCCAGACGGCGACACGGGATGTGGGCAGTGAAATCACCGGCAACGGAGACGTGCATCTGAGTGCCGGACACGATGTGACAGCCGTGGCGGCGAACGTGAATAGCGGTCAGACACTGACAATATCTGCCGGTAACGACCTGAGTCTGCGTAACGGGGTGAACACGGATACGCTGGATGAACGCCACAAATCGACGGGCAGCAATGGTTTTGCCTCAAAAACGACGACTATCCGGCAGGATACGGTGGATAATCGGACGGCACAAGGCAGCGTGTTGAGTGCGGATCAGATAGCATTGCAGGCGGGTCATGACCTGAATGTCATCGGCAGTGATGTGGCGGCAACGCAGGCAGTGAGTCTGGCGGCGGGTAATGATCTAACGATAACGGCGGCGGACGAGCAGCAGCGAGAAACCCATCTGCGGAAAGAAACGAAATCCGGGTTGATGGGCAGCGGTGGAATAGGGTTTACAGTAGGTAGCACCAGCCAGAAGAACACCACGGAGAGCGACGGTCTGCAACACCGTGGCAGTACGATAGGGAGTGAAAAAGGGTCGCTGACGATGACTGCGGGCAGTACGCTGGCGGTGAACAGTAGTGACGTGATCGCCGGGCAGGACATTTCGCTGAAAGGCAAAGCGGTCGCCATAACGGCAGCAGACAATCAACAGGTAACGCGGCAGACGACAGAACAGAAACAGAGCGGGTTCACTCTCGCACTGAGCGGTAGCGTGGGTGGAGCACTGAACACCGCGGTGGAAACGGCGCAGGAGGCGAAGAAGACGCAGAATGGCCGACTGAAAGCGTTGCAGGGCGTGAAAGCGGCGTTGAGTGTGGCGCAGGCAGGGCAGGCGGGTCGGCTGGCCCAGGCACAGGGTGCTGGCGACGGCCCGCAGACTGCACAGACGGTGGGTATCAGCATTTCATATGGCAGTCAGTCATCGAAATCGCAGCAGACACAGACGCAGCATACGGCGCAAGGCAGCGGGCTGACGGCGGGCCAGAACCTGTCGGTAACGGCGACGGACGGGGATATCACGGTGCAGGGCAGCGAGCTGAATGCCGGGCATGACCTGCTGCTGGATGCGTCGCGGGATATCCAGTTGTTGTCGGCGGTGAACAGTCAGCACACGGAAGGAAGCAACCAGAGCCAGGGCGGCAGCATCGGGATAAGTCTGGGTGTGAGTTCGTCGGGAAGTTTCGGACTGAGTATCAGCGCGAGCGTGAATGCAGCGAAAGGAAACGAACACGGCGACGGGCTGACACATACGGAAGCGCTGCTGAACGCAGGGCGACAGGTGACGCTGAAGAGCGGGCGAGACACCACGCTAGAAGGGACACAGGTCAAAGGCGAACAGGTTACCGCGAAAGTAGGACGTGACCTGCTGATGCGCAGCGAACAAGACAGTGACCGTTACGACAGCAAGCAGCAGAGTATGAGTGCCGGCGTGACCATCCCGATTTATGGCGGCGGCGGTGGAGCGAGCCTGAGTTTCAGCAAGGACAAAATGCACAGCAACCTCAATAGTGTGCAGGAGCAGACAGGGATATCTGCCGGTTCAGGCGGGTTTGACGTCTATGTGGGCAACCACACGCAACTGGATGGGGCGGTTATCGGCTCGACGGCCAGTGCGGATAAAAACCGGCTAGATACCGGGACGCTGGGGTTCAACGATATTCACAACCAGGCGGAGTTTGAGACCTCGCATGTGGGTGGAGGGATGAGCACTGGCGGTCCGGTGGGCATGCAGATGCTGAGCAATGTGGCGGCGACGGTGCTGTCCGGGGCGAACGATAACGGAAACGCGGAGAGCACAACGCAGGCGGCGGTGTCGTCGGGGACGCTGGTCATCCGAGACAAGGGCCAACAAACACAGGATGTGGGTCAGCTGAGTCGGGATACGGCACATGCGGAGAATGCGCTGAGTCCGATATTCGACAAGGAGAAGGCACAGAACCGGATGGAGGCGGCGCAACTGATAGCGGATATCGGGATGCAGGCGCTGGACATCGCGAGCACGGAAGGGGCGATAGCGTCGACGAAGGCGGCAAACGCGAAGATGGCGTCACTGACGCCGGAGCAGAGGTCGGCGGCCCGGTCGGCGATGGCGGAGTCGCTGGCGAAAGGCAATGGCGGTCAGCCGGTCACGGAAGAAGCGGTGACAGCGGGGCTGTACCAGCAGTATTACAACGACGCGATGAGCCAGTCGGATTACGGGACCGGTGGACGGGTGCGGCAGGGTATCCAGGCGGCGGTGGCGGTAGTGCAGGGACTGGCGGGAGGCAATCTGGCGCAGGCGTTGACAGGGGGAGCGGCGCCGTATATTGCGGAGGAAATCCACCGTGAAACGACGGATGAGAACGGGAAGACGAATCTGGCGGCAAACGCGATAGCGCATGCGTTGCTGGGAGCGGCGCTGGCGGAAGCGAGCGGTAACTCGGCGGCGGCGGGGGCGGCAGGAGCAGTGAGTGGAGAGCTGGCGGCGCGGGCGTTATCGAAAGCGCTGTATGGAGGGAAAAGCGCATCGGAGCTGACGGAAGCGGAGAAACAGGAGTTAAGCACGCTGGCGACGGTAGCGGGTGGACTGGCGGCAGGACTGGTGGGCAACACGGGGACGAACGCAGTAGCCGGTGCCCAGGCCGGACAGAATGCGGTTGAGAATAACTATCTGAGTACGAAACAGCAGGCTCAGAAGGATAAAGAAATTGCTGAATGTCAGAGCATGGCCTGTAAAGTGCAAATGCAGGCAAAATGGACGGCGATAGACCTAGGACAGGATGGAAGTTTTGCAGCAGGTATGGTGGCCGGGGTTCCGGCAGGTCTGTATGACGCTGTGGACGGAATTGTCAAAACGGCCAGCAGTCCGGTTGAAACCTATGAGGCACTTAAAACGCTGTTTAACAGCGGCGATGTGCTGGGTAATGTATCCGATGCGGTGAAGCAGTCTTATATTGACCGTATTGACCGGATGGAAGCGGAGTATCAGAAAGCCGGAGCCAGCGGCTCGTTTAACGCCGGTGTTGAAGGCGGTAAGCTGGTGACGGATATTGCGGGTCTGCTTGCCGGTGGTACGGGTGTAGTAAAAGTGACCGCAGGTGTAACGGAGAAGATCGTTGCCAAAGTCGCGGGTAAAGCAGTGGGTAAAGCTGAATCGGCGGCGGCTGGGTTTATAGGTAATGAAGCCCATAACGCAGCAAGCTACGCTGGATTAAAATTGGACTTACAGACTACTCAAGCAGCAAATAATGTTGTGAATAGCTTGCGGACTACCGGAAAATTACCATCAAATTATGTAACCAAACAAGTTGCAGAAGATAGTGGATGGGCCGGTGGTAAAGCCTTAAATAATTATGTTTCTGGTGGGCAGATAGGCGGTGATGTATTCCATAATACAACCAATTTATTACCTTCAGCTCTAGGCAGGTCTTGGTATGAAGCTGATGTTGGATTAAATAATACGATGTCAAGAGCAAAGCAGGCAGGTACACGCTTGTTGTATTCTAATGATGGATTACTGTATATCACTACAGACCATTATGAAACGGCGGCATCAATAGGAAAATGGAAATAATAAGGGGTATGTATGTACCACAATGTCATAATAGATGGTGATGAAGTAGATTCAGAGTGCGATTTTCATCGTGTAATAGCGAATGCTTTAGAGTTTGGGGCATATTACGGTAATAATACTGATGCCCTTTGGGACATGTTAAGTTCAGGGATGGCTTGCGGTGTGTGTTTACATTGGAAAAAATCAGCCGTTTCCCGAAAAAAATTGGGAGCTACTTTTGATATTATTATTGATCTATTTGAGAAAACTAAAGATAGATATCAGGGTAAAGGGCAGGAAAAAGAATTTAAATTTATTCTTGAATGAATGGGAAGGTGTTGTCCACTTCCCCTAAAATGAGACAGCTACAATTAGATTTTCTGCTTTAACATTTGCAGAGGTCCACATGAAAAAAGCACGTTTTACTGAAACCCAGATCGTTAACATCTTAAAGCTGGCTGATTCCGGTCTTAAGATTGAAGAAATCTGCCGTCAGAATGGCATAAGTAATGCGACTTTCTACAATTGGAAATCTAAGTACGGTGGCATGGAAGCTAATGATGTTAAAAGATTAAAAGAACTTGAAGATGAAAATGCCCGGTTAAAAAAGCTGTTTGCTGAAGTCAGTTTGGAAAATCATGCTATCGGTAGCTGTCAACGAAGTTGACACCCTTATTCGTTTTTTACGCTGCAGATTTTAGCCCGGTTTCTGGCTTGTCTGGATTCAACATTACTACATCTACCCGCTGCCACTGACGGCATGAGGCTGACCACCGTTCCGGTCGGGCTTTTTTAGCCATGTCATACAAGGCTTTTCGTTTTGCCAGCAGGCTTATATCTTCTCCCTGATGCCGTTGTTCTAGTGTGACATAACTGATCGCGCCATGCCGATGCTCCTTGTTATACCACCGGCTAAAGCCCTCCACCCAACGCCGGGCTTCAGCCAGATCCAGGAAGCCTGATGACGGCCACGACGGAACATATTTTAGCGTTCTGAACAGCGACTCCACATACGGATTATCGTTGCTGACTCGTGGTCGGCTTGTAGTCCCTCCGGTTTTTAGTACCACCGCCAATGAGGATCTCCGGCCAGTTTTTGCCTCGCATAGATAACGGGTGGCATATCACCCAGTGAGCTATGCGGACGTTCTTCGTTATATTCTGCGCGCCAGTCTTCTGTTAGCACACGGACTTCTGACAGTGTTCTGAACAGATACATATCGAGTATTTCTGTTCGTAGCGTTTTGTTAAATCGCTCAATAAATCCGTTCTGCATTGGCCTGCCTGGCTGAATAAAATCGAGTATCACGCCGTGCAACTCTGCCCATTCAGCTAAAGCAGCGGCTGTAAGTTCTGGCCCGTTATCGCTGCGTATAAATGCCGGATAGCCTCTTTCAGCACTTAACCGCTCCAGGATGCGTACAACGCGATGAGCTGGTATATTCAAATCAACCTCGATTGCCAGCGCTTCCCGATTAAAATCATCGACGACGTTAAATAACCTGAATCGCCGCCCGTCGATCAAGGCATCACTCATAAAATCAACTGACCAACAGTGGTTCATTTTATGCGGAATAACCAACGGCTGTGGATGCCTGTTAGGTAAGCGTTTTTTTCCTTTACACCGAAGGTTCAGTTTTAATAATCGGTAGATCCGGTAAACCCGTTTTGCATTCCACGATAATCCTGCTTGACGTAACTTATTGAACATAAGGCCAAAACCATAGGCCGGATGCTGATGTGCAAGTTTTTGTAATGCCTCGACCACGGGCAGATCTCGTGCCGTGTTCGGGCAATAATGCAACAGGCTTCGACTAATACCGATAATCCGGCACCCGCGTCGTTCGCTGGCCTGATGTTCCGTCATGACGTAACGCACCAGCTCACGCTTCTCAGGCACCGTTAAAGTTTTTTTGATACAACATCCTTAAGAATTTCATGATCTAAACTAAGGGATGCGTACATTTGCTTTAATCGGCGATTTTCCTCTTCCAGCTCTTTCATTCGTTTGATATCAGAGGATTCCATGCCACCATATTTGGCTTTCCAATTGTAATAGCTGGCTTCCGACACACCGTTTTCTCGGCACACATCCTTCACATGCCGACCACCTTCAACCTCTTTCAGAACACGTAGGATCTGAGTTTCAGTGAAACGCGCTTTCTTCATGATGAGCCTCCGTTGGTTGTATTTTAACCAGAGAACTCCATTGTGCGGTAAGACTAAATTCAGGAGGGACTACAGGCTGTGCGAACCCGTGATGCTCAGTTCTTCCAGTTTCGGCTTTCAGCGTCTGGGATTTCATCGGCGCACCATTGTCGGCATGTAACACTAACGGATGGCGGTAACACCGTTCACGTAACACGGTGCGGTGCAGCAGCGCGGCCGCTCGCTCGCCGCTTTCCTCTTCGTGAACCTCGTAACCGACGATTTTACGGCTAAAAATATCTTCTATCAGATACAGATAAAAATAGCGGCCGCGAACCCTGGAGACCAGCCAGGTGACGTCCCACGTCCACACTTGGCATGGCCCAACAGCCTGATAGCTGGTCGGTTTATTCACCTTCAGCGGTGCGCGGCTACGGCCACGGTAATGCACTTGACCCTGCCGCCGCAGTACCCGGTAAAACGTCGATTCACTGGCCAGATAGAGGCCCTTGTCCGCCAGCCGTGACACGATCTGCGCCGGCGGCAGGCTGGCATATTCCGGCTCATTACATACCGTGACTATCTGATGCTCTTCTTCGGCGGTCAGTTTATTGGCTGGTACCGGACGCTCTGCCGTGGGACGACGGTCTTCAGCCTGGTGATTCCAGCGCCGCCAGGTGCTCAGGCTTAACCCTGCTTCCCGACAAGCGGGGATCAGACGTGCGCCGGCGTTCATGGCTTCACGTATCCATCGGATCAGTTGCACGCGTTCGTGGGCGGGGGTCAGTCGCCCTCGTCCGCCTCGCCGTAATACTGATTCAGCTTTTTCTCAGGACCAGCAGGGCTGCCGCCTCCGCCAGGGCTTTTTCTTTGCGCGCCAATTCACGCTCCAGCCCTTTGATTTTCTTTTGGGCCTGTTTTTGCGACTGCCGGGTATCGACTTGTGGCGTCTGGAGAAAATCCTGTTTCCACTGCGCTATTTGTTCAGGATAAAGCCCTTTGCGACGGCAGTATTCGCTCAGTTCGGCTTCACTGAGTGTGGCGGTTTCAACGATGACGGCAAAACGGGCTTCTGTCGACCAAAGGTCTGTGGTTTTGTTGGCACCGGGCACTGGTTTTCCCTACAGTTTGGCTTGGACCCGCCAATGATAAAGGGTAGCTTCCGATATCCCTTCCTGTAGTGCAAGTGCGGTGACGGTCATGTTGTAAGGAGGAAGTAATTTAGCTAATACAGCGGCCTTGCGCTCTGGTGAATAACGTTTCATAACAGGCTCCGTTGCCTCCATAGAGATTTTCAGTTTGGGGTGTCAACTATCCTGCCAGAGGGGGTGAATCGGCGGCTGTGAAAGCGGGGGTTGATATTGCTAAAAATAGCCAGTTACCAACAGGTACTGTCTTTGATTCAATTAAGGAAACTCAGTCCGTATATCCTGGTTCAGTGATTCCTAACTCTTTTGAAATGACATTGCCGAATGGTCAAAAGGTATGGGTACACGGTAATGCCACAGAGCATATGGCAGAATATGCGGCATCAAAAGCAGTCACGCATACACATGAGGCTGTAAAGCTTGCTAGTCAGGAGGAACTGAGAAGTTTCCAATCTGCTGTAAATACAGCAACGAAAAGTAGTATGCCGTATGGTGAAAGAATTACTGTTGATGGCTGGCAATTAGAAATTAAACCTCCTCGTGCAGAAGGTGAATTACCTACGATCATTCATGCTCGTTATATAGGGACACATTAAATGGATATAGAAATTCATGATCCTGTAAATATTACTCTGGACGTTATAGAACTTGATGAACATATTCCATCAATGAAATTTGACGTCACGATCCATGTAAGAAAGTTTGGCTATAGCGCAGACGTGAACTCTCAGATATGGATAGAATGCCAGTGTTTTGATGTGTTTATCGATAGCATGAGGGTTGGTGATGTAGCTGTTCTTAAGGATATGAATGGTCTTTTTGAATTGTTGTTAAATCCTGCTTACGGTTGGCTTGAGTGGTCATGTGAAAAAGAAGATTTGGATGGCTATATCACATCAGTAAAGGGACGAGAAAAACTCACTGAAGGATCGGGAAAGGCATTATACGAGGCGTTTAATGATTATCCTAAATGGTGGTAACCAATAAAAAATCCCGGCCCCTGCGCCGGGATCGTCATTTTTACCAGTCAGATTCTCAGCTCCGCCTCAATCACCAGCCGTCCGCGCTCGACGGTGACAATCACTGGCGTATCCGTGCCAAACCCCGCCGCTTCCAGCCAGCGGCCCTTCAGCGTGAGTTGCGACAGCGGTTGCCTGAAAGAGCTTCATTACCCGGACAGGAAATGTTTTGTGGCCACCGCCAGTTGGCCGTGCCCCCAAAACCATCCGGTCAGGGCCATGCCCCGACACCCCGCGCTAAAATAAAACCCCCGGTATGGCCGCGGGTGAGGGTGGTCACTCGGTGAACCGCAGGCCATCGGGGTAACGAACAGGCGTGTATTTCGCGGTTTGATGCCTTGAAAACGGTGACGTATGATGCTGCCCGGCAGTGCTATGCTGATCAATGGGTCGGGTCTTTGGTTGTGGGAAAGTGTGCGTTACTGGCTGAATCTCCGTTGAGATACCAGAACCAAATGGGAAACAATGCGGTGTAAAAGATGCGCAATATCCAGTGATGGAAACCTGGAAAGGTGGTCGGCTGGTCTATCAGTCATCAACTCATCAACATCGATGAAATAAACCTGAGGTAATTGTCAGCTACAGACAATCGCTGTAGCTGACGGGTTCACTGATATTGCGGACCTGCATTGATGGAATACGCGGTTTTACTGAGTGTGTCGTTCTTTCAGGCGGTTGATGATAGTGGCCAGATTCAGATCCTGATCCTGTAATAGAACCAATAGATGGTACATCAGGTCAGCCGCTTCGTTAGTCAGCTCCTCACGGTCATGAACGGTGGCCGCCAGTGCGGTTTCCAGTCCTTCTTCCCCCACTTTCTGCGCGATACGCTTGGTACCGCTGGCGTACAGTCGCGCGGTGTAGGAACTGGCCGGATCGGCATTTTTCCGTTCAGCGAGCAACTGTTCCAGCTGATACAGAAACAGCCAGTCGCTGGACGCCGGGGAGAAACAGCTGGTGTTGCCCAGGTGACAAGTGGGACCGATCGGGTTAGCCAGCACTAACAGCGTGTCATTGTCACAGTCTGGCGTGATGGATACCACGTGCAGAAAGTGCCCGGAGGATTCACCTTTGGTCCACAACCGTTGTTTAGTGCGAGAGAAAAAGGTCACTTTGCCGCTTTCTTCGGTAACGTGCAGGGCTTCTTGATTCATGTAACCCAGCATCAGCACTTCACCAGAAATGGCATGCTGTACAATGGCGGGCAACATGCCGTCAGTTTTTTGCCAGTCTAGCTGGCTTCGTTGTTGTTCGCTTAACACACCCGAATCTCCACGCCTTGTTGCTTAAGGAATTGTTTAAGTTCACCAATATTGATGATTTGCTTGTGGAACACAGAAGCGGCCAGTGCGCCATCGACCTGTGCGATCTGAAAGGCTTCCAGGAAATGTTCCATGGTACCGGCACCACCGGAGGCGATCAGCGGTACTTTACAGATATTGCGTACCAATTTCAGTTGTTCCAGATCGTAGCCGTTACGCACACCATCCTGATTCATCATGTTGAGGACAATTTCACCAGCACCGCGTTTTTGTACTTCGTCTACCCAGTCCAGCGTTTCCCATTGGGTCACACGGGTTCGGGTTTCGTCACCCGTATACTGGTTAACATGATAACGGCCGGTTTTGGCGTCATACCAGGTATCAATCCCTACCACGATACACTGCACGCCGTAGCGGTCTGCCAGCCGGGTAATCAGTTTCGGGTCTGCGAGTGCCGGGGAGTTGATAGAAATTTTATCTGCGCCGAATGATAGCATCCGGCCTGCATCTTCCACGCTTTTGATGCCGCCAGCGACACAAAAGGGGATGTCAATCACCTCGGATACGCGGGATATCCAGCTTTTGTCCACCACCCGGCCGTCAGACGAAGCGGTGATATCATAAAACACCAATTCATCTGCACCTTCCTGCGCATAACGCTGCGCCAATGGCACGATGTCACCAATGATTTCGTGATTGCGAAACTGTACGCCTTTGACCACCTGTCCGTCACGGACATCAAGACAGGGAATTATCCGTTTTGCCAGCATGAAATCGCCTCCGCTACAGTAAATTTATCTTCCAAAAGCGCGCGTCCGACAATAATGCCTTGCACGCCGCTGCCACGCAGGTGGGCGATATCGTCCAGTGAACCGATACCGCCAGAGGCCTGAAACGCCACCTGTGGATAGCGTTGGCTGACTTCACGATAGAGGTCGACATTGGAACCTTGTAGGGTGCCATCGCGAGAGATATCAGTACAAAGCACGTGTTTCAGGCCGAATGGCAGATAACGTTCCACGGTGTGTTCCAGTGTCACGCCCGAGTTTTCCTGCCAGCCGCTGATGGCGACGTTTTTAACGCCGTTGACATCAATGCGCACATCCAGCGCCAGTACCAGCGCTTCGGCACCGTAGCGGGTAAACCACTGCTGGACCAGTGCCGGTTGTTTCACGGCAGTAGAGCCAATCACCACCCGACGGGCGCCGGCGGCCAGTAACGCTTCCACGTCCTGCTCAGTGCGAATACCGCCACCGACTTGTACCGGCACAGTGACACCGGCCAGCAATGTTTTTAGTAAAGAAATCTGACGGGCAGCCGGATCTTTGGCACCGGTTAAATCCACCAGATGCAGTACCTGCGCACCGTGTTGCTGATAATCCTGCAACCGAGGCAGAGGGTCGCTGCCATATTGACGCTGTTGTCCATAATCACCCTGATGTAAACGGACCACTTGTCCATCAATCAGATCCAACGCGGGAATAATCATGACCGTTTACATCTCCAGAAAGTTTTTCAGTAGCTGCGCCCCGGCGGCACCGGATCGCTCCGGATGGAACTGCACGCCGTAGAAGTTATCGCGCTGCACGGCAGCGGTAAAAGCGTCGCCGTACTGTGCCTGCGCAATTGTGTTGGCGCACACTGGCATGGCATAACTGTGCACAAAATAGAAATAAGCGTTATCGGGGATGTCACGGAATAGGCGATGTCCCCGCTGGGCTGCCACTTGGTTCCAACCCATATGCGGTAATGGCAGTCCCCGATCTTCCATCTGTTTCACCGGGGTATCAACAATACCCAGCATCGGTATGCCGCCGCTTTCATCGCTGCGTGAACCCAATAGCTGCATACCGAGGCAAATCCCCAACACTGGTTGGGTACAGGCTTTGATCAGGTCGATCAGATGACGTTCCGCCAGTTGATCCATCGCCGCCTGTGCCGTGCCGACGCCCGGCAGGAACAGCTTGTCCGCATGCAGTACCACATCCGGTTCGCGGCTGATCTGTGGCTCATAGCCCAGCCGTTTCACGGCGTACATAACGGATGAGAGGTTGGCGCAACCGGTATCAAGAATCACTACGCTCATCACAATACCCCTTTGGAACTGGGCAGTGTATCGCCCTCAACGCGGATCGCCTGACGCAATGCGCGACCAAACACTTTAAACAGGCTTTCGACACGGTGATGGTCATTGCGGCCTTTGGTTCTAAGGTGCAGGGTGCAGGCCATGGCGTAAGACAGTGAACGGAAGAAGTGTTCCACCATTTCCGTACTCAAGTCGCCGACACGCTGGTAGTTGAATTCCGCTTTGTATTCCAGATGTGGACGGCCGGAGATATCCAACGCGCAACGGGCCAGACACTCATCCATCGGTAGCACGAAACCGAATCGGCCAATACCGCGCTTGTTACCCAGCGCTTTATTTAACGCTTCGCCCAGCGCCAGTGCCGTATCTTCCACGGTATGGTGATCGTCGATGTAAAGATCGCCTTTTACTTCAATCTGCATACGGAAACCGCCGTGAGTGGCGATCTGGTCCAGCATGTGGTCGAAGAAGCCGATACCGGTATTGATTTTGCTGCCGCCTTCTCGATCCAGCCAAACGTTAACGTCAATGGCGGTTTCGCGTGTTACCCGGCTAACATGGGCGTGGCGGTCACGGCGGGTAAGCTGGGTAGTGATCGCCTGCCAGTTCAGCCCGTCGGGCTGATAGCGCAGACCGGAAATGCCCATATTCTGTGCCAGCTGCATGTCGGTTTCCCGGTCGCCAATCACGTAGCTGTTGGCGCTATCCATCACATTGTCTTTCAGGAAGGCATCCACCAGCGCAGTTTTTGGTTTGCGGCAGTCACAGTTATCCGCTGGCAGATGCGGGCAGATCAATACCCGCTCAAAGCGGATACCCTGCGAGGTGAAAATCTGCATCATCAGGTTATGCGGCGCATCAAAGGCGTCCTGCGGAAAACTGTCGCTGCCCAGTCCATCCTGATTGGTGATCATCACCAATTTAAAGCCGGCTTTCTGTAGTGACAGCAGCGACGGAATCACATCTGGTTCCAGGGCCAGCTTATCCAGCCGATCGACCTGAAAATCCTCGGGAGGCTCAGCGATTAGGGTGCCGTCACGGTCGATAAAAAGATAGTTTACTCCCACAATGGTTCCTCAAGATTAAGCGGTGGTAGCGGATAACGCTTGCAGCGCGCTGATGACACGCTCACATTCATAACGGTTGCCGATAGTGATCCGCAGGCAACCCGCCAGTCCGGGCTGTTTATTCTGGTCACGCAGAATAATGCCCTGATCCCATAAGGTTTTAAACACCGTGCTGGACGTTATGAAGCGTACCAGCAGGTAGTTACTTTCACTGGGGAACACGGTGTCTACGTAGGGTAGCGGCGCTAATGCGTCGGCCAGCCAACGGCGGTTTTCCACAACGTGCGCCACGTTCTGTTTCATGCGCGCTATACCGCCTTCACTCAGCGCTTGCGCGGCGATGTCGGCCACGGGCAAAGAGAGCGGATAAGGTGCAATCACCTTCAGTAGCAGTTGAATGACGTCTGGATTGGCCAGTGTAAAGCCACAGCGTAGACCGGCCAGCGCGTAAGCTTTGGACAGTGTTCGCAGGATCACCAGATGCGGATAATCCGCCAGCCAGCCGACGGTGGACGCTGACGGACAGAATTCAATGTAGGCTTCGTCAATCACCACCAGCGCCTTGTCGCGTGTCAGGTTCAGCAGGTGACGCAGATCTTCCTGTTTCACCAGATTGCCGGTCGGGTTATTGGGGCTGCACACGTAAACCAGTTTCACGCCGTCCAATTGCCGTTCGATGGAGGCCATATCCAGTTGCCAGTCAGCAGTGCTCTGGGCAGTGCGGCGTTCCACGCCGAAGGTTTCGGCACTCACGGCGTACATGCCATAGGTGGGCGGGCAGAACAGAATGGCGTCTTTACCCGGTTCGCAAAACGCCCGGATCAGCAGTTCGATACCTTCATCCGCGCCACGGCTGACCAGCACCTGTTCCGGTGTGACGCCAGCATAATTGGCATAGCGTTCAATCACCTGTTTCGGCTGGCACTCCGGGTAGCGGTTCAGCGTTTGCAGCGTAAGCTGATATTCCGGTGCCTGAGGAAATTCGTTGGCGTTCAGCCACACATCACCGTTGCCGCCCAGACGACGGGCTGATTGATAGGGCATCAGCTGACGCACATTGTCACGTGCCAGATTTTGAATGCTCATGCTTGCTCCTTGAGGGCATTAACCCGCAGCGTAACCGCATTTTTGTGGGCGGTAAGCTGCTCCGCCTGTGCCAGAATTTCAATGGTGGGCGCCAGTCGCAATAAACCTTGCGGGCTTAATTGCTGGACGGTCATCCGTTTCTGAAAATCCGCCAGTCCCAGGCTGGAGTAGGTGGCGGTGTAACCGTAAGTCGGCAAAACATGGTTGGTGCCAGAAGCATAGTCACCGGCGGATTCCGGCGACCAGTCACCCAAAAATACTGAACCGGCACTGGTAATGCTATCCACCAGATCAGCGGCATTGCGGGTCTGGATAATCAAATGTTCCGGGCCGTACTGGTTGCTGATATCCACACACTGTTGTAGATCGCGGGCGATAATCACCCGGCTGCTGGTCAGTGCCTGGCGGGCGATAGTGGCACGGGAAAGCGAGACTAGCTGACGTTCTACCGCGTCGGCTACCGCCTGGGCCATGGCCGCATCCGGCGTCAGTAGAATAACCTGGGAGTCCGGGCCGTGCTCCGCCTGTGACAGTAGGTCGGAAGCGACAAAATCCGGTGTGGCACCGCTGTCGGCAATCACCAACACTTCTGACGGGCCGGCGGGCATATCAATCGCTGCGCCATCCAGCCGTTGGCTGATCTGACGCTTGGCCTCGGTGACGTAGGCATTGCCAGGGCCAAAAATCTTGTTCACTTTCGGGATACTGTCAGTACCGAATGCCATTGCCGCCACCGCCTGCGCGCCACCGACCTGAAATACTTCCTGCACACCACACAATTTTGCGGCGTAGAGAATTTCATCGGCGATGGGCGGCGGAGAGCACAGGATCACCCGTTGGCAACCAGCGATACGTGCGGGTGTCGCCAGCATCAATACGGTGGAAAGTAACGGTGCCGAGCCACCCGGAATATATAACCCGACACTGGCAATTGGCCGGGTGATTTGCTGGCAGCGGACGCCAGGCTGGGTTTCCACATCAACCGGTGGCAGTTGCTGCGCGTTGTGGAAGGTTTCAATGTTGCGCACCGCTGTTGCCATCGCCTGTTTGATATCATCATCCAGACGATCCGCTGCGGCATCGATATCGGCTTGACTGACGCGCAGTTCGCCCACTTGTACATTGTCAAAGCGTGCGCTGTAGTCACGTAGGGCGGTGTCACCTTCAGCGTTGACCCGACCCAGAATCTCACTGACGATGGACGTAATGCGTTCGGAGGCGGAGATTGCCGGACGCGTCAGCAACTGCTGTTGTTCGTCCTTCGAACAGGACTGCCAGTCAATAATAGTGTTGAAGCTGTTCGCCATCGCGGTTACTCCATCATCTTCTCAATTGGCAGCACCAGAATGGAGCTGGCACCGAGCATTTTCAGGTTTTCCATGGTTTCCCAGAACAGGGTTTCGCTGCTCACCATATGCATGGCGACACGGTTCTTGTCGCCCGCCAGTGGCAGGATGGTCGGCCGTTCGGCTCCTGGCAACAGGGCCACGATGTCTTCCAGCCGATCGCTGGGCGCGTGCAGCATGATGTATTTGGATTCACGCGCCTGAATCACGCCCTGCATGCGCGTCAGCAGTCTATCGATGAGTTGCTGCTTGTCGGCGGGCATCTCGCCATCACGCTGAATGAGCGCCGCTTTCGAGCGGTAGATCACTTCTACTTCACGCAGGCCGTTGGCCTCCAGTGTGGCACCGGTGGAAACCAGATCGCAGATGGCATCGGCCAATCCGGCGCGTGGTGCTACTTCCACTGAGCCATTCAGCAGGCAGGATTTGAAATCAATACCTTGTTCATCAAGGTATTTTTTAAGCAGGTGTGGGTAGGAGGTAGCGATACGTTTGTTTTGCAAGCATTGCGGGCCGGAATAGGTTTCATCCAGCGGCATGGCCAGTGACAGACGGCAGCCGCCGAAATCGAGACGTCGCAGGGTAAAATAGCGCGGATCTTCACCCTGGGCGCGTCGGTTAAGCAACTCTTCTTCCAGCACGTTTTCCCCGATGATGCCTAAATCCACAACGCCATCCATCACCAGACCGGGGATATCGTCATCGCGCACGCGCAGAATATCAATCGGCATATTTTCCGCAAAAGCGATAAGTCGTTGTTGTTGCAGATTGATTTTAATCCCGCAACGGGCCAGCAGTTCTCGGGAATCGTCGCTCAGGCGACCTGATTTCTGCATAGCAATGCGTAAACGTGTTTTATCCAGCATGTGAACCTCAATTTAACCTGTCTGATAATGTCTATTTTCAAATAGACTTCTAAAAAGTTCGGGCCATAAAAAAACCCTCGGAAGTGATCTTCCGAGGGCTCTCTTTACGTTCTGCACCACTGGAAGATCTGCGTGTCTTCCAGCACCAATCGCCTGAAAGACTAGTCAGGATGATGGTGATGATGGTGGTTAATCAGAATACGTAACATGAATTTTCTCTTTTCTGGCAATAGTGTTTGTGTCGCTTGTCAGCTAACCTAAACCATGTTGCGGTGGTGATGCAACACTTTTTTACCTGATGTAGTCAATTGATATTGCTATAACTGAAGGGGCGTGGATAGTGGGTGTGAAGCGTCGGTGTAGGTCGGGAGAGAAACGATGAAAAAAGTATCGATTATTGGGCTTGGCTGGTTGGGAATGCCGCTGGCATTAGCGCTGCTTGGTCGCGGGTATCACGTTGTCGGGAGTAAAACGACGGATGATGGTGTGGCCGCGGCACAGCTGAGCGGTATTGACTGCTATCGTTTGCAACTGACGCCGGAACTGGAGTGTGGCGCTGGAGATTTACCGGTGTTGTTACAGACTGACGCATTGATTATCACCTTGCCGCCTAGCCGTACCGCACAGAATGGAGAGAGTTACATGCAGGCGGTGCAGCAATTGGTCGATAGTGCTCTGGCCTATGGTGTGCCGCGGATTCTGTTTACCAGTTCGATATCGGTTTATGGTCGAACCTATGGCCGGGTAAAAGAAAACAGTCCACTACAACCAGATACCATGACCGGGAAAGTGCTGGTAGAACTGGAGCAGTGGCTGCACGCGTTGCCCAATACGTCGGTAGATATTCTGCGTCTGGCGGGATTGGTGGGAGCGGATCGCCATCCAGGGCGTTTTCTGGCTGGGCGGCGTAATCTGCCGGATGGGTCGCACGGCGTCAATCTGGTCCATCAAGAAGATGTGATAGCGGCGATCCTGCTGTTATTACAACTGCCACAGGGTGGACATCTTTACAACCTTTGCGCACCAGAACATCCAGCCAGGCAGGATTTTTATCCGGCGCAGGCGCGTAACATGCACCTGGACCCGCCGCAATTTCTGCCGGGTGATCCGGCACTGGCGCGGCTGGTGGATGGGCATAAAATCTGTAGCGAGCTGGGGTTTGAATATCAACACCCGGATCCGATGACCATGCCGATGGGGTAAGGTATTCCATGAAAGATCTGGTGGGATGACGTTTCCCCTTTAATTTCAGGCCCGGATAGGCGTTTTGGCTTTTCGGGGCTTTTTTAGTTGAATCATTTTCACTTCCGGGTTCATTTTCTCGCTGCTTTGCTTCAGCATGAAATCTATTTTATATATACCCAAGATAATTCGAGTTGCAGGAAGGCGGCAAGTGAGCGAATCCCGATGAGCTTACTCAGGTAAGTGATTCAGGTGAGCGAACGCAGCCAACACACCTGCAACTTGAAGTATGACGGGTATAAATAATATCAACCATAATAATCCAGATTGAATAATATTTAATTGAATCTCTCTTCAGCAATATGAACCACTCAGCGTATTTATTTTTTGCGCTGTAAAGTGTCGTGGTCTATTTTTATTATCGGAATCAGTAGAATAAATGAGCTATGCTTTATCAGGTTTTATTGATATTAAGCATATTTACTTTCTGATAAGGAATAATTTATGTTGAGACGAGAAAAAATACTGGGAGGCATAATAAGCCTTTTCAGCGCGATGACACTCTACGTATCTTTGGCGTGTAGTGCGCAGGCGGCACCCGATCCTGCGATAGTGGGAGTGATTGCAAGTAATGGTCTGGACAATACCCGTGTCATGACCATGTATAAAAATGGGACATTACAGCTTACAACCGATACAGCAAATAAAATTATTCTGACTAATCCTAAAGCGGCGAAAAGTAATATCGATGCCGCACATTCAATGTATTGGTATCGAGGCATGGGAATCGCCGAATATAAGCAATTTGATACCAATAGATATAAAATAATACCCTGTGTTTCCCAGGCAAGTTTCTGCGGTATTGCGCCGAAATATGATTATTCCGCGAGCTATCTGACGATTAAAGATCCTGGTGTAATGATTCTGTTCAGTACCATTGAGCCTGGTTGGTTATACGATGACTTCACGACTAAACACCACTGTCAAATTAAAGCGGAAGGTGGCGGTACATACGGTTTGGGGATAACGGGGACCTCGGCAAGTTGCGATGCGACCTATAAAACGAAAGGGATTGGTAACGTATTCAATGGCTGGTTACAGACACCGCAAAAGATAGAACCCATTATCGCGTATGTATTACTGCCTAAGAAAGCATAAGGAAAAGTCAGCGTTAAATGACGCTTGATGATGTTATTTCCTGCGTGGGTTCAGGTTTTACCACGCAGGGTTCCGATACGTTTGCAGGTATCGCACGGCGAGAAAAAACCGTTCAATCCGTGTTTTTCTTGCGGTACAGTCGCCGTGGATGACCGATTTTCCCATAGCGCATTTCGATTTCCAGAAACTGGTTTTCCACGCAAAATTCGAGATAACGGCGGGCAGTGGTTTTACTCAGTCCGGTTTTATCGACCACATCATCAACGGAGAATAGCGTTTCCGACTCATTGAGGAAGATCTGCTGAATCAGATTCAGGGTATTTTCCTCAATGCCTTTGCTGCCGGGGCCATTTGGTACGGTCGACGCCTGAAGCTGATAAAGCACATCCACATTTTGCTGGTCGACGATTTTGTAAGTGTGCTGGGTTTTCACAAACTGGATAAAACGCTCTAACGACGAACGCAGACGCGGGTAAGAGACAGGTTTGATGATGTAATCAAACGCTCCGCAGCGGATAGCCTGCGCGCAGGTGTTCATATCACTGGCGGCGGTGATAAAAATAACCGAGCAGTTCATGCCTTTCAGCAATTCGCTTTCAATGAGTGATACACCTTCACCATCCGGCAGATAATTATCCAGCAAAATCAATCGTGGCTTGTACAGTTGTAACAACCGTTTTGCTTCGGATAAGGTGGCGGCAATGCCGACCACCCGCATGTTAAAGTTTTTTTCGATAAATTCAGCCTGGATAGTCGCCAGCTTGTTTTCATCTTCAACGATCAAGACGTTGAAATTATCAATAGGCATGGTGCTCTGAATCCCTGTGAGTCTCTGTAGGTTGATTAAAGGAAGAATTTTTGGGAATAAAAATGGAAAAAATTGCTCCGTGCGGTTGGTTGGCGGAAACCTCAATCACCCCGTGAGCCTGATTAACATAACTGGCTACCAGATGCAGGCCCAATCCATGATCGCCTTCCAACTTACTGGTGACACCCATTTCAAATATCCGTTCGGCGATATTTGGGTCAATACCTGCTCCCTGATCAGCAATTTCAATCACCAGTTCCTGCTCACCGTCATGAATGTAAACTTCAACAGGATAATGGGCTTCCTGGCAGGTTAGTGTGGCCTCCACTGCATTATCGATCAAATTGCCGATAATCGACATGAGTTCGGTTTCATTGAGTGCGGCGGGAATTCCATTCAACTGACAGCGTGGGTCAAACAGTAGTTCGATGCCTTTTTCATGCGCGCTGGCATATTTCCCCAGTAGCAGACCACAGAGCGCGGGGGAACAGAAACAACGCGAAACGAAATCCAGTACCACCTGGGCGCTTTCTGATTGCGCTTCAATATATTGCACCGCTTCATCATAGCGTTTCAGATGTAATAATCCGGCTAGCGTGGCCGTCCAGTTGAGTTGTTCATGGCGCAAAATACGCAGACTGTTGGCGTAGCGCTTTACCTGGCTCAATTGCAGACTGAGACTGTGGATGTCGTTTTTGTCACGGAAACTGATGACCCAACCCTGTAGCTCATCTTTCAGCATGATACGTACCCGGCTGGCAATCACCGTAATATGGTTGAAACGACAGATTTCGTCGTGCGTATCCGTCACCCACATGTCCTCATTGGCAAAAAAGGGAACGGATTTAATCACTTCTTCAATCGGTTTGCCACGCAATTTGTAAGATGGCCCGTCCAGCCCCAGCAACTCTTTGGCTGCGTGGTTAATCACGGCAATACGATGTTGTTTATCAATGGCGATCACGCCCTCGTAAATGGACTCCAACAGCGCTTTTTGCTGCCGGACCAGCAGGCGGATCTCCAGAGGCTCCAGCCCGAACATCTGTTTTTTCAGATTGCGTGAGAACCACCAGGAAAAACAGAACAGCGCTAGCAGCAAGGACAGAATGACTAACAGAACGTGGCCGACTTTACCGAGTGTCAGGTTATCAATGTGGCTTTTCAGGTAACCCACGGAAACAATACCAATCACGGTGTTTCCATCCATGATCGGCGCCTTGCTGCGCAAAGAAATGCCGATACCACCACGTCGCAATGAAATAATGCTTTTCCCCGCCAGCACATCCTTATTGTCTCCGCCGACCATTTTTTTACCCAGCGCCGCGGGATCTTCGGAATGGTACAGGTGTATGGCGTGCTGATCGCCGATAACGATAAAGCTGGCGTCACTGCGCTGTTTTAGCTTATTACCCAGCGTGTGGATGGCGGCAATATCCCGTTTTTTTACGGCGTCAATTAGCGACGGAATGATGGCGATCTCCCGTGCCTGCACCTGGGCACGATTACCTAACTCGGTATAAAGTTGTTTGTCCACCGAGTAATAGTAGTAGCCACCTACCATCAATAACAGTACCGAGAAGAAAATAATCAAGTAAATGAACAACTTGATATGGAAAGTGAGTCTGTATTTCATCGTCGTTAAAAAGCCGTCAAATCAATCTGTGCTGGAGTGGATAATTTATCATGAATGGAGTAGAAGAAGGGGAGGTGAATATAATCTTGTGAGCCGCTACGCGATAAAGTTTTAAATCATGTGTTTTTTTGTTATTTATTATTAGTAACATTTAGACCAAATTAACCGTCTTGATAAACAAGTTAATTACCTTTTCACAACATAAAAATAAATTATTATAAAACGCTTAATTAACACCATAAAAACCATAAAGTTTTTAAAGTTTCTGTATGAATTTTGTTTTATTAATACATTGTTTTTAAATGACTTTTTAATAAAAACCATAAAAACCATAAGTGCCATTAAAACTCGTTTTTTAATTTGATGATTATCACATAATAATAGCTATTGACCTCCTACTATGCCCAGGAAAATAACAAGGGGAGAAGGTTATGAGTACCACTGATGATTCGTATATTGTTGTGAAAGATGAGGCCTCGGCAAAGGTTTCATTATCATTAAAAGAAAAATGGTGGCACATTCTGGATACCTATAAAGTAGGTATTATTCCGGTACCGCTATTTTTATTAGCTGGTGCGTTAATCGGAATTGATTGTCTGAATGGGAAACTGCCTAGCGACATCGTCGTGATGGTTGCAACACTGGCGTTTTTTGGTTTTGCCTGCGGCGAGTTCGGTAAACGGTTACCTATCGTGGGTAAAATGGGGGCAGCAGCGATCTGCGCTACCTTTATTCCTTCTGCAATGGTGCATTACGGCCTGTTACCGGACACCATTGTTCAGTCTACTACCCAGTTCTATAAATCCACCCACATTCTGTATCTCTACATCTGCTGCATTATCGTCGGCAGCATCATGAGCATGAACCGGCAGACCTTGATTCAGGGTTTCCTGCGTATTTTCTTCCCCATGGTGTGTGGCGAAGTGGTCGGTATGCTGGTGGGCATGGGCGTCGGTATGGCGTTGGGTATGAATCCGTTCCATATCTTTTTCTTCCTGGTGTTGCCGATCATGGCTGGTGGGGTGGGTGAAGGCGCCATTCCGCTGTCGATGGGGTATGCCACCTTGCTGCATATGGAACAAGGTGTCGCCTTGGGCCGTATTCTGCCTATCGTGATGTTGGGTAGTCTGACCGCTATCATCATCGCCGGGTGTTTGAATCAGTTGGGTAAACGTTATCCGCACCTGACCGGTGAAGGCGAACTGATGCCGAACAAAGGTAATGCAACAGGCAGTATTCCCACGTCTTTGACGGCGTTAACCAGTGGTAAAACCGATGTGACTACCATAGCTACCGGCGCTCTGCTGGCGGTACTGCTGTACATGGTAGGTATGCTGGGTAACAAACTGATCGGTCTGCCGGCGCCAGTGGGCATGTTGTTTATCGCGGTATTGATCAAATTGGCTCACGGTGCCTCTCCGCGTATTCAGGAAGGCTCACAGGTCGTTTATAAATTTTTCCAGACGTCAGTGACATACCCGATTCTGTTCGCGGTGGGTGTGGCGATTACGCCATGGCAGGAGTTGGTGAATGCGTTCACCATTTCCAATCTACTGGTTATCGTTTCCACTGTGGGCGCTCTGGTCGCTACCGGCTTCTTTGTTGGTAAAAAAATTGGTATGCACCCGATTGATGTTGCCATTGTCTCCTGTTGTCAGAGTGGACAGGGTGGTACCGGCGACGTTGCTATCCTGACTTCCGGTAATCGTATGGTGCTGATGCCTTTCGCACAGATTGCCACTCGTATCGGCGGGGCTATCAATGTCTCTCTGGCACTACTGATTCTGGGCAACTTTTTGGTCTGATGTTTTGTTAAGTAAAAAGATGAAACTGCAAATCACCGCAGTTTCATTTTAACCGGGAATTATTATGAAACTTGCAAGCTATCGCTATAACGGCAAAAACAGTTACGGGATTTACACCCCGGCTGGCTTAATCGACCTGGGCAGCAAACTCGGTCAGCGCTATGCAGATTTGAAAGCGCTGCTGGCGGGTGACGCCCTGCACGAGGCGGCTGAATTTATCCATGCCACACCGGATGTGTCAGTGTCGGACGTTACCTTCTTACCCGTGATTGTGACACCGTCCAAAATCTTGTGCGTCGGGATGAACTATGCCGAAAAACGTAAAGAGTTCAATGAACTGAACCCGGCACCGACCCTGTTTGTCCGCTTTGCCGATTCACAGACCGGCCACGGTACCGACGTACTCAAACCAACCTTCTCCAATGAATTTGATTATGAAGGTGAACTGGCCGTTGTGATTGGCAAAGATGGCCAGAACATTTCCCGTGCAGAGGCGTTGTCTCACGTCGCCGGTTATAGCTGCTATATGGATGGCTCCGCTCGTGACTGGCAGCACAGCTGGTTTACCGCTGGCAAGAATTGGCAGAAAACCGGCGCATTCGGGCCGTATCTGACTACCCGTGACGAAATCCCTGATCCGCACGCGTTGGCCATTCGCACCTATCTGAATGGGCGTATGGTACAGGACGACAACACCCGCAGCATGATCCATACCATTGCCGAACTGATTGAATACATCAGCACTTTCACTGCCCTGAGCGCGGGTGATGTGATCATTACCGGTTCACCTGGCGGCGTAGGTAAAAAACGCACGCCACCGCTGTTTATGAAACCGGGTGATTGCATCGAAGTTGAGATTGAAAATGTCGGTCATTTACGTAACACCATCGCCGAAGCCAGCCGGCCGGCAAAAGCGATGCCCGCCGCTGCGCTGGCTCACTGAGGATCAGTCTTCGGGATGACCCGAAGACGTCTGTCAGCGTTTATGTTGAATTACTTTAGCTATATGCAGGATTACTGTTATGTATGCCGATGAGGCTCTTGTTTTTACCACCCTTGAGGTGGGCGTCCATACGCAGGATGTCGTGGTTGTGCGTCAGTTTCTGGCCCATTGCCAACTGGGGATGGATAATGACATTGAGACCTTTGTGGTGGGCAGGCATGATGGCCAACTGGTCGCCTGTGCCGGACTGGCGGCTAACACCATTAAATGTGTTGCGGTCGATCCCGCTTTTCGTGACCTCAACCTGGGTGTTCAGGTGGTGAATGAAGTGGTGCAACAGGCCGCGTTGCGTGGCCGGTTTCACCTGTTTTTGTATACCAAACCCGATAATATCAATATTTTCCGTGGCTGCGGATTCTACCCGCTGGCTCAGTATGATAATGCCGCTGTATTGATGGAAAACACGCCCATCGGCATCAAACAGTATTGCCAGACACTGACCAAACAGAGACAACCGGGTGATAACATTGGCGCCATCGTGATGAATGCCAATCCGTTTACCCTGGGGCACTGCTATTTGGCGGAGCAGGCGGCCGCGGCCTGCGATTGGCTACACATCTTTGTGGTGCGGGAAGATGTCTCCTTTTTCCCGTTTACCGAACGCCTGGATATGGTGAGACAGGGCGTGGCCCACATCCGAAATCTGACGGTGCATATCGGGTCAGAATATATGATCTCCAAGGCCACTTTCCCCGGTTATTTCCTGAAAGAAGAAAAATTGATCACCCAGGCGCACTCCGCGCTGGATCTGATCATTTTCCGGCAATATATCGCGCCGGCTCTCGGTATTAACCAACGCTTTGTCGGGACTGAGCCATTCTGTCCGGTCACCCATCAGTATAACCAGGACATGCATTATTGGCTGGAACAGTCGCAGTTAGTCAATGCCCCGGCTCTGAAAGTGATTGAAATTGAACGCAAGTGTGAAGCCGGACGGGCGATTTCCGCGTCCGAGGTGCGCAAGCTGTTAAAACTGCGTCAGTTTGATTCTATTCAGGATATTGTCCCCGCGACCACTTTTCAGTATTTACAGCTACAGCGTTATGGCGAACCCGCCTGCGCGTGATGCACATTTAATAGTATTGAGCAGGAAAAAGAGATGAAAATTATTAAGGAAGCCCTGGCGGGCACCTTTGAATCCAGCGATTTGCTGGTGAAGGTCGCACCAGCTGAAGGGCAGTTGACGGTCGTCGTCAACAGTGAAGTCATCAAACAGTTTGGTCACCAGATTAAAGCGGTCATCAACGAGACCCTGCAAGCGCTGGGCGTACAGGAAGGCACCATTATTGTCGATGACAAGGGCGCGCTGGATTGTGTTATCCGCGCCCGTGTGCAGAGTGCAGTATTACGCGGCGCTGATGAAGAGCAGATTGACTGGGAGAAATTATCATGAAAAAACTTCGCCGCAGTATGTTATTCCTCCCAGGCGCCAATGCCGCCATGTTGTCCAACGCGTTTATCTACAAGCCCGATTCCATCATGTTTGACCTGGAAGACGCCGTGTCCCTGCGGGAAAAAGATACCGCGCGTCTGCTGGTATTTCATGCGCTACAACACCCGATGTACCGTGAAATTGAAACGGTAGTGCGCATTAACCAGCTCTGCACGCCGTTTGGTCTGAAAGACCTGGAAGCCGCAGTACGTGGTGGCGCTGATGTCATTCGCCTGCCGAAAACCGATTCCACTGATGACGTGGACGAGCTGGAACAGCATCTGGTACGCATTGAAAAGGCGTGCGGTCGTGAAGTCGGTTCTACCCGCATTATGGCGGCGATTGAGTCGGCAATCGGCGTCGTCAATGCCGTGTCCATTGCCCGTTCATCCGAGCGCATGATTGGTATCGCGCTGGCGGCTTTTGACTATGTGATGGATATGCAGACCGAACGCGGCGACGGCACCGAATTGTTCTATGCCCGCTGCGCGGTGCTGCATGCTGCCCGTGTCGCCGGTATTGACGCTTTTGACGTGGTGTATTCCAACGTCAACGATGATGAAGGTTTCCTGCGTGAGGTGGACTTGATCCGCCGGCTGGGCTTTAACGGTAAATCCCTGATTAACCCCCGCCAGATCGAATTGCTGCACAATGCGTATGCCCCGACGCAGGACGAGGTGGATTACGCGCACCTGGTGATTAAGGCGGCAGAAGAGGGCGAACGTGCCGGGTTAGGCGTGATTTCACTCAACGGAAAAATGATCGATGGCCCGATTATCAACCACGCCAGAACGGTAGTTGAACGTGTTAAGGCTTCTGGCGTTCGTAAATAAGCGTCGCCCATTTTTCTGTACAGACCGTTTTATGCACTGACCGGCCCGGTATGGACTGAGTACCTAACCGGCGGGTCATCAGCAATGACAGGATAAGATCATGAGTAACTTTATTGAAGCGCTGCAGAAGCAGTACCCGGAAAAAACCCATTTAGAACCGTTCGTCAGCGCCAATCACCACACGCCCTGGCTGAACGATATCACGCAGAAACATGAGCGTAAGCTATGCGCCTCTCTGGAGGACGCTATTCGTGAAAGCGGGCTGAAAGATGGCATGACAGTGTCGTTCCACCACCATTTCCGTGAAGGTGACAAAGTCATCAACCGGGTGATGGATACGTTGGCACAGATGGGGTTCAAAAACCTGACGCTGGCCTCTAGCTCCCTGATGAGCTGCAATGCCCCGCTGATTGAGCACATCCGCAATGGTGTGGTAACCCGTATTTTCACGTCCGGGATGCGTGGCAAACTGGCCGATGCCATTTCTCACGGCCTGATGAAAGAACCGGTACAGATTCATTCCCACGGTGGTCGTGTGCATCTGCTACAGAGCGGTGAACTGAAGATCGATCTGGCGTTCCTGGGAGTACCGTGCAGTGATGAATTCGGTAACGCCAACGGCACGGTCGGTAAATCTCGCTGTGGTTCGCTGGGATATGCCATGGTGGATGCCGAATTTGCCCACAAAGTGGTGCTGTTGACGGAAAGTCTGGTGCCATTCCCGAACATGCCTGCCAGCATTGTGCAGGATCAGGTAGATTACATCGTTCCGGTGGATGAAGTCGGTGACCCGGCCAAAATCAGCGTCGGCGCGGCCCGTGTTACCAGTAACCCGCGTGAACTGTTAATTGCCCGTAGTGCCGCTGATGTGATTGAACACTCCGGCTACTTCAAATCAGGTTTCTCTATCCAGACTGGTTCTGGCGCAGCCGCTACCGCGTGCACCCGTTTTCTGGAAGATCGCATGCAGAAGCAGAATATTGTGGCGCGTTTCGCCTTGGGCGGCATCACCGGCAGTATTGTCGATCTGCATGAGAAAGGGCTGATTGAGACCCTGTTGGATACGCAGTGTTTTGATGCTGGAGCCACTGCGTCGCTGGCGAAAAACCCGCAGCATGTGGAAATTTCCACTAATGTCTACGCCAACCCGACGGGTAAAGCAGCCTGCTGTGACCAACTGGATGTGGTGATTCTGAGTGCGTTGGAAATCGACCTCGATTTCAATGTCAACGTTATTACCGGTTCGGATGGTGTGATGCGTGGCGCATCCGGCGGTCACTGCGATGTGGCTACCGCTGCGAACCTGACTATCGTGGTCGCTCCGCTGATCCGTAGCCGTATTCCGACGGTGGTGCGTCAGGTGACGACGTGTGTTACGCCGGGAGAGAGTGTTGATGTCCTGGTGACCGATCACGGTATCGCAGTTAACCCGGCACGTCCGGAAGTGGCAGAGCGTCTGCAACAGGCCGGTCTTAAAGTCATGTCGATGGAAGCGCTGTATCAGCGTGCCACCGCGTTAGTGGGCGAGCCGAGAGCGATTGAGTTCCACGACCGTATTGTCGGGGTGATTCGCTACCGTGATGGCAGTGTGATCGATGTAGTCCGTCAGGTAAAAGAGGATAACGAGTGAGTGATGATACGTTGACCGAATCGGTCGCCGTTTCACTGGAAAACCTGTTGGCGGCGAAGGATCGCCGCGCCGCCCGGCAGCGCGAGCTGCTGGTGCGTTATAGCGCCACGCTGGTGTCGTTGACACTGGTGACGCCGGGTCCGGTGAAGGATTCGACACTGTACCGCCAGGCTATGCACGAAGCGGTAAGTGCCTTCGATGCGCTGTGTCGCGCGCGGGGCTGGAGTGTGCTGGAACATCAATTACATTGGTTGGAAACCGGGGCCGAAGGGTTCTGGGTAGTGAAGAAAGACGCTCTGTCGGTAAAAGCAGCGGCGATAGCATTGGAAGAGCATCACGCATTGGGTCGGTTGTGGGATTTCGATGTGTTTTGCCCACAGGAAGGTTCTATTGGTCGTTCCCTGCTGGCGCATGCCGGGCGTTCGTGTATGTTGTGTGGTGAACCGGCACATGCCTGTGCTCGCTCGCGGCGTCATCCACTGCCCGAGCTTATCCAACAGATTGAAGGAATGCTCCATGCCTATTTCGACCCGCACTGATACCGGTACGATCTCCTGCCATCCGATGGGAAACGCCTTTGTGCGCAATCCCGTCGCTGCGGGGCTACCCGATATCGACCGTCTGGTCGCCCGGGCGTTAACCGTTGAAGTCATGCTGACACCAAAACCAGGTCTGGTAGACAACGAGAATAATGGTTCACACCGGGATATGGACGTGCCGCTGTTTCAGTCAAGCATTACGGCGGTAGCACCCTGGTTCCGGCGGTTTACCGAAACAGGTTTCCATCATGCTTCCCTGCCGCTCAGGCAGTTACTCAGCTACGCTCGCCCGGTGGGAATTGCCTGCGAACAATCGATGCTGAAGGCGACATCCGGGGTCAACACCCATAAAGGCGGGATTTTTGCATTCGGATTACTGTGTACCGCCGCAGGATGGCTGGCGGGCCGTGGTCAGCCACAGACTCAGGCGCGGCTATGTCAGGCCGTGGCGGATATGTGTGGTGATCTGGTACACAATGAGCTGGAGAAGGGCGGTAGTGCGGTCACCGCCGGGGAGCTGCTGTTTCAGCGTCACGGGTTGACTGGGGCGCGAGGCGAAGCGGCCAGTGGTTTTGGCACCGTGCGGCAGTATGCGCTACCGGCATATCAGCAAGCGTTACAGCAGGGTGTGGATGAAGAAAAAGCGTTGCTACACACGCTGGTGGTGTTGATGGCCCATAATCCGGATACCAATGTGGTGTCGCGGGGTGGGATGGAAGGCCTGACGTTTGTACAGTCTTCCGCTCGCCGTCTGCTGGCGCAGGGAGTCAGCATTGCGGCGCTACAGGATATGAATCAGGCATTTGTCGTTCGCAATCTCAGCCCAGGAGGCAGTGCTGACTTGTTGGCGCTGACTTGGTTACTGTCCCACTATCCGGCTATCTGACGTTCTGTCAGCGATAGCTAAAGTTGATGTGGTAAATGCCGATACCGATTGAACGAATTGATCTGTTGTGATTCATTCAATCTATACTCGACATACTTCAAGTTGCATGTGCGTTGGCGGCGCTCAATGACATCCGAATCACTTACTTGAGTAAGTTCATCGGGATCTCTTCGTTTGCCGCCTGCCTGTAACGCGAATGATGTAGAGTAATTATCAGGTAGTTACCATTCAACTAATTCGTGGAGCTGGATGTAGTGGATGAGAATTTGAAAGAGCAGTTTGTTAAGCGCAACAAGCTGGCAATTTGTGCGACATTGCGGGAGTTAAAGAAAAACGATACCACTGTAATGGTGTACCATTCGCGCGGACAGTTCATCAGTAAAGTTCTGGATGTCCAGCCTGATAACGATATTTTTCTGTTTGATTTGGGTGGTCTGGAACAGGAAAACAGCCGGGCATTGTTTGCTGGCGAGTTGGATTTCCTGGCTGAACCTGCCGGTGCAAAAATCGAGTTCAAATCACATATCACACGCACAATGGAGTATGAAGGTCTGCCAGCGTTTTGTGCTGATATCCCGTCTCAACTCTACTATATACAGCGCCGTAATTTCTTCCGTATCACTTCTCCAGCGTGGCCGCCGATGGTTTGCCGGGGTACATTGCCGGATAAAAGCCAGTTCCAGTTTATGGTTAAAGATCTTTCGCTGGGCGGAATCTGCCTGTATACGGAGCGTGAAGATATTGACACGCTAATCAATTCCGGTGATGTGATTAAAAATGCGGAAATAGACTTGAATGACTATGGTCAGTTTACGCTGGACCTGGAGTTGGTGGGACAGGCTACCACCAAGCTGGTGAATAACAAAGGTGAGATAAAAAAAATGCAACGTCTGAGTTTCCGATTCCCGCAGTTGACGTCGCTGGAGGAGCGCGAGCTTCAGCAGGTGATTGTTGAACTGGAGTTAGAACAGAGCAAGAAACGTAAAAAATTCCAGTAATGATAATAGCGACGCTGGCGCACAGTGTCTTCTCGCTTAAATACAGATATTAAAATTTAATGCATTGATTAGTAATATTATTTTCGGTGTGTTCGCGTTATTTCGATGCCAGCTCACAGCGGGTGTAATAGGCAGCTGGCACGGCAAAAACGACATGCGGCAGGCGCGGAGAGTTTTGACCGTTTGATGAGGGGAACCGGGTACTGACTACGCCTTCGCTTGATCATCGTTTCCACCATCGCCACCGTGACCGCCAGGAGCATTGTCTGACGAACCCCCATTGCCGCCGTTCAAACAATCCGTTCCCGGGATACCGTTTTTCCCATTCTGCCCATTACGCTGTCCATTCTGGCCGTTCTGACGCTCACAGGCGGATAATTGATATTGAACAACTTGATGCGTTTGACCTATGGCCTGAGTCGGTATGAAAAATACCGTAGCGAAGGAGGTGAGGACGAGTGATTTTTGCAATGTTGTCATGATAATTCCTTTTATTACAAGATTAAGGGCATGAGCCACGTTACATCACCACTGTCACTATCATCGGACGCGTTACTTGCCGCCCTCTGACGTAGTCTTACCACGTCATGGCACGCTCTGATTAAAACAGTCAGCAGGTGGCTCATTATATAAAGAACGCACGTTGCATCGAAACTCAGATCTTAAGGGCAGGCGGCTGAGATGTGAAAAAGGTGTAAGGATCATAAATTTTTAAAAATTGCTTTCGTGACGGGCCTGGTCTTGTCACCACAACTTCTCTGGGGCAAAATACGCGCCCTACAAATAACCGACGTTGATAGCGTCGGTTATTTTTTTGTAGTCATGTTTCCTGCAAGAGGCCGGAACACATTCCGGATAGATATCAGTAAAATGTATGCCATAGCGCAACGCAGAGGAAAAAGAAATGGGGCAAGTCGTTGTTTTTGTACCGGTGCCCGCCGGTTTATCCCGTAAGATCCGTGATGACGTTGTCATGATGACAGCGGTTGTATCAGATGATGCGTCACTCGCCGGTGCTGGCAATGGAGGGACGCAGTATGTCGCTTGAGACAACGGTTTCCAGTCAACGTATCCAATTAAGAAAAACCCTCACGTTGTGGCAAGTGGTCATGATGGGGCTTGCCTATTTACAACCCATGACGATTTTCGACACTTTCGGTATTGTGTCGGGGTTAACGGATGGACATGTTGCTACTGCGTATATTTTCGCATTGATCGGCATTCTGTTTACTGCACTGAGCTATGGCAAACTGGTGCGCCGCTTTCCTTCCGCTGGTTCAGCATACACTTATGCCCAAAAGGCCATCAGTCCGCATATTGGTTTTATGGTTGGCTGGTCTTCGCTGCTGGACTACCTGTTTATGCCGATGATCAACATTCTGCTGGCAAAAATTTATCTGGAAGCGATTTTCCCCGGTGTGCCGTCATGGATCTTCGTGGCAGCGCTGGTAGGGCTGATGACGCTGTTTAACCTGCGCGGCATCAATATTGTCGCCAACCTGAATTCCATCATTGTGGTGGTGCAGGTGGCGGTTATGCTGGTGTTTCTTGCGTTGGTGATCCACGGTGTGTCTCATGGAGAAGGCACAGGAACGCTGCTCAGCCGTAAACCGTTCTGGTCGGAGAATGCCCATGTGGTGCCGATGGTGACCGGTGCGACCATTCTGTGTTTCTCGTTCCTCGGGTTTGATGGTATCAGCTCTCTGTCAGAGGAGACGCCGGATGCCGGGCGGGTTATCCCGAAAGCGATTTTCCTGACGGCGCTGATTGGCGGCATCATTTTTGTGGTGGTGTCCTACTTCCTGCAACTCTATTTCCCGGATATTTCCCGCTTCAAAAACCCGGATGCCTCACAGCCGGAAATTATGTTGTATGTGGCGGGTAAACTGTTCCAGTCGATCATTCTGGTATTTTCCTGCGTAACGGTGCTGGCTTCCGGTATGGCGGCTCACGCCGGGGTGTCTCGCCTGATGTATGTAATGGGGCGTGATGGCGTCTTTCCGACGCGTTTCTTTGGCTATATTCATCCGACATGGCGTACGCCGGCATTGAACATATTGTTGGTCGGGGTGATTGCGCTGTCGGCGGTATCTTTTGATTTGGTTACGGCCACGGCACTAATCAATTTTGGCGCGCTGGTGGCGTTTACTTTCGTGAACCTGTCGGTAATATCACAGTTCTATATTCGAGAACGCCGTAATGCCACACTGAAAGACACCTTCAATTACCTGATTTTGCCAATACTGGGGGCGTTGGCTGTCGGCGCACTGTGGCTCAATCTGGAACAAACGTCCATGACCCTGGGTCTGGTGTGGGCCACTGTGGGTCTGCTGTATCTGGTGGTTGTGACACGCCGCTTTCGTCAGCCGGTTCCACAGTGTAATGAAGAGTTGGTTTAACGTCCCGTAAACCCACTAAACGCCATGTCTCACGCTGTGTCTTGGCTGCGTGAGACATGAGTGACAAACGCTTCGTTGTGTTCTGTAACGAATGCCTGCACAGGCAGGCATTCGCTTTCTAATCAACGTATCCGTTTGAACGGATTCAATATTGGTGCCACGACAATAATGTTCAGGCATCTTTGCGACCCGTATTCCTGATGTCATCCATTCTCTTGGCAATATTTACTGCCCTTCGATAAGTTATCGGCGAACCTTTTGTGGTTGTCCATACCGGGATTCAGTCGCACTGATCGCGGGTCATAACAGGAAATTTTATCGGTAAGTATGCTTCCCTTTTTGGGAATGATAGGTGTATACTTCCCAAAAAGGGAATTTGATGACAATGAAAGTAAGAGGACGAGACAAACTTCATGTCCTTTGCATGAAACATAACCAGGCCAGAGGCGTGGTTGAGGCTTGGTACGATGATGTCAGCCGTGCAGAGTGGGTAACGCCTCAGGATATTAAATGGCGTTATCGGCGTGCAGATTTTCTGGCGCATAACCGGGTGATATTTAATCTTAAAGGTAATGCTTTCCGGCTGGTGGTTCAGGTGGTTTATGTCGCGGGGACGGTCATTGTTGAGCGGATTGGCGCCCACGCAGATTACGATAAATGGAGATTATAATGATGATGGCATCCTGGAAAATATTCCGAACGCATGAGGATTATGAAAAGGGAATGGCGCGTCTCGCCATGTTGGCGGACGGTGATTTATTACCGGGTAGTGAAGCGCTGGACGAATTTGAGCTAGTGAGTCTGTTGGTCGGTCACTATGAAGATGCACATTACCCGCTGGCAAAACCCGATCCAATTGAGGTCATCAAGCTCATCATGGATCAACAAGGGTTGTCTCAGGCTGACTTAACGCGATACATCGGTTCACCGTCCAAGGTTTCCGAAGTGATTAACCGTAAACGTCCGTTAAGCCTGACGATGATAAGAAAACTGCATGAAGGGCTGGGAATCCCGGCAGAAGTCCTGATTCAGGATATGAATGCATCGGAGGAGGCGTCGTCAACTGAAACAGTTTCTCCCCGTTGCACGGCACCCGCCTGGGGACGTCTGCGGGTGCATTCTCGCTAAACAATGCGAGCACTATCAGCTGGATGGACGTCGGCCTGACAAACAACGCATAAAACAGGGTGTTTACTCTGCCAGTTGTTGGGCGTAAGTAAATAATGCCTTGAGTAACGTTATCTTTTTTTCATCCCCAGCATAAAGCTGGTACAGCGCATCCAATTGAGTGATGTATGACTGTAATCGCTCTGGCGTGAGTATTTCGCGGCGATGTTGCAACCAGCGTTGTTGCTCCAGATCATCCAGGGTTGTGGGGTAATTACGAGCACGATAGCGGAACAATAGCGGAATCATGCGGTTATCCACAAACTGCATATCCAGTGCGGGAAGATTCTGTGGTGCGGTTTCCCGGATAATTGTCATTGCGGCACGGTCGGCATCGCCGAAAAAACCGTTATAAAGTTGCATATCGACGTCGTTCACCACTTCAAACGCCGGGGCGTCCGCATACAACGCGACCACCTTTTCCCGCACCTGCGGGTGTTGACGTAATTGATGCAGGTTATTCAGACAATGCTGGCGATCAATGCCCAACCGAGCCGCGTCTTCCGGGCGGAGTGTGTTGGCTGGTGCCAGTACCGGACATTTATTGATATGCACCAGTTTAATAGGAACCGGGGATTGGTCTTCGGCAAGTTTGTCACGGCGGGTATAAAGTCGAGCCCGCAGTTCTTCGGGTTCCAGTTCCAGCAGCGGTGTGATGTCTCCGGCCAGATCGCACATGATCACCGCATTACGGTTATCCGGATGCCATGCCAGCGGTACTACCCAACTGGTATTGCCCCGAGCCGAGCCGAACATCCCGGAAACATGCAGTAAAGGTTTCATTTGCGGGACGTCTATCAGCGCACTGACCTTATTTTTATTGCGAAGCGTATACAGGTAATCAAACAGCTTCGGCTGTGCCTGTTTCAGCAATCGGGCCATGGCGATGGTGGCGTAAACGTCGGACATGGCATCGTGCGCGTGTTCGTGTTCAATACCGTTGGCGCGAGTCAGATGTTCCAACCGGAAGCTGGTAAATCCATCGTCATTTTCCGGCCAGATAATACCCTCGGGACGTAGGGCGAAGCAGGCACGCAGCACGTCCAGCAGATCCCAGCGCGAGTTGCCGTTTTGCCAACTGTACGCGTAGGGATCGTAGAAATTACGATAAAAAAGGTTACGGCTGACTTCATCATCAAAACGAATATTGTTGTACCCCATAATGCAGGTACCAGGAACGCTGAAGGCGTCATGAATCTGACGGGTAAACTCGGCTTCACAGACGCCCTGGCTCAGTGCGGTCTGTGGCGTAATACCGGTGATCATCACGGCTTCCGGCTCAGGCAGGTAATCGTCGGCGGGCTGGCAGTAAATCACCAGAGGGTCACCAATAATATTGAAGTCTTCATCGGTACGGATGCCCGCAAACTGTGCCGGACGATCTTTTGCCGGATGTATGCCGAAGGTTTCATAATCGTGGATGAAAAAGGTGGATTGGGTTTTATCAGCCATATCTGCGTTTCAATCAACGTTGGGTGCGATGCAAAAAAGTAAGGATATCATTGATTCCTCATCCTGTTGCGCTTTCCTGCCGGTTTTACGTTATGCGCCGATAAAATCTGTACCAGAGCGTATCCTATTAAGGAGAGCCACATAAAGAGGATTTTGTAATCACCGGCGATAGGAAAAGTCATAAAACCGTGTCAACCTGACGTTTAAGATCAATAAACCGGGATGACAGTAAAAAACCGTCTTGTCGCCGATAGCTGCTACCCTGTATGTTTAGTACAGGTCAACAAATCTTAATACGAGTCAAGTAAGGGTAGAGAAATGGATAAGGGCAACAACAAACCATGTTTCCAGGACGTGTTGGAGTTCGTGCGTATGTTCCGTCGTAAAAACAAATTACAGCGTGAAATCGTTGATAACGAAAAGAAAATTCGTGATAACAAAAAACGTGTACTGCTGCTGGATAACTTGAGTGAGTACATCAAGCCTGGGATGTCAATTGAAGATATTCAGGCCATTATCGCCAACATGCGTGGTGACTATGAAGACCGTGTGGATGAGTACATCATCAAAAACGCGGATCTTTCGAAAGAGCGTCGTGAGTTATCACATAAAATCAAAGAAATGGGTGAAATTAAACCGAGCGCTGAAGAAAAATAATCCCGCTCTGCACCAGGGCTGCCCGGCAGCCCTGATCAAATCCGCCGCCAAGTGGCCTGAAGTCCCTGGCGGTGTATTCGATCGTGATCGACGATCCGGTGGTGATTTCGGGTATCAAAGCCTGTTTCTGTCTCATACAGAACGCTACTCACGGCTGAAAGCGACCTTGCCCACGCATCATTCCCTTCGATTTTTTGATAATGGCTAAAGCATAATCCTTCGCCGCCTGATAAATCCTCTTGAATTTGACCTTAGATAGTGTTCGGGTTTGGCTGACTGGTGATGTGCACAGACAGCGAGCCGCTCAATACTCTCATCAGCACTCCCCCCTGATGTACTGAAACAGAATGCAACAGAGAAGACTATTTGCGGCAGTGATTCCGGCTTTCTTTTCTGATGCTGTCATGGCGATGACCGGTCTGGCAGACTGCATACCGTAATGAATTGTCGCCAGCGTGATGGCAATGTGACCGGAAGTGACGCACCGGACGGTCATCAAAGGGAAAGGGACATACCATCAGAATTTCATTGAATCAACTGGCGGTCACATTGGTTGTCGGCACGTTGCCTCTGCTGGTGTTGCCCAGGATTCCCGATACCGGAACGCTAATGCTGTTGCTACCGTTGTTGCTATTGGTGCGAACACGGTTTTATGTGGTTGGACTGGTAGCAGTTGGCGTGTTCTGGAGTAGTTACAGTGCCCGCATGACGCTCGGGCAGATAGATGCGTACAGTGTCAAACCGGTGACCGCACAGGTCAGCATCAGCAGTATGCGATTCGCTAAGGCGGGTAGTGAGACGCCGGAAGTGCGTGTGTGGCAGGTTAATCAGCGTTGGATATTTCCACCGCTGTACGTCAGGTTGAATGCCATGCCGCCAATGGCCGACTGGTGTGGAGGGCAACAATGGCAGATGAGACTGCGCTTGCGACCAGCGCACAGCCGCTTGAATGAAGGTGGATTTGACCGTCAGCGTTGGGCACTGGCGCATCGACAACTCTTTACCGGACGGGTGCTGAGTGCAGAGGTGATGTCCGCTGACTGTAGCCTGCGCCAACGGTTGATCGCCCGGATTGAGCAACACACGGCGTCGCTGCCGTGGCGGTCTATTTTGCTGGCATTGGCGGTAGGGGAGATGGCCACGCTGGCGGATGAAACCCGTATTCTGTTGCAGCATACCGGGACGATGCACTTGATGGTGATATCCGGGCTGCATGTTGCGTTGGCGGCGCTGTTCGGCTGGGGTATCGCCCGTGCAATTCAGTACAGTTTTCCCCCACGCTGGATTGGTTATCGCTTTCCGCTGACGTTTGGCTGGTTGGTGGCCTGGGGTTATGTCGCGCTGGCTGGCGGTAATCCGCCAGCGGTCAGAGCAGCACTGGCGCTCAGTTTCTGGACACTGTTGCGGTTGCGGGGCATCAGCTGTTCTCCCTGGCAAGTGTGGTTGTGGTGTGTCGCCTTAATTCTGTTCAGTGATCCGCTCAGCATTCTGTCGGATAGTTTCTGGTTATCCTGCCTGGCGGTAGCATCATTAATTTTCTGGTATCAGTGGGCGCCGCTACCCATTCGTTTTCAGCGCGATAAACGTTGGTTTCTACTGCGTTGGCTGCATTTGCAATGGGGAATCACGCTGTTGCTGTTGCCGCTACAGATTGTATTGTTTCATGGCATGAGCCTGACATCGCTGCCGGCCAATTTGTGGGCGGTGCCATTGGTCTCGTTTATTTCCACTCCATTGATTCTGCTGGCTTTACCGTTGACGGGTGTGCTGGATATCGGGGCCGGTGTGTGGTGGCTGGCAGATCGTTCTCTGGCGCTGGTGTTTGCCCCATTGACAATGGTGCAGGATGGCTGGTGGGATCGCGGGGCTGATTTTCTGGCGTTCAGTGCTTTTGGATGGGGGGCGGTGATTATCTGGCGTTTTGCCTGGTGGCGACAGTATCCCGTCAGTATCGGCGCTCTGCTGTTATTTGTGCTCGTCAGGCCGAAGACGCCATCACCTGATTGGCGGGTAGACATGCTGGATGTCGGGCATGGTCTGGCGGTAGTGATAGAGCGCCAGGGAAAGGCGATATTGTATGATACCGGTAATCGCTGGGAAGGCGGGGATATGGTCAGCCGGGAAATCCTGCCATATCTTAAATGGCGAGGGTTACAACTGGAGAAAATCATTATCAGCCATAGTCATCTGGATCATATCGGTGGATTACAGACATTACAGCGTATTTTTCCCACCATACCGGTTTATAGTCCGCTGCGACAGCATAACCATCTACCCTGTGTCCGTGGGCAACAATGGCGCTGGCAGACATTGACATTCAGCGTACTGTGGCCGCCAACACGGGTACAATCTGCCGGAAACAATGATTCCTGTGTCGTTCGCATTGACGATGGCAGGCACCGGGTATTGCTGACCGGTGATCTGGAGGCGGAAGCCGAAGCCGAGTTATTAAAAAACCAACGCACTTTGCTGGCGGCGGAAGTATTGCAGGTACCGCATCATGGCAGTAGCACATCGTCATCGCCACCGTTCATACGGGCCGTTGGCGCCACGACCATTTTGGCTTCAGCAGCACGCTACAGCCCGTGGCGGCTGCCGGCTGCAAAGATTGTGCGGCGTTATCGTGATTATGGATATCAGTGGGCGGACACGGCGACATTCGGTCAACTGAGTGTGCGTTTTTTCAACGATTCATGGCAAATATTACGCTACAGGAGGGACATATCCCCTCGTTGGTTCCACAGGTGGTTTGGCGGTAGCCGGGATAATGAGTAATATAGGCGGCTATTTCTTTAATAGGCTCAGGTTTATTGCATGATGAATGATAAAGATCTCTCCACGTGGCAGACGTTTCGTCGCCTCTGGCCGATGATCTCTCCTTTTAAAACAGGGTTGATTGTGGCGGCCGTTGCGCTGGTGATCAACGCCGCTGGCGATACACTGATGCTGTCGCTGCTCAAACCGCTGCTGGATGAGGGGTTTGGTAAAGCTGACCGTAGCATTCTGGTATGGATGCCGCTGGTGGTTATCGGGCTGATGGTCATGCGCGGTGTGTCGGGCTTTGTTTCCAGCTACTGTGTCGCCTGGGTTTCCGGAAAAGTAGTCATGAACATGCGTCGCCGCTTGTTCAGCCATATCATGGGGATGCCAGTTTCTTTCTTTGATCAGCAATCGACCGGTACGCTGTTATCTCGTATCACCTATGATTCTGAGCAGGTAGCTTCCTCATCGTCCAACGCGCTGATTACGGTCGTGAGAGAAGGCGCGTCAATCATCGGCTTGTTTGTGCTGATGTTCTGGTATAGCTGGCAGTTGTCACTGATTCTGATCGTGATTGCCCCAGTTGTATCTTATTGTATTCGGGTGGTATCCAAACGCTTTCGCGCTATCAGTAAAAACATGCAGAACACCATGGGGCAGGTGACCACCAGTGCGGAACAGATGCTTAAAGGACATAAAGAAGTATTGATTTTTGGCGGACAAGAAGTGGAGGCCGCGCGCTTTGACATTGTCAGCAACCGTATGCGTCAACAAGGCATGAAACTGGTGTCCGCCGCGTCCATTTCTGATCCCATCGTGCAGTTGATCGCGTCACTGGCGTTGGCATTTGTGCTCTATGCCGCCAGTTTTCCTTCGGTAATGGCGACGCTCACCGCAGGTACCATCACCGTGGTGTTCTCTTCCATGATTGCGCTGATGCGCCCGCTGAAATCGCTGACTAACGTCAATTCCCAGTTTCAGCGTGGTATGGCGGCTTGCCAGACTCTGTTCTCAATTCTGGATTTGGATCAGGAAAAAGACACTGGCCAGCGGACGCTGGAACATGTTCAAGGCACTATTGAATTCCGTAACGTGGATTTTGCCTATCCGGGTAAGGAAACGTTGGCGTTGAAAAATATCAGTTTGCAGATTCCGCCGGGAAAAACCGTGGCACTGGTCGGGCGCTCTGGTTCGGGTAAATCCACTATCGCCAACCTGATTACCCGTTTTTATGATATTCAGTCCGGTGAAATTATGCTGGACGGGCATGATCTGCGTGAATATACCTTGGCTACGCTGCGCAGCCAGGTGGCGGTGGTTTCTCAAAATGTGCATCTGTTCAACGACACTATCGCCAACAATATTGCTTATGCCTGTAATGACCGCTACAGCCGTGAAGATATTGAGCGTGCGGCTGAAATGGCGCACGCGATGGATTTTATCAGCAAGATGGAGCAGGGGCTGGATACGATCATTGGCGAGAATGGCGTGCTGTTGTCTGGTGGTCAGCGTCAGCGTATCGCCATCGCCCGTGCGTTACTGCGTGATTGCCCGATTCTGGTTCTGGATGAAGCGACCTCCGCGTTGGATACCGAGTCGGAGCGTGCGATTCAGGCCGCACTGGATGAATTGCAGAAAGATCGTACGGCATTGGTTATTGCCCATCGTCTTTCCACCATTGAAAATGCGGATGAAATTCTGGTGGTGGAAGAAGGGCGGATTGTTGAGCGTGGCGAACATGCTGAATTACTGTCACGTAACGGGGCATATGCCCAGCTGTATAGAATGCAGTTTGGCGCATGATTGAGCGCATCTGGTCGGGACAATCGCGGCTGTATTGGCTGTTGATACCGCTGTCGGTGTTGTTCGGGCTGATCAGCGGTTTCATCCGCTTAAGTTATCGCCTGGGATGGCGTCGCGCCTGGCGCGCGCCCTTACCGGTGGTGGTGGTGGGCAATCTGACTGCCGGTGGTAATGGCAAGACCCCCGTTGTTATCTGGCTGGTGGAACAACTCCAGCGGCGGGGTTACCGGGTCGGCGTGGTATCGCGTGGCTACGGTGGCAAAGTGGATCACTATCCGTTGGTGGTCAGTGATACTGTCACCACGGCACAGGCCGGGGATGAGCCAATATTGATATATCAGCGTACCGGTGCGCCAGTGGCGGTGGCGCCCAAGCGTTGTGAGGCGGTTGCCGCATTGCTGGCACAGCATTCGCTGGATGTGATTATCACCGATGATGGATTGCAACATTACGCGCTGGCGCGGGATATGGAACTGGTAGTGGTAGATGGTGTGCGGCGGTTTGGTAACGGCTGGTGGTTGCCCGCCGGCCCGATGCGTGAACGAGCCTGGCGGCTGAAAACCGTTGATGCCGTGATTGTGAATGGCGGTGAAGCCAGCGCGGGTGAAATTGCCATGCATCTGACTGCGAGCGAAGCGGTGAATCTGGTCAGTGGTGAGCGACGTAGCGTGACAGATTTTCCTGCATGGGTGGCGATGGCGGGGATTGGACATCCGCCGCGTTTTTTTACCACCTTGCGTGAGAAAGGGGCCACGCTATGCCGTGAAGTGGCATTTGCCGATCACCAAAGCTATCAACCGGAGCACCTCAGTGCTCTGACGGACAATCAATCACAGCCGTTGATCATGACAGAAAAGGATGCTGTCAAATGTCGTCATTTCGCCCAGACGAACTGGTGGTATCTGCCAGTAGACGCGGTATTATCCGAGGTGCCTGCCGCTGCGTTATTGTCCCGGCTGGAACAACTGCTAGCGAATTATCAGCAGGGGAAGCATCGTGCAGATTGATGCGGGTCTGGGTTTCCCTTCACTTATAAATAGCTTCTTTATGGAGGAAGCATGGATCACCGTTTGCTTGAAATTATTGCCTGTCCGGTATGTAACGGGCGCTTGGTCTTTGATAAAGAGAAGCAGGAACTAATTTGCAAAACAGAAAGGCTGGCATATCCGGTTCGTGACGGTATTCCGGTGTTGCTGGAACATGAGGCGCGCAAACTGTCGCAGGATGAGATTTCACGATGAATTTTATCGCTATTATTCCGGCCCGTTTTGCGTCGAGTCGTTTACCCGGTAAGCCGTTGGCGGATATCAATGGTAAACCGATGGTGGTGCATGTGATGGAGCGGGCACAAGAGTCTGGTGCTCAGCGCGTGATTGTGGCAACCGACCATCCGGATGTCGAGCAGGTGATCCAACAGGCGGGGGGCGAAGTGTGCCTGACCAGCCCACACCACCATTCCGGTACTGAGCGTCTGGCCGAAGTCATTGAACGGTATGGCTTTGCAGATGACGATATCATTGTGAATGTGCAAGGTGACGAGCCGATGATCCCGCCGGTTATCATTCGGCAGGTAGCCGAAAACCTGGCGGCCAGTGTCGCCGGGATGGCAACGTTGGCGGTTCCGATCACCACTAGCGAAGAAGCGTTTAATCCCAATGCGGTAAAAGTGGTGACTGATGCTGAAGGCTATGCACTCTATTTTTCTCGCGCTACGATCCCCTGGGATCGCGAACGGTTTGCTCAATCGAAAGCAACCATTGGTGATCATTTTCTGCGTCATATCGGTATTTATGCCTATCGCGCTGGCTTTATCCGCCGCTATGTAAGCTGGGAACCCAGCCAACTGGAACAGATTGAGTTGCTGGAGCAACTGCGAGTGCTGTGGTATGGCGAGAAAATTCATGTCGCAGTGGCAAAAGAAATCCCCTCCGTGGGTGTCGATACTCCGGAAGATTTGGCTCGCGTGCGGATTGCGATGGCGGCGGGTTGAATTCTTCAGTGTGAAGTCGGTTTTATGCCTGTGAAAACAGGCATACCGCACCGACTTGAATAAGAGCGTCCCGTTTCGCGGGAATAGCAGAAGGTTCCCATCCCGCATGCCCACATCCTGACATGCCATCACCCCTACCACAGCGGTACTGCGCTGTCCAATAGCAGCGGTGCCAACATGCGTTATAACGCCTGGAATTTCAGCAATGTGTTGTCCGATGCTGAATTCCGCAGCGTATCCACCAGCGGTTGGGATGCAGCCCGCGAATCCGACGGCAGTCTGCCTGAGTTGAAAAGTCTGCACCTGGCATCCGGCAGTTGGATGATCGACAAGGGGGGTAATGTCAAATTGCCATACAAGGGATCCGCACCGGACCTTGGCGCGTTTGAACGTGAGTAAGTCTTAAGACGAATGCCTGTGTGCCCGTGGGCATCATCGTTGAGCGCGGCGCGGATGTTCTTGTCGCGGAAAAATCGTGGCATTTCATGTTATTTCCGCGTAAGCGGGCATCCGCGCCTGATCAGATTATTATTAATCGATGCCTGCTTTACACTTTATTTGATCTGTATTGAAGAAATTGTCATTTTCTGACCGCATGATAAATGCGTGAGCACTCCTGCTCAACAGAGGTCTGGCCGTTTATGGAATTGTTAAAAGCGGAATTAAGTACGGTACTGGGGGAGTCGCTCAGTCGTCTCGAATGTATCAGTGAACAACCCTATGCCAACCTGTATGCCTTGTACGATAAAGAAGGCAATGCCATTCCGTTGCTTGCCAAAGGGTATGTCTGCCAGGGTATCGCACAACAGGAAGCTTACAAGCTGACCATGCTGGCTCGTGAGGGAGATGTCCGTTTGCCAACCGTATATGGGCTGGTCACCACCCATCAGCCGCCTTATAAAGAACTGTTGTTGATCGAACGGTTACGCGGCGTTTCGGTGGAGGCACCACCCAGAACCCCCGCTCGCTGGGTGTCACTGATGGATCAGATCGTGGAAAGTGTGTTGGCCTGGCATCGGATTGATAGCCACAGTTGTGTTGGTACGGTTGACAGTATTCAGGAAAATAGCTGGGTCAACTGGTATCAGCAGCGGTTAGAGGTGCTATGGGCCACCGTGGTGAACGTCAATGCCCCGCTGTTAACGCAGGAAGATCGCACCTTACTTTATCGTTCCCGTGAGTGTTTACCCGAATTGTTTGACGATTTCGATGATGGATGTGTATTGGTGCACGGCAATCTGTCATTGCGCAGTATGTTGAAAGATGCTCGCAGCGATCAATTGCTGGCGATGATCAATCCCGGCATTGTGCTGTGGGCGCCACGGGAATATGAACTGTTCCGGCTGTGTGAGTCCGGTATGCCGGAACAATTGCTGTATCACTACCTCAGCAAGGCACCGGTGGCTGAAGATTTCATCTATCGCCGCTGGTTGTATGCCATTTGGGAAGCGATTTCCCGCTATATCCACACCGGGCAACTGGACCGGAGCGTCTTCGATATTGCTTCCCGCGAACTGCTGCCCTGGCTGGAATAGCGTGATTATTCCTGCTTCTGCTTCTGCTTCTGCGGTTCTGTTGTGCCGCTAATGTACTGCCATAAGTTGCCCAGCGTTTCATACCAGGCGCGTTCACTGTGTGAAAGATACAGTGCGGACGGGAAGATTTTTTCCCACGGATTCAGTGGCGTAGTGATTGCCAATTGGTTAGCGGGAGCCGGAATCGGGTTTAATCCCTGAGCCTGAAAGAAGCGCATCGCCCGTGGCATATGGCTGGCCGAGGTGACTAATATAAAAGGTTGCTGACCGATCAGCGCGAAGGTGGCCATGGCTTCCTCCTCGGTATCCCGGGGGGTATCCAGTAACTGCATATCCTGTGTCGGCACGCCGAGGCTTTCCGCTACCTGGGATGCGACCTTGGCGCTACTGACCGGATTACCCTGTGCCGCAGCGCCGGTAAATATCAGTTTCGAACCCGGATTGGCGCGGTAGAGTCGAACGCCTTCGGCCACACGGGCCAGACTATTGTTGATCAGATTGGAACTGGGCGCCCAGTCTGGATTGAAGGTGTAACCACCGCCCAGTACCACAATATAGTTGACATGCGGTGCCTGCGGGCCGGACTGCCAGGTGTGATACTGCGATTCCAGCGGTAGCAGCAGGTAGTCGGCCACGGGTTGCAGGCTAATCAGCAACAGTGTCAGCCAGCTTAGCGATAGCAGCGTTTTCCCGGATTTTTGCCAACGGGAAAACCAGATTAGCAGTAGAGCCATTCCCATCAGTAGCAGCAGCAAAGGCAACGGTTGCAGCAAGCTGCCGATATATTTTTTGGCGGCAAAAAGCATAAAATAGTGTCCGTTTTGAGTGAAAAAACGCCATCCGGAATAAGATAGTGGCATAAGACGATTTATTCTACGCTAGCCTGTGACAAAATGTCAGGTTGAGAGAAAAACAGCCCGTTAACATCTACGGTGCTGAACCAATAACCTGGAACCGTGGAATGCAGGATCGTAACTTTAACGACATCGCCGAAAAGTTTGCCCAGAATATCTACGGCACCACCAAAGGGAAACTGCGTCAGGCTGTATTGTGGCAAGATCTGGAGATCTTGCTGTCTACGTTGCCGTCACGGCCATTGCAGATTCTGGATGCCGGGGGCGGAGCTGGCTACATGGCCTGCAAGCTGGCGGCTTTAGGACATCAGGTCTTGTTGTGTGACTTATCCGATGAGATGATTCAACGCGCCAAAACAGCGGCGTTGGCGCAAAACGTTTCTCATAATATGCGTTTTGTGCAGTGCGCCGCACAGGATATCGCTTCATATATAGAAAAACCGGTTGATCTGGTATTGTTTCACGCGGTATTGGAATGGGTAGCCGAGCCTCAGCAGGCACTACAGGCGCTGACGAATTGTCTGGCACCCGGCGGCGCGCTGTCGCTGATGTTTTATAATCATCATGGCTTGCTGATGCGAAACATGGTGTTAGGTAACTTTGGTTATGTGGCGTCGGGAATGCCGAAACGTAAACGGCGTTCGCTATCCCCCGATCATCCGCTGGACCCACAACAGGTTTACCAGTGGCTTGATTCGTTGGGATTAACCATCAGTGGTAAAACCGGCGTGCGGGTGTTTCATGACTATTTGCAGAACAAGCAACAACAGATTGACGATTTTGACATTTTGCTGGCGTTGGAACAGCGTTATTGCCGGCAGGAACCTTTTGTCAGCCTGGGGCGCTACATCCATGTCATGGCGAATAAGCCCCTTTTGAAGGATGTATTATGAGTGACTTTTCCCAGACCGTACCCGAACTGGTCGCCTGGGCTAGAAAAAATGACTTTGCACTTTCACTCCCGACGGAGCGTCTGACCTTCCTGCTGGCGATTGCCACGCTGAACAGCGAACGTATGGATGGCGAAATGAGCGAAGGCGAGTTGGTGGATGCCTTTCGCCACGTTAGCCGAGGATTTGAGCAGACCCACGAAACCATTACGGTGCGTGCCAATAATGCGATTAACGATCTGGTGCGCCAGCGGCTGCTTAGTCGTTTTACCAGCGAACTGGCGGATGGTAATGCTATTTATCGACTGACCCCATTGGGGATCGGCATCAGCGACTATTACATCCGTCAGCGGGAGTTCTCCGCCTTGCGGCTTTCCATGCAGCTTTCGCTCGTGGCTCAGGAATTGGGCCGGGCGTCGGATGCCGCAGAAGAGGGCGGTGACGAGTTCCACTGGCACCGTAATGTCTACGCGCCGCTGAAATACTCGGTGGCGGAAATTTTTGACAGTATCGATCTGTCTCAGCGGGTGATGGATGAACAGCAGCAAGGGGTGAAAGACAATATCGCCGCCTTGCTCAGTCAGGACTGGCGCACAGCCATTTTCAACTGTGAACAATTGCTGACCGAGACCTCCGACACCCTGCGGGAGTTGCAGGATACGTTGGAAGCGGCAGGCGACAAATTGCAAACCAGCCTGCTGCGTATTCAGGATGCGACCCTCGGTAACGCCGAACTGAGTTTTGTGGATAATCTGGTGTTCGATTTACAGGGCAAACTGGACCGCATTATCAGTTGGGGCCAGCAAACTATCGATCTGTGGATCGGTTACGATCGTCACGTACACAAATTTATCCGTACCGCGATTGATATGGATAAAAACCGGGTCTTCTCCCAACGGTTGCGTCAGTCGGTGCAGAACTATTTCGACAACCCCTGGGCCTTGACCTACGCTAACGCTGACCGTTTGCTGGATATGCGTGATGAAGAGCTGGCGCTGCGCAGCGAAGAAGTGACCGGTGAACTGCCGCCCGATCTGGAATATGAAGAGTTCAGTGAAGTGCGTGAGCAGATCACGGCACTGGTGGAGCAGGCCTTACTGCACTACAAACAGCAACAGGTCCCGTTGAATCTGAGCGACGTGATGCGCAACTATTTGGTGCAGTATCCTCGTTCACAACAATTTGATGTTGCCCGAATCGTGGTCGACCAGGCCGTACGCCTGGGCGTGGCCGAAGCAGATTTCACCGGATTGCCAGCATTGTGGCAGGCAATCAATGAATACGGAGCCAAGGTACAGGCCCATGTCATCGACAAATATTGAACCAATCGTATCAGCCAAACTGGTGACAGCGCTGTCCAACACACTGTTTCCCGCACTGGACAGTCAATTGCGCGCTGGTCGACATATCGGCGTAGAAGAACTGGAAAATCACGCCTTTCTGATGGATTTTCAAGACGAGCTGGAACATTTTTACAGCCGCTATAACGTGGAGCTGATCCGTGCGCCGGAAGGGTTTTTCTATCTGCGTCCGCGTTCCACCACTTTGATTCCACGTTCGGTGCTGTCTGCGCTGGATATGATGGTGGGGAAAATTCTCTGCTATCTCTACCTCAGCCCGGAACGTCTGGCGCACGAAGGCATTTTCAGCCAACAGGAACTGTATGAGGAACTGCTGAGTCTGGCGGATGAAAACAAACTGTTGAAGCTGGTAAACCAGCGTTCCACCGGTTCTGACCTGGACCGACAAAAGTTGCAGGAAAAGGTGCGTACCTCCCTGAACCGCTTGCGTCGTCTGGGCATGATTTATTTTATGGGTAATGACAACAGCAAATTTCGTATTACCGAAGCGGCATTTCGTTTCGGCGCTGATGTGCGCAGCGGTGACGATCCGCGCGAAGCCCAGTTGCGAATGATCCGTGATGGTGAAGCCATGCCGATGGATAGCAGCCTGTCGCTGGACGATAGCGATGAGAGCGAGTCGGCTGGTGATAACCTTTCCGGTGAGGACCAATGTGTTGAGGATGAACAGGAATGATTGAACGCGGTAAATTTCGCTCACTGACGTTGGTTAACTGGAACGGTTTTTTTGCCCGGACTTTTGATCTGGATGAGTTGGTAACCACCCTCTCCGGTGGTAACGGTGCCGGTAAATCCACCACCATGGCGGCGTTTATCACTGCGCTCATCCCAGACCTGACGTTACTGCACTTTCGTAACACCACCGAGGCCGGGGCAACCTCCGGCTCCCGTGATAAAGGTCTGCATGGCAAGTTGCGTGCTGGCGTGTGCTACTCCGCGTTGGATGTCGTCAATTCCCGCCATCAGCGAGTGCTGGTCGGCGTGCGATTACAACAGGTGGCAGGCCGTGATCGAAAGGTCGATATCAAGCCCTTCATCATTCAGGGGTTGCCGACATCGGTTTCGCCCACGCAAATTCTGACTCAACTGGTGGGCGATCATCAGGCACGAGTCTTGTCGTTACAGGAAGTGAAAGAGCGCCTTGATGAGATGGAAGGCGTGCAGTTCAAACAGTTCACGTCCATCACCGACTATCATTCATTGATGTTTGATTTGGGCATTGTGCCGCGACGTCTGCGCTCCTCGGCTGATCGCAGCAAGTTTTATCGTTTGATTGAAGCCTCGCTGTACGGCGGGATTTCCAGCGCTATTACCCGTTCACTGCGTGACTATCTGCTGCCGGAAAACAGCGGGGTGCGCAAGGCATTTCAGGATATGGAAGCCGCTCTGCGGGAAAACCGCATGACGCTGGAAGCGATCCGTGTCACCCAGTCGGACCGGGATCTGTTCAAACATCTGATCTCTGAAGCCACCTCTTATGTGGCCGCTGATTATATGCGCCACGCCAACGAGCGACGCATCCATCTGGATAGCACTCTGGAACTGCGCCGGGATCTGTTCAGTAGCCGTAAACAACTGGGCAATGAGCAGATCCGCCATGTGGAGATGGCGCGCGAGCTGGCGGAGCAGAGCGGAGCCGAAAGCGATCTGGAAACCGACTATCAGGCCGCCAGCGATCACCTGAATCTGGTACAGACGGCGATGCGCCAGCAGGAAAAGATCGAGCGTTATAATGCCGATCTGGAAGAGCTGAGTTACCGGCTGGAAGAACAGAATGAGGTGGTGGAAGAGGCGCGTGACCAACAGCAGGAAAACGAAGCCCGCGCCGATGCCGCCGAGCAGGAGGTGGATGAGCTGAAAAGCCAGTTGGCCGACTATCAACAGGCTTTGGATGTACAGCAAACCCGTGCCATACAGTATCAGCAGGCGCAGCAGGCGCTGGAGCGTGCTCGCACGTTGTGCCAGTTACCGGAATTGAGCGCTGATAACGCCGATGAATGGCTCGACAGTATTCACGCCAAAGAGCAGGAAGCCACCGAACTATTACTGATGCTGGAACAGAAGCTGAGCGTGGCGGATGCCGCCCACAGCCAGTTCGAGCAGGCGTATCAACTGGTTAGCAGTATCGCCGGGGCAGTCAGTCGTCGTGACGCCTGGCAAGTGGCGCGCGAATTACTGCGTGACAGTTCACAACAGCAGTATCAGGCCGAGCGTGTTCATCCACTGCGCATGCGACTTTCCGAACTGGAACAGCGCCAGCGTGAGCAGCAGGACGCCGAACGGTTGTTGCAGGATTTCAATAACCGTAACGGACAGACGCGCTATCAGCCGGAAGAGTTGGAAAGCTTGCAGCAGGAGCTGGAAGCGCGGATTGAAAGCCTGTCGGTGTTGGTGGAGGAAGCAGGTGAGCGTCGCATGACGTTGCGCCAGGAGCTAGAGCAGACCCAACAGCGTATTCAGCAGTTAACTGTTCGGGCGCCGGTGTGGCTGGCGGCACAGGAAACCCTGACTCAACTCAGCGAGCAGAGCGGCGAAACATTTGCTGATAGTCGTCAGGTGACGGAATACATGCAGCAACTGCTAGAACGTGAACGGGAAACTACCGTCGAGCGTGATGACGTAGCGTCCCGCAAACGGGCGATAGAAACGCAGATTGAGCGCCTCAGCCAACCGGGCGGCTCGGAAGACCCGCGTTTGAACGCGCTGGCGGAGCGCTTTGGCGGTGTGTTGCTGTCGGAAATTTATGACGATGTCACACTGGACGACGCGCCGTATTTCTCTGCGTTATACGGGCCATCCCGTCATGGGATTGTGGTAACGGATCTGTCGTTGGTGCGCGAGCACCTGGAGAATCTGGAAGATTGTCCGGAAGATTTGTACCTGATTGAAGGCGACCCACAGTCATTTGATGACAGCGTGTTCGCGATGGAAGAGCTGGAAAAAGCGGTGGTGGTGAAAGTTTCCGATCGCCAGTGGCGCTATTCTCGCTTCCCCGACGTGCCGCTGTTTGGCCGGGCCGCACGAGAACAACGGCTGGAAACCCTGCGCGATGAACGTGAAGAACTGGCGGAGCAGTATGCCACGCTGTCGTTTGACGTGCAGAAAACCCAACGCTTGCATCAGGCTTTCAGCCGTTTTATCGGTACCCATCTGGCGGTGGTGTTTGATGACGACCCGGAAGTGGATATTCGTCAACTGAGCAGCCGTCGGGGTGAGCTGGAACGCGCTATCAGTAATTTTGACAACGAAAATCAGCAACAGCGCCAGCAGTATGAACAGGCGAAAGAGGGCGTGTCGCTGCTGAACCGACTGATCCCGCGTATCAGCCTGTTATGTGACGATAGCCTGACGGATCGTGCTGAAGAGATTCGCGCCGAACTGGATGAGGCAGAAGCGTCGGCCCGTTTTCTACAACAACATGGCGCCACACTGGCGAAGCTGGAACCACTGGTTAGCGTGTTGCAGAATGACCCGCAGCAGCATGAGCAACTACAGGAAGATTATACGCAGGCGCAAAGCGCGCAGCGATTGGCAAAACAGCAGGCGTTTTCCCTGACGGAAGTGGTGCAGCGTCGCGCGCACTTTGGTTACACCGATTCGGCGGGGATGCTGCATGCCAATGCCGATTTGAACGACAAGCTACGCCAACGGCTGGAGCAGGCGGAAGCGGAACGCACTCAGGCCCGTGAGCAGTTACGGCAGCATCAGAGCCAGCTGACACAGTACAGTCAGGTGCAAGCGTCGTTGAAGAGCGCTTTTGATGCCAAGAGCGACATGCTCAAAGAGTTAACGCAGGAATTGGCGGATATCGGCGTGCGTGCGGATGCAGAAGCGGAGTCTCGTGCTCGCCAGCGTCGGGATGAATTGCATGCCTCACTGAGCAATAATCGAGCGCGTCGTAATCAGCTGGAAAAACAACTTACTTTCTGTGAAGCGGAAATGGACAGCCTACAGAAGAAACTGCGTAAGCTGGAGCGTGATTATCACGCTAACCGCGAACAGGTGGTGACGGCCAAATCGGGCTGGTGCACGGTGATGCGGTTGGTGAAAGACAACGGTATAGAGCGGCGTCTGCACCGGCGTGAGCTGGCCTATCTGGAGGGTGACGAATTGCGCTCCATGTCGGATAAGGCGCTGGGCGCGCTGCGTCTGGCGGTCGCTGATAACGAACATTTGCGCGATGTACTGCGCCTGTCGGAAGATCCAAAACGGCCAGAACGTAAAATCCAGTTTTATATCGCGGTATATCAACACCTGCGTGAACGTATCCGTCAGGATATCATCCGCACCGACGATCCGGTGGAAGCCATCGAACAGATGGAGATTGAACTGAACCGTCTGACGGAAGAGCTGACGGCGCGTGAACAAACGCTGGCCATCAGCTCGCGCAGTGTATCGAATATCATCCGCAAGACTATTCAACGTGAACAAAACCGCATCCGCATGCTGAATCAGGGGCTGCAATCGGTGTCATTCGGTCAGGTGAAAAGCGTGCGGCTTAACGTCAATGTGCGGGAAACGCACACCACGTTGCTTAACGTATTGTCTGAACAACAGGAACTGCATCAGGATCTGTTCAACAGCAACCGCCTGACGTTCTCGGAAGCGCTGGCGAAACTGTATCAGCGCCTGAATCCGGAAATTGACATGGGGCAGCGCACGTCACAGACCATCGGTGAGGAACTGCTGGATTATCGCAACTATCTGGAAATGGAGGTTGAGGTAAACCGGGGTGCCGACGGTTGGCTGCGTGCCGAGAGCGGGGCGCTTTCCACCGGGGAAGCCATCGGCACCGGGATGTCAATACTGGTGATGGTGGTACAGAGCTGGGAGGAAGAGTCGAAACGGTTGCGCGGCAAGGATATTTCACCCTGTCGTTTGCTGTTCCTCGATGAAGCCGCACGTCTGGATGCCAAATCCATCGCCACGTTGTTTGAGCTGTGTGACCGGCTGGAAATGCAGTTGATCATCGCTGCGCCGGAAAACATCAGCCCGGAAAAAGGCACCACCTATAAGCTGGTGCGTAAAATGTTCCAGAACCACGAACATGTTCATGTCGTCGGTCTGCGCGGTTTCGCCACTGAACCCGAGCAAACGCAGCAAGCGTCATAGTTTTTCACCGATGCCCGCGCCAGCGGGCATCATCTACTATTTGGTCACGATACCCGCCACGGACACCCTTTATACTGCGCAATTTGCGTAGACGGGCATTTATGTGGATCGTTCGGATGGCGGATGAATGACGGCGTTAACGGAAATCTGATTTAGCTTCAGGGGAGAAAAATTGAAAATCAAGGCATTACCGTTGGATGACAACATCAATGGCTGGTCGGCGATCATTCCTGCCCGGCAGGTGAAAAAGATTTTGCGTGGACATGTTCGGGCCGACTGGCTGGTGATCGGCGCCGGCTATGCCGGGCTCGCCTTTGCCCGTCGGGTGGCGGAAAATCATCCTGATAAGCAGGTGGTGATCATCGATGCCGCCATGACGGGAGAGAGTGCCTCTGGGCGTAATTCCGGTTTTGCCATTGATTTGCCGCATAATATCGGCAGCTCCACCGCCGAGTTGGAAAAAGCCGCCAACTACCGCCGCTTATTACAGGCGGGGATTGCGCAGTTGGACGCATTGATACACCGACATCAGATTGACTGTGATTGGCACCGTAGCGGGAAATATCACTGCATCGTGCGCCCTGAACTGGATGGGTTGCTGGCGCAGTACGCTGATGAACTACAGGCGCTGGATGAACCCTATCAACTGCTGGAGGGTAAGTCACTGGCGCAAAATCTGGGCACCGATTATTACCATGCCGCCATCTATACACCGAGCTGTGTCTTGCTTAATCCGGCTGCCTTGGTGCATGGGCTGGTGGACAGTCTGCCGGATAACGTTACCTTGTATGAAAAATCTCCGGCGCTGGAGATCAACACGGGCCGCGATATTCATGTGCGAACACCTTATGGTGACGTGCGGGCCGGACAGTTGATGGTGGCAACCAATGGGTGTGCCCGCCAGTTGTCGCCATTTTCCAACCAATTGGTGGGGCTTTCCACTTTCGCCACCCTCACCGAACCCTTGACTGCGGAACAACAACAGCGCATCGGCAATATCGCTGCATGGGGCATGACACCGGCCAATGCGATTGCCGGCGCGACGTTGCGCTATACCTGCGATCACCGTTTTTTGATTCGGCAGCATGTGAAATATGTGCCGGATTACACGGTAACGGAGCTGAGAACCGCGCCACTGGCGGTGCAGCATCGCCAGATTTTTCTGTCGCGCTTCCCGCAATTGGCGGATGTGCAGATTGCCTACACCTGGTCTGGGATGATCAGCGTGACGCGCAATGGTGCGCCGGGCTGGGGAAAATACGGCGACAATGTCTATGCCGCCGTGGGATGTAACGGGGCGGGAATTTCAAAACAGACGGTGGCTGGCAGCACATTGGCGGATTTGGCGACTGGCGTGGATAATCCGTTGATTGCCGATATGTTGGCGTTGGGAAAACCCAATTATATTCCTCCACGTCCATTTCTTGATCTCGGCGTGCAAGGCAGCATACTTAAAGAGCGTTGGCTGGGGCGCAAGGAGTATTAGGCGCCGTTCCTGCCGCGTCAGCGGATATAAGAAGATATAAAAGGCCTTGACCTTCCAGTTACGGGAAGGTGCAGGCTGACAGCGGTTATCGTTTTTCTTCCTGCTTTATTACTGTACAGAGGAAATTGATATGTATCGCCGCGATTTTATCAAAATTACTAGCTCTGCTGGGGGCCGCCAGCGCGCAGCCTGGGTGGAGCAGCAGCGTATTTGCCGCTGATCGTCCGGTGTTGCCGGTGCCGCCATTATTGACGCCGGACGCGGGCGGCAACTTGGCTCTCAACGTTCAGACCGGCAATATGCGCTGGCTACCGGGAATGGAAACCGCGACCTGGGGCGTCAACGGTGGTTTTCTCGGCCCGGCGTTGCAACTGGAACGAGGACAGACCGTCACCATCAATGTAAATAATACGCTATCAGACGTGACCACTATGCACTGGCATGGCATGGAGATTCCGGGCGATGCCGATGGTGGGCCTCAGGCATTGATCGCGCCGGGCAAGATCTGGACTGCGCGCTTTACGGTTGATCAGCCAGCCGCGACGGCATGGTTTCATCCCCACACGCATGGTGTCACCGGGCGTCAGGTGGCGATGGGATTGGGCGGTTTGATCTTGATTCAGGATCGCGAAAGCCGCGGGCTTGCTCTGCCTTCTCAGTGGGGAGTGGATGACATCCCTTTGATTCTGCAAGACAAAAAGTTGAATGAAAAGGGGCAGATCGACTACCATCTGGACGAAATGTCCGCAGCGGTGGGTTGGTTTGGCGATCTGATGCTGACCAACGGCATGCGTTACCCACAGCATGCGGCACCACGCGGATGGTTGCGGTTGCGTCTGCTCAATGGTTGTAACGCCCGCTCATTGATGCTGGCAACCAGCGACGGTCGGCCACTGTATGTGATCGGCAGTGATGGCGGTCTGCTGGCGGAGCCAGTGAAAGTGACGTCACTGCCGATTATGAAGTCTGGTCCGTTTCCGCAGTAGGTGACATGATGCTGCATCCTTTCCATATTCATGGCACCCAGTTCCGTATTCTGTCCGAAAACGGCCAGACACCAGCAGAGCATCGCCGTGGCTGGAAGGACACGGTACGGGTGGAGGGGGCGTCAGCCAGGTGCTGGTGAAGTTCGATCACCCCGCCCCCAAAGAACGGGCGTTCATGGCGCACTGTCATCTGTTGGAACATGAAGACACCGGCATGATGACGTCGTTCACGGTAGCGTGACGTCGCGCATCGTACCGGTGTCTGGAAGCAGTCTAATCCCGCCGGGCGATCAGCTGTACCACGCTGGCATGCCCGGTATGCGCGATCCCTTCATGGATTTCACGCTCCAGTTTCTGTAAATGCGCAAACCGTAATCCCGGTAATTCCTGACGCAGGATTTCCGGGGTCATCAGCCAGGTAATATCGGAAGGACCGCCGGTTTTAAACTTCAGTTGCTCCGGCGTATAGGCTTCAAGCAGGAACACGCCACTGCTCTGCAATCCGCTGGCGCAGTTTCCATGTACCTGATGGCGCAATGTCGGCGGAAGATGGGCAAAAATCGCGACAATGCCCCCCCATTGCTGCCTGCCGATATCATAAGTCGCGAGATCGGCATGTATCCACTGGATCTTTAGACCATTGGCTTCAGCCCGTTTTTTGCCTTTGGCCAGACCGACGTCGGAAGCGTCCACCGCCGTGACATCAAATCCCTGGCTTGCCAGCCAGACCGCATTGCGTCCTTCGCCTTCAGCAATACAGAGAATGCGGCTACCTGGAGTAAAGTGATGACTACTTTCTTTCAAAAAATCATTGGGTTCAGTGCCATAAACAAATTGCTCGTTGGCATATTTTTCATTCCACATTGAAGCGCTCCATAACAGTAAAACCCACGGTGTTGTGATGATGATGCCAGCGTGTATGAGACGCGGAATGGCCCATCATGATGTTGTCTCTTGTTCAAATTGTTTCTGATCAAACGCCTGTCTGGCAAGCTCGACTTGTGGCAGATATTTCACTGTCCAGAGACAAAGTGCCTGAAAAGGTTCTTTAAGCGTATGGCCGAGTGGTGTTATTCGATACTCCACCGCGACCGGCGAAGCGGTTATCACGCGGCGTTCCACGATACCGTTGCGTTCCAGACGCCGCAGGCATTGTGTCAATGCTTTCTGAGTAATGCCCTCCAGGCGGCGTTTGATTTCATTAAAGCGCAGTGGATTTTCACACAATACATTCAGTACCAGCACTGACCATTTATCGGCGATCTGATCAAGTAGAAAGCGGTTGTGGCAGGCGTTATGCTGTTGTGAGTTAGTGGGGGACGGCATTTAAGTTTCCTCTAGGCTACCTGGTAACTTTAGAGTGCCTGATTGACACTAGGTTTACAATGTATACCATCGTGGTGACAAATTAAAGGAGCTAAATCAGATGACTATACCTAATATCGATGTCCTGTTTCGTCCGTTTAAACTGAAATCGCTGGAATTAAAAAACCGTATTGTCATGGCACCGATGACCCGTACATTTTCACCGAATGGTGTACCGGGAGACAATGTGGCCGCCTATTATCGCCGACGTGCAGAGGGTGAGGTCGGTCTGATTCTGTCTGAAGGCACGGTTATTGACCGTCCCGGCGCACGTAACCATCCCAACATTCCTTTTTTTCATGGTGAGGCGGCACTGAAGGGTTGGCAGAAAGTGATTGATGAAGTCCATGCAGCTGGTGGCAAAATGGGGCCGCAGATTTGGCATGTGGGATCGGTTAAAGCGCCGGGAACGGAGTGGGAACCACAATCCGGGATTGAAAGTCCTTCTGGTCTGGTGGCACCGGATGTGTCGCGCGGTCAGGCCATGAGTGAAGAAGACATCGCCGATACCATCGCGGCTTATGCCCAGGCGGCGGCAGATACCGTCCGGCTTGGTTTTGATACCCTGGAAATACATGCGGCACATGGTTACCTGATCGATCAGTTTTTTTGGGGGAAAACCAACCTGCGTACGGATGAATACGGTGGCGCTACGCTGAAGCAGCGCTCCCGCTTTGCCGCCGAAGTGATAAAGGGCATGCGTCAGGCGGTTGGACCGGACTTCCCGATCCTGTTGCGCGTCAGTCAGTGGAAACAGCAGGATTACAGTGTACGTCTGGCCAATACACCGCTGGAGCTGGCCGACTGGCTCACTCCGCTGGTGGATGCCGGTGTGGATATTCTGCACTGTTCGCAGCGTCGCTTCTGGGAAGCAGAATTCCCTGAAGTGGATGGCGAAAATGGCTTGAACTTTGCTGGTTGGGCGAAAAAAGTGACCGGCGCTGCCACGATCAGTGTGGGTTCGGTGGGGCTGTCGGATGAGTTCATGACGGCGTTTAGCGGAAAAAGCTCAACGCCGGCGCAATTGGACAATCTGCTGACACGGATGGCGCGTGACGAGTTTGATTTAATCGCGATTGGCCGTGCATTGATAACCGATCCGAATTGGGTGGTAAAAGTGCGTCAGCATGACACTGAGCATCTGCAAGGGTTTGAGCCTGCTTCACTGGGCGAGTTGGTCTGAGGTTTTAATTAACCACATTGTTTCACGCCGTGATGTCGGTATCGACATCACGGACTATTCATCAACGCCAGCATTATTTCTGCACTGTCGCGGGAATAATGCTGGCGTTATTGTGTCGGCCTCAGGAGGGATCGCCTCCCGCACGCGGATAACAGGATTTTGCGCTATCAGCCTGCTCAAAGGCATCCAGAGCAATAGGAAGCGATTCAATAACCGTATTACCTACTGCGGGCAGGCCAATCAGTATAGCGCCGATAATCTCCTCACGTGTGGCTCCCGCCGCTTTGGCGCAATCAACATGAAACGGAATGCCGGATGTCATCCGGGTTGCGGCCAGTACCGAAAGATAGGCAAGCGTTTGTGTTTTGCTGTCGAGCGCACTGGTGTCGCCGAGTTCGTGGACAGTTTTCATCCAGATTTTGGCATAGCCGGGAGCTTCAGTCAGAAAGTTTTGAAACGCAGTTGAGATTTTCATAATGTCCCCGCATAGACGATCCTGTTGGACGATGATATGTACTCTCTGGTATTAGCATAGCCTACTTTAGTGCATCCTTTAGTGCTGTATTGCGCATCGGAAATACGTCATCATGGTGCCGAACCCGCTGCCAGATGAGCGATATAAAATACGGGGAAGAGAGTAGCTATGACAGACGTTCCGGCGAATCCGCAACGTGGCTCAAATGATGATGCCGCGTCACACTTTATGGATCGCGAATTTTTAGAAAACCTGCGGCTTCAAATGCTGAGATTTGCCACATTACAGCTTTCTGAACACCATCAGGCTGAGGATGCCGTGCAGGAAGCGCTGGTTGGCGCATTAAAGAACGCCGCTTCTTTTGGTGGCCGTGCCGCGTTGAAAACCTGGGTGTTTGCCATTTTGAAAAACAAGATTGCAGATATTTTGCGGCAGAAGCAGCGCACGACGGAAGCCAGTAGTTTGTTACATGAAGAGGATGAAAGTCAGGATTTCGCCGCGCTCTTTGACGAGCGAGAACATTGGCCCGCCGATGAACGCCCCGGAAAATGGGAAACCCCGGAAGAGTCAGTGCGGGAAGCCGCATTCTGGCGCGTTTTCGAAGCCTGTCTGGAGAATTTACCTGGTAAACAGGCGCGGGTGTTTATGATGCGTGAATTTATTGAACTGGATAGCCATGAAATTTGTACGGCGGTCAACATCTCCGTCAGCAATTTAAATATTATGCTATACCGCGCTCGCATGCGTTTACGTCTGTGTCTGGATGCAAACTGGTTCATGGAGAAATCGTCATGTTGACTTGTCGCCAGGCTACTCGCCTGTTATCCGAGGCGCAGGATCGTCCGCTGGCTTTAAAAGAGAAAGCAGCGCTCAGATTACACTTGATGCTCTGTACCGGCTGCCGTAACTTTAATCGGCAAATCTTCACTATCCGGCAGATATCGCAGGCTTATGCCAAAAGGAAAGGGGACGATTCCGACGATAACGGGCAATGATGAATGACCGCCCGCCTTCTCTTGATGAGAACGCGGGCGGTTTGTTCAGCCATAGCGTCGAATAAGCCAGTGGTCGATGGAGAGCCGTCCCGGGCCTTTAGCCATCAAAAACAGTAATGCCACGGCCCAGACGCCGTGGGTTGGATAGGCGTCAGGATAGACAAAGATTTCTATTGTCAGGGTCATAATCAATAACCCGAATGCTGAAAACCGAGTGGCAAGACCGATTAACAACAATACCGACAGCACATGCTCGGCACTGGCCGCAATCAGGGCGGCTAACTCCGGGGGAATCAACGGCAGACGATACTCTTCTTTAAATAGATACAAGGCGGCGTCATTCAGATGAGGCCAGCCGATGTGAATATTCCCCGCAACAAGATCAATTGCCAGACCGGAAATCTTGGTCTGTCCCGAGCGCCAAAAAATGGCGGCAATGGAAAACCGGGCCAGTAAGGTAATCAGGCTATCCGGAATCAGACTAAAACCGGCGATAACCCGTGAACATAACCCGAACCGTGAAACGTTGGCGGGTTTGGAACGCAGAGCGGTGATGGCCATGGGAATGCTCCTTATGGATGCAACGACACCAGTGTATGGCTGCGAATTAACAGACTCAGCGTGGTAATCAGATCGAAGTCGGATATCTGCTGCTGAACCTGCGTCAGTGCCTGCCCGAGGCTGGCACCTTGTTGTAGTTGCGTGAGAAACAGCGCCGTTCCGTTATCGATAGACAGCACATTGACCTCCAGCGCGGGTCGGATGATCAATGCATGCTCGGCCTGATAAGGGTTGATGTCGGCCAGTGAGCCAGTCTCCTGATGTGCCGCCCAGATAGAGACAATGGCGTAGGGTGAAGTCAGTAATCCCAGCGAGGGATGCAGACCGACGCGCAGATCCGACAGCAATGTCGTATCGGACAGCGCGGCGACCAGATGGTCGTGTGACGACAACACGCCGTCAGCCGCGTGATAAGCCCTGACGAGAAGCACTTCCAGCGTCGCGATATCCGCCAGATAAGGCACCGATGCCGCCGGGGGAAAATCAGCAATGAAGCGGGGCAGTGTGTCGCCATACTCCACCAGAATCGGTGAACGTGGTGGATGATGTGTGACATACAGCGTTGACATGGCGCGGAAGAAGGGCTCACCGACCAGTTGCTGAGTGACTGGAAAGGTGTCGGCCAGCGCATCAATAAGCGAAACCATGACATTATTGCGATAGACGTCAAAACGTGCCCGGGGGCTTGACCCGTTCCAGGTGAACAGATCTGGCGGCATCGGGGCATCGGGGTCACGCAGCGCATCGTAAAACGTGTGTTGTCCGCTCATACCGTGCCCTCCAGAGAACCATGATGTCGGGCGGCATGGGCGTTCAATCGCTGTTCCGCCAGACGAGCTTCATGGCACAGCACCGCCAGCGAGGGAATATCATTGTCGCGCTCGATCAGGGTAGGAACCGGCCCCAGTTCAGACAGGGTAAACTCATAGAGTTGCCAGACCGCGTCGGCGATCGGCGCGCCATGACTGTCAATCAACAATGGGTCGCCGAGCGCATCCTCTTCACGGGCAAACCCGGCCAGATGTATTTCACCAATCCATAACCCGGACAGCGCCTGAAGATAAGCGTAAGGATCGCGTCCATGATTGGTACACGTGACATAGACGTTGTTGACGTCCAGCAATAAGCCGCAACCAGTACGCTGAAGTACCTCGCGGATAAAGTCGGTCTCACTGCGATCGGAGGTGGTAAATTCAACATAGGTGGCGGGGTTTTCCAGCAACATCGGGCGACGTAACCGGTTTTGCACCTGATCGATATGTTCGCAGACCTGACGTAGCGTCTGATGGTTGTAGGGCAGTGGTAACAAGTCATTAAGGAAAGTGCCGCCATGACTGGACCAGGCCAAATGTTCTGAAAACGACTGGGGCTGATAGCGGTCTATCAAAGCAGCCAGTCGGTCGAGATGCGGTTCATCCAAAGGGCGCTCGCTGCCAATTGACAAGCCAACGCCGTGAATGGATAAAGGATACTGCTCCCGGATCCGGGTCAGATAGTGGTGGAACGGTCCGCCCGCCACCATATAGTTTTCGGCGTGAATTTCGAAAAAGCCCAGGTCGGGCTGCTCCTCAATAATCGCCAGAAAATGCTCGGGTTTAAGCCCGATTCCCGCCCGAAGGGGTAACGCGCTACCCGTGGTGATAAGAGAGGCACCGCAGGCTGATGGTGCAAAAGAAACAGTCGATTTCATCCTGGGTGCTCCCCGGTGTTGGCAATGTGGGTAAAAGATTAAGCCTGTTTTTCTGTGAACGCTTTCAACTGACCCATACCGGTTGGTGACGTCGGGGACGCGGTGGTCACACAGGTTCCGGCCGGGACCAACTTCCAGGAGTTGCCTTGATAATCTTTCTTGGCGGTTCCCGCGCAGGTCGTGCCGGCACCGGCTTTACAATCGTTTTTACCTTTAAGGGCGACGCCAAAACACTTCTCCATCCCCTTCATACCCGTTTTGTCGGCAGCGTGTGCAACAGAGGCGCTCATGGTCAACACGGTACCCAAAGCAAGGGCAAGTGCAGCGGCGGTCGTTTTTGTAGTCATGGTGATTCTCCTGGCTATTTATTTTTAACGCCCAAAGGGCAGGTGTATGTGGCAAAGGGAAATTGGCGATGGACCGTCAATTCTCTCTTTCACATACATAGTCGGAGTAAGGCACTGGTTTCTTACACTGCAATTGAAAAAATTTTTTAGCGGGGTAAATTGCGGCGGCGTTCCATAATGATGGCTACACATCGGGCGGGAGACAATGTGGCAGTATCCAGCACCAGATGGTCGCGATTCCAGGCTTCATAATGGCGAGATTCAACCTGCTCCCAGGTCGGAAGCGTCAGGCCGTCGATGGTGGAGCGCCGGGTTTCCACCCGGTGTCGATGCTCGGTTTTGTCGGAACACACGACTTCTATTTCGAGGAAGGCGACATCGGCTTTTTGGGCGATGGCTCGATAGTCATCCCGCGTGATGCAAAGCGGGTTGACCGAATCGGCGATGACGGTACGGCCGATACGGAGGTTATCCGCCGCGACGCGATAAGCCGCCAGATATCCCGCTGGTCCCATGTCAGCGTCGGGGGCGAGGATACCGGACGAGCGGATCGCCTGTTCGATGGAGTCGATGCGCAGATAGACGGCGTTGAGGTCATAGGCCAGTTGTCGGGCAATCGTGCTTTTGCCGGTTGCGGGCAATCCTCCGAATATGATGAACATAACCGCTATTCCCCATAGGTTTAGAGCAGATCTCTGGTGATTTTCACCTTATCTTCCTGACGGTGCGTTGTATCATTCCGTGAATGCGCAACAGGTCAATCCACGACATCACCGCGTGTCGGGTCAATGGTATTGCCGGTTCTTTCGGGCGTCGGGGTGGAACGCTTCGGCGGAAGAGCGCGCCATCCCTTCATAGGTTGCCCATTTTTGTTCAGCGACTTTTTGTGCAATATCGATGAGCCGTTGCGCCTCTTCCGGATGAAGCTGTACCAGCGACTGATAGCGGCTTTCATGTTGTCGATAGTCGCTGAGTGGCAGTGTGGGCCGCAGGCTGTCAAGGGTAAAGGGGTTACGCCCCTGTTCCCGCAATATTGGGTTGAAGCGAATTAACGGCCAGTGGCCTGACGCGACGGCACGTTTTTGTTGGGCTAACCCGGTCTTCATATCAATGCCATGTGCGATGCAATGACTGTAAGCGATGATCAGTGACGGGCCCGGATAGGCTTCGGCTTCCCGCATGGCCTGAAGTGACTGCTGGGGATTGGCGCCGAAAGCGATCTGGGCGACATACACATTGCCGTAAGCGATAGCCTGTAACACCATATCTTTCTTCGCCATGGTTTTGCCGCCGGCGGCAAATTTGGCCACCGCGCCCAGGGGGGTGGATTTCGACATCTGGCCGCCGGTATTGGAATAAACCTCGGTGTCCATTACCAGTATGTTGACATCACGACCAGAGGCGATCACATGGTCTAATCCGGAAGAGCCAATATCATAGGCCCAGCCATCGCCACCGATGATCCAGACCGAACGCCTGATCAGATGGTCTAACAAACTGAGTAGATTAAGCCCGGCTTCCGAATCGTCATACTGTAATAGCGCCCGGACGTTGAGTAAGCGTTCGCGTTGCTGTTGGATCTGTGATTCGACTTGCTGGGGCGCATTGATTATCTGCTCTATCAGCTCGGGACCCAGTTGCTGCGCGGTGGCTCTCAAGGCATTCGCCGCCTGAATCCGATGATGATCGGCGGTCAGGCGAAAACCCAGGCCGAATTCAGCATTATCCTCGAACAATGAATTTGACCAGGCTGGGCCTTTGCCGTCGCTATTTTTTGCCCACGGCGTCGTGGGCAGATTACCGCCATAAATTGATGAGCAGCCGGTGGCGTTGGCCACCATCATCCTATCACCAAAGAGCTGAGTGAGCGTTTTCAGATAGGGCGTTTCACCGCAACCGGCGCAAGCACCTGAAAATTCAAACAGCGGCTCCAAAAATTGCACGCCACGTACCGTTGAAAAATCAACCGCAGAGCGCTTCGGCCAGGGCAAGGTGTTGAACCACGTCAGCGCTCTTTTTTCCCGTTCAAGGATCGGTAACTTATCGACCATATTAATGGCGCGCTGGCCGCTATCGTCGGCTCGAACCGGGCAAGCCTCTACACACAGACCACAACCGGTACAATCTTCCGGGTAGATCTGCAATGTGTAGAGCGTATCTGGAAATCCCCTGGCGCTTATCGGCATCCATTTGGCGCCCGGAGGGGCGTTTTCGACCAAATCCTGATGATAAAACTTGGCTCTGATGGCGGCATGTGGACAGACAAAGGAACAATTACCACATTGGATGCACAGGTCTTCGCGCCAGTCAGGGATCTCCAGTGCAATATCGCGCTTTTCCCACTGACTGGTCGCTGATGGATAGGTTCCGTCGGGCGGTAATTGTGACACCGGGATCTGATTGCCCCGTTCCTGCAACATCTCAGCGGTGACGTTGCGCACAAATAGTGGGGCGGTGGCGGGCAGTTTCCAGCCGGCATCTGAAGCACCGGTGCCGTGTTGTGAAATCTCCACCGGATGCAGGTGCGCTAATGTGACATCCACGGCGTCAAAATTCTTTTCAATGATGTCGCGACCTTTCTTTTGGTAGGTCTTCTCAATGCTCTCTTTGATCAGCGTGATGGCCTGCTCTTTGGGCATGATGGCGGATAACGCGAAAAAACAGGTCTGCATGATGGTATTAATGCGCGTTCCCATACCGGTCAGTCGTGCGACTTCCGCGGCATTGATCACATGGAATGCCAATTGTTTCTGCTGGATTTGTTGCTGTACCCGGCGTGGCAGATGTGACCAGGTTTCCTCTGCCGGGTAGGGACTGTTGAGCAGAAAGGTGGCGCCGGTTTCTGCGTAACATAATAAATCGAGGGATTCGACGAAATTGAATTGATGGCAACCGATAAAATTTGCCGAGGTAATGAGATAAGGGGCGTCGATGGGCTCAGGGCCGAAACGCAAATGTGAAACGGTCTTTGAACCCGACTTTTTCGAGTCATAGACAAAGTAGCCTTGGGCAAAATAATCAGGTAATTCGCCAATGATTTTTATGCTGTTTTTATTGGCGCCGACCGTGCCATCGGCTCCCAGACCGAAGAACAAGGCGCGTACCTGATTGGGCGGTTCAATTTGCCACGCTTCATCCCACGGCAAACTTAACTGTGTGACATCGTCAATAATGCCGATGGTGAAGCCCTCTTTCGCGCTGGTTTTCTGTTGCTCCTCAAAAACGGCTTTGACCATCGCGGGGGTGAACTCTTTGGATGACAGACCATATCGCCCGCCGGTGATTCTCGGCAAGTGTGGTAATTGTCCATGCTGCGTGGCGGAAACGAAGGCGCTGACAGTGTCTTTATACAGTGGTTCACCCTGTGAACCGGGCTCTTTGGTGCGATCCAGGACGGTGACAAATCGGGTGGTGGGTGGGAACGCCTTAATGAATATGTCGTTGGGGAAGGGACGATACAGGTGAACGGTCACCACACCGTATTTCCCCCCTGGGCATTGAGCACCTCAACAGTCTGTTTCACGGTCGATGCGCCCGATCCCATAATGACGACGACGTGTTGCGCATCGTCTGCGCCATGATAGTCAACCAGATGATATTGCCGCCCGGTTAATTCAGCGAACCGGGTCATGGTCTGTTCAACAACATCCGGCACGTGATCGTAATATGAATTAACCGTTTCCCGACTTTGAAAATAGGTATCCGGATTTTGAGCCGTTCCTCTGATGAATGGCTGATCCGGATTCAGCGCCCGGGCCCGATGGTCACGAACTTGCTGATCGTCGATCATCTGCCTTATCTGTTCATCGGACAGACGGGAAATTTTATTGACTTCATGGGAGGTGCGAAAACCATCGAAAAAGTGCAGGAACGGAATGCGGGTGCGCAATGTCGCGGCGTGGGCAATCATCGCCATGTCCTGAGCCTGTTGCACTGACGCAGATGAAAGCAAGGCAAAGCCGGTTGTTCTGGTGGCCATCACATCCTGATGATCACCAAAAATGGACAACCCCTGCGCCGAGAGCGAACGGGCGGCCACATGAAAAACCGTCGCTGTGAGTTCACCGGCAATCTTGTACATATTCGGGATCATCAGCATCAGCCCTTGGGACGCGGTAAATGTGGTGCTCAGTGCGCCAGCCTGTAATGCGCCATGAACCGCTCCCGCTGCACCGCCTTCATGTTGCATCTCAACGACGGTTGGAATGTTTCCCCATAGGTTGGGAATGTGCTGCGTCGCCCATTCATCAGCCAGCTCCGCCATGGTGGAAGAGGGCGTGATGGGGTAAATCGCGCAGATTTCACTGAGCTTATAAGCTATCCACGCGGCGGCTTCATTGCCATCCGTCATCACCATGTCGGAGATGGACGTCTCAGTATGTGTATTCATTATCAACCACCTCACTCACCATGCTAATGGCATGACAGGGGCATTGGTCATAGCATGCGCCGCAGCCGGTACATTTATCGTAATCAATACGATATCCCCGTCCTTTACCCAACTTGAGAATGGCGTCCTCCGGGCATGATCCGTAACAACCATCACACTCGAAACAATTGCCACAGGAGTAGCAGCGGGCCGCTTCATAGCGCGCTTGTGTGGCGGTGAGTCCGCCGATGATTTCGTCAAATCCATCGCGTTGTTCCGGGGTGACAACCGGCTGGCTGGTTGACTCGGCATCCGTGTCGTACCACAGATTCAATGCTGAATAGGGAATGCCGGCGTTAGTGTCTGCTTTTCGGTAGGGTTGATGACGTAGCCAGCCATCAATATGTTGCGCCGCTTTCTTGCCATGCCCGGTGGCGACCGTGACGGTGCGTTCCGATGGCACCATATCGCCACCGGCAAAAATACCTGGCACGCTGGTCATCATGTGTTCGTCAACCACCACCACGCCATCTTCATGTAATTCAATGCCGGGAATGCGGGCGATAACCGAGAGATCCACATCTTGTCCTAACGCCAGGATCACGCTATCGGCTTCCAGCGTTTCATATCGGCCGGTCGGCTGTGGTCGCCCGTTGCCGTCAATCTCCATCTCTTCAATGGTTAACGTCGTACCATCAATATCCCGAATGGTGCGCAGCCAGTTAATGATGACGCCCTCTTCTAACGCTTCATCGGCTTCAAACTGATGCGCCGGCATATGTTCACGATCTCGTCGATAGATGATAACCGCTTCTTCCGCCCCCAGACGATGCGCGGTACGCGCCGCATCCATCGCCGTGTTGCCGCCCCCATAGATAGCGACACGACGACCCAATTTGGGCACGTCGCCTTGTTCAACCGCCGAAAGATAACTGACCGCATCCAGAATGCGCCCGGCATCACGCCCTGGAATGTCGATTCTCTTGGCTAAATGCGCACCGATAGCCAGAAAAACGGCATCAAAGCCATACTCGGTTTTTACCTTGAGGACATCATTCACTTTCTGATTAAGCTTCAGCGTAATGCCGGTATCGAGGATGTGTTGGATCTCCTGATCCAGCACATCACGGGGCATTCGGTAAGCAGGAATGCCGAAACGCATCATCCCGCCAGCCATCGGACCGGCCTCGTGAATTTCCACCTCATGGCCGAGGCGACGGAGTTGCCAGGCACAGGACAATCCCGAGGGACCGGCACCGATCACCAAGACCTTTTTACCGCTCGGCACGGCGGTGAATGTGGTTTTCCAACCATGCAGTAGCGCCTGATCGCCCAGAAAACGCTCGACGGCATGAATACTGACGGATTGGTCGACCTGGGCTCGATTACAGGCATTTTCACAAGGATGGTAGCAAACCCGGCCATGCACGGCGGGCATCGGATTATTGGCCACCAAATGCTGCCAGGCCTCTTCGTAGCGCTCTTCCTGCGCCAGCGCCAGCCATTCCTGAATATTCTCGCCAGCCGGACAGGCTTGATTACAAGGTGGCAGTGAATTTTGATAAACGGGATGAGTACGTCGGATCGGCCCCGTGCCTGTTTTAGCCCGTAAATCAGGCGGCTGGGTCATATCATTAGTCGATTTCTTCATATGACACCCTTTGTGAAAACCCATGTTCGACATGGAGAATACTGATGGAGTTCTTATTAAGAAACTGTAGTTCATGGCGGCGGGATCTACCTGCGCAGATGAAGATTTTCTCCCAAATGCGTGCTGGCATACATCCGGGATTAGGCGGGAAATTTATACAGATCGTGATGTGTTATCGTGAAACAGGCTTTTCGTCGGGTTTAAAATGAAAACCCCCGGATGAAAACCGGGAGTGAGTTTGATGACAACGTCTATATAGCGGCGATAATGAGAATAGCGTAAAGACGCTGCAAGTCCCTCCCTGTAAGCTCAAGCCGCGTCCTTTACTCTTCTTCCTCATTATCACTGTTCTGACACCGCCTTTAAGCTCTTTCGAGCGTCGCTAAAAGAGACGATTTTCATAGGGCCTCATCTGTATGAACCGTTAGTTATAGGCCCGTTTTTGCATAAATAAGGGTGTTGTCCAGCTTTCCTGATGGTAAACGGCGAGCGTTATGCAATTTGCCTTCGTAGACATAACCACAACGTTCGGCTACCGCCCGACTTTTACGATTGGATTCAGCCATTTTGATTTCAACCCTTTGTGCCCCAAGCTCTCTAAAAGCATATTGCTGTAGAAGACGTACGGCCTCTGATGCATAACCTTTACCAACCTGACTGGTTCTCAACCAATAACCTATTTCAAAATAGGGCACTGATTTATCGATAATCATCAAGCCAATAACACCGAGTAGAGCGTTGGTTTCCTGGCAAACAATGCTGAACCGTAGCTCATTATTGAAATCTTCAAAGTTTTTTATCGCCTCTTGGGTATTGCTCACTGCAGTTTCCAACGTTAAGGCATAAGGAACCCAGGGCAGAAACTCGGAAAGTGCCATCTGGCTTTCCACGATGGCTTCAAACATTTTCGGCGAAACATCCGTTGACGGCGGTACCAATTTGATTCTTCCACTTTCCATATGACGCTCCGAAGTTCATGGAATGATAAAAATTGCTTATTTTCTAAGCCTGTTAAAGCCCCGGCCTTTTCCTGGTTACGATCCGCCCGCCTGACTCATCATTCTGACAAAATTCCGGATCACAGCCGATTTCTCCTGTTCGCGGTAAATCAACCCCAGCGCCGTCGTCAACGGTTGACTGAGACCATGATAGGTCACGCCATCGGAATGAATACTTTTTAGCGATTCGGGAATTACCGCAACCCCAAATCCCGCTGCGACCAGATTAATACTGGACGAAATCTGCGGAGATTCCATTTTAAGACGCGGGGAGAACCCCGCGTCCTGACAAGCCCGGATAATCGAATCATACAGCACCGGGCCGATTTCACGGGGAAAGGTGATAAAGCTATCATCAGCCAAATCACTCAGCGAGATTTCCGGGTTCTGTGCAAGTTGGTGCCCAAGCGGCAATACCGCAATCATCGGTTCATCGACCAATTGCACGCAATTGAGGTGTTCAATTTTTAGCGGCAGCCGAACCAGTGCGCAGTCAATTGCCGCATCACGAACCTTATCCATTAAATCGATACTGTTGCTCTCTTTCGAATGGATAACCACCTCTGGATATATTTTCCTGAATTCCCGCATCGCTGATGCGACGAAACCGTGAAAGACGATCGAACCGGCAAAACCGATCGATAAATGGCCGCTTTCTCCCCTGGCGACCATTTTTATTTGAGCCAGCGCACTTTCGGCTTCCGCGATAATCTTCTGTGCTTTTTCACGAAAGAAGATGCCTGCTTCGGTCAGTTCAACATGACGCTTATTGCGGATGAACAGTGGTGTGCCAATCTCATGCTCTAGTTTCTGAATCTGCTGGCTCAGCGGCGGCTGAGCAATGCCTATCTTCTCGGCGGCCGCTGTGAAATGCAGGGTTTCTGCCACGGCCAGAAAATACCGTAATTGTCTGAATTCCATTTGAGCACCTCTGTTATGGGTTAATTAATATCTTTTTCATATTAAAAAGACAATAACAAAGTCTTAGACGTCACAGATTCATATGGATATATTTAACATATACTTTACAAAGGTTTTAAATGGCTATGGTCATGAGACCATCAGGAGCTTCCGTTATGCCGACGCTTATTCATACCTCTGAAATTGAACTGGCTTGCGAAAAAACAACAGATAAACAACTGATTGAAACACTTCAGCATATTGTTGGTCATCAATATGTCCTGACCGATGAAAGCGCTACCCAGCAATACCGGAAAGGCATTCGTTTTGGCAACGGCAAAGCACTGGCCGTGGTTCGCCCCGGCTCATTAGTGGAACAATGGAATGTGCTAACCGCCTGCATTAAAGCGAATGTTATCGTTTTGTCACAAGCCGCCAATACGGGTCTGACCGGCGGTTCAACCCCGGATGGTGATGATTATGACCGTGAAATCGTGATTGTCAGTATGACCCGCATGAAGAAAATCTACTTGGTTGAAGAGGCAACACAGGTGGTTTGCTTACCGGGCTCAACGCTCAACCAGCTTGAAGAAGCGTTACGTCCGCATGGCCGCGAACCGCATTCGGTCATCGGATCAAGCTGCATCGGTGCCTCGGTTTTCGGCGGGGTCTGTAATAACTCCGGCGGCGCACTGGTGCACCGTGGCCCGGCCTACACCCAGATGTCGGTCTTCGCCCGCGTGAATGAAGCCGGCAAACTGGAACTCATCAACCACCTCGGTATTCAACTCGGCGATGAGCCGGAACAGATTCTGGCGGCGCTGGATAACGGCACATTCAAACCAGAAGATATTCAGCGCAATGCCGGTGAGGCGTCGGATCACCACTATGCTGAACATGTCCGCCAGATTGATGAAGAGACGCCAGCTCGTTTTAATGCTGATCCGGCCCGTCTTTATGAATCATCCGGCTCGGCGGGTAAAGTCATGGTGTTTGCGGTACGTCTGGACACGTTCCCTATCGAGAAAGGGGCGAAAGTTTTCTATATCGGCACCAACAGTGCTGATGAGCTGACGGATATTCGCCGTGATATTCTGGGCAAATTTAAATATCTGCCGATCTCTGGCGAATATCTACACCGCGACGCGTTTAATATTGCGGAAATCTACGGCAAAGATACCTTCCTGATGATTGAGTGGCTCGGCACGAACCGGTTGCCCGGTTTATTTGCTCTGAAAGCAAAATGTGATGCGATCTTCGGGAAAATTCCTTTTTTGCCGGCAAATCTCACCGATCGGGTGATGCAGGGGCTGAGCCATCTGTTCCCGAGTCATTTACCGAAACGGATGCTCGAATTCCGGGATCAGTATGAACACCATTTACTGCTGAAAGTCTCCGCCGCCGGTGTGGATGAAGCCCGCGCTTATTTGCAGGATTACTTTGATCGGGCGGGCGGTAGTTTCTTTGAATGTACGGATGAAGAGGGGGCCAAAGCCTTTCTGCACCGTTTTGCCGCTGCGGGTGCGGCAAACCGCTATCGGGCCGTACACACCCAAGAGGTGGAAGATATTATGGCCCTTGATATTGCCTTGCCAAGAAATACCCATCAGTGGCGGGAAACCCTGCCGAAAGACATGGAAGAAAAACTGGCGCTGAAACTCTATTACGGCCACTTCCTGTGTTATGTCTTCCATCAGGATTACATCGTAAAAAAAGGCAACGACTGCATGGCTATTGAGCATCAGATGTGGAAATTACTGGACCAGCGCGGCGCTGAATATCCGGCCGAGCACAATGTTGGTCACCTCTATCATGCCAAACCCGCGCTGAAGGCCCATTATGAAAACCTGGACCCGCTGAATTGTTTTAATCCGGGGATCGGCCACACCTCAAAACTGTCACACTACAGGCAACCAGAGCATTGTGATTGTGGCCATGACCACCGTGCCGATTGATAAATGCCGCACATTGATAACCCGATCGAACTGTTGGTTATGAAGCAGTTCGATCGGCAGGGTGATTTACGCCATCGTTAGTGATAACTTCACCTAAATCAAACGGATTTACCCCCTCCAGACAACCTACATTAAAGCCATATTCAGACGGGTTTGAGCGTCGTTGGTGATGGGTATAAATACCGCAATTTGAGCAGAAATAGTGCTTTGCGGTATGGGTGTTGAACTGGTAGAGCTTCAACATGTCTTGACCTTTCACGATACGAATTCCATCGAGTTTAACCGATGCAACAATTGCCCCTTTTCTCCGGCAGATTGAGCAATCGCAACGTCTTGGATTCTCGATGCCATTTGGCAACGTTAGCTCTAATTCAACCGCACCGCAGTGGCACGTAGCCTTGTGTTTTAGCTGAATTTCAGTCTTTCCGACTTTCTTGATCATGCTGTAATTCCTCCAGATTTAGTATCACTGTCAGTGAGGGTTCCGCAGTACGATTAAATTTCGGGGGACATCAGGTAATGACAGAACCGTTATCTTCAAAAACGACCGCTCTTGCAAAGAGATAGGCCTGGCACAGCATCGGCAGTTCTCGACGCAGTGTCGCGAGTTCTTGCCGTGTCGCGTTGCGCTCCAGCACGGCGCGGGTAGCGCCTGCCAATGTAGCACGCAAAGTGAAGGCAACCGCATCCGGGTCGTCGAAAGTTGCGTCTTTGGCGCTTTTCAACAGCTCACTCATCGCCGCGTGGTTGCGTCGGGCGACGTTACTGATGAGGTCGTCCGTGTCGAGTTCCGCTGCAACGGCGTAAAGTGCGCGAGCCGTATCGGTATCCCGCGTTTTCGCATCAAGAAAGGCATCGACCAGTGTGTTGGATATGTTCTTCAGTGACATGCCACGGCAACGTGCGCAAGTGGTCAGAACCGCATCGGATACGGCCTCGAGGTGCCTCTGTAGCAGAGCAAAAAGTAGCGCCTGCTTTTGCGGGAAGTATTGGTACATCGTGCCGACTGAGACACCGGCACGCTCCGCAACCCGCGTAGTGGTCAGGCGCGATAAACCATCCGACAGCAAAACCTGAATGGTCGCCTCGAATATGGCATCGACAGTGACTTTCGCACGGGCCTGATGCGGCTGTTTCCGGGCTTTTAGGTGTTCGGGAGACATCCTCGGCATATGCGAATTCCAAAGCTGAATAATGCTTCATAAAATACAGTCAATTCATATGCACTTCAACAAATTCGGAAGAGGATGAGTGATGACACTGTTTATCGGTAAGACCGCCCTCGTCACGGGAGCCAACAAGGGCATTGGGCTGGAGATCGCCCGTCAGCTCGGGAATGCGGGGCTGCACATTATCGTGGCGGCTCGTGATAGGGAGCGAGGAATGAAAGCGACTCAAGTTCTTCAAGATGAGGCTATTGTAGCCCGTTTCTTGTGCATCGATCTGACTGATCCCGTATCCGCAGAAGACGCCGCTGCGGATATCCACAACCGGGAAGGGCAGCTGAATATCCTGGTCAACAACGCTGGTATCACGGACCTTCGAGATGGATCACCGGGCTCGGCCAATCTGGACGCTGTTCGGCGTATCTTCGACACGAACTTTTTCGGTACGTTGGCCGTCACGCAGGCCATGCTGCCGCTGCTGAAAAAGTCTACCCCGGCGCGGATCGTCAACATCTCCAGTGGCCTCGGTTCTCTCTCGCTCCACAGTGATCCGAGCTGGGAATACGCCCCTTATCGGCTCATCGGCTACGGTGCCGCCAAAGCCGCTGTGAACATGCTGACAGTACAACTCGCGGCTGAACTTCGCGATACCGGTATCAAGGTTAACGCCGCCGATCCCGGCTTTACGGCAACGGATCTCAATGGCTATCGGGGACACCAAACCATTCCACAAGGCGCGGCGGAAGCCATTCGCCTGGCGCTTCTCGACGACGACGGTCCAACGGGCGCGTTTTTCAGCGCTGAAGGTCGTGAACCCTGGTGACACCGGGGATGTGCCGGCACACGGTTTTTTAATGTCGATTCTGGTAATCAACGCAGCTGTGACAGCATCGGTAAATGATTCCCGCCTGATGCTTCACGCAGTTAAACTTCACTGGACGTCTTTTCCTGTACCGCCGAACGGGTTGCCGGAGCCGGACTTTTATACCACCAGATCCCCAACAGTACGGCGGCGACGCCAACCCATTGCAATAATGCCAGTTTTTCATCAAAAAGGAAAAAGCCAAGCAGAATCGACACTACCGGGCGGGCGAGCGTCGAGACCGAAGCCAGCACCACATCTACGTGTTTGAGCGCATACGCCATCAGTCCATGGCCCAGAAGTTGGCTGATCAGTGCCAGTAAGGCGATCACTAACCAGCCCCTCTGCGTATCCGGCAGAATTTGCGCGCTACTGGCGAGCGCCACGGGTAATAGCAGTAGCGCACAGGTGAAGCTGTTCCAGATAATAATCTGGTGAGAGGTGAAATAATCACGCAGCGATTTGATCAATAGCAAATAGATGGCATAGAAAAACGCAGAGTTAAGCGCGAGCAGGTCGCCGATCACCGACAGTTTAGAAAACGCTACGCCAGCGCTGCCATCAAATACCAGCAAACAGGCACCAAGGATACTCAATGTTAGCGCCAGCAGCTTATATGTGCCGATCTTCTCATTCAGAAAAAGAAAGGATAACAGTGCCACAAAGACGGGAGACAAGTTCATCAAAATCGTTGTGTTCGCCAGACTGGTCAACTTTACCGCCCAGTGGTTTGACAGTAAATCTACCGACGATACTGCTCCGGATAGCACCAGCAATCCGAGCATTGCCCGATTGCTACGCCTGAAACCTTTGGTCCCCATACCCTGACTCTTGCCTGAAGGCCAGGCAAACGCTGCAGAGGCTAAACCGCCAGCCAGGAACATGCGTAACATCAGCGTCGATGTCGCATCAACCTCACTGAGCTTGACGAACGCAATCGCAGATGCAACGCCGATGGTGCTTACTATTAATGCTAAAACGGGAAGTAAAGCATTATTACTTACCTTCATGACGCGTCCTTACAATTATATAAGTTGGGTTGAGCAGTGTATGCCGCCAGACTGCTTCTGGTGCTCGGAAAAAGAGATCGGATGTATGTCATAGCCACGGGCTGACAGTTGGTCAAGAAGGCGCGATGGCGCGGCGTTATTAATCCAGATATGGTTTCCCGACGAGAACGCGTTAGCGCACCAGGCCGCCATCATCTTTTCATCAAGCAGGATCGGCTTCAGATCGGCGGACTGCGCTGCCTGACGTAGTGTCAGGTTTTCCTTCGTCACACGCCAGCCCGATGGTGTCCTGCGATAAATGCTGACCGTTGAACGGTCAATAGCGTCCGCTCTTCTTGTGTCAATCAACAGCGTATCTCGCAGCAGGCAGACATAGTGATCGAGATGGAACTGCTCGGGATTGCGCCATGTGTCCTGTACCGCCAACACAACATTGGTTTTGAGCAGGCCGGAAGCAAGCAAAAAATGCAGGGTCTGTTCTTCAGTGCGGAAACCGACGTTGATAACAGAGACGAATTCATTCTCCTGATAGTCACCTCCCTCAAGTAATTGTTCGAGCTCTACGAGGCTATGTCCGTGAGCGGTAACGACCTTCTTTACGACCTCGACTTCCCGAGCCCGATCCTGGCGTTTCAGACGACCGAAAACCGGTTGACCACCCACGTTAATAAAGTGGTCACGCGGAAACAACAACCCATACAGTGGGTTAATTTCATAGCTTTCGTATGTAGCGTCAGGACTGATGCGACCGAGTTCATCATTGTAGTGCAACCGCAGTTTCGGCTGATGGATGACAATCTCTGCCAGCGCCTGGCGACTGATGCAAGTAAGTTGCTCGTGGGCAAGGCGCTGGCGGGTCTCCGGAACGTCATCGGCAAATCGTAGCGCACGTCCAGCAAGTCGCTGCATCTCTTCTATCGGAACATGCGGCCCATCATCGTTAAACAGGGCATCAGATAAGAAAGCGGTAAGGATACCTGCAGCATTAAACGACCTGGCCAGTGCCAGCACATCAGCATCAGCTTGCCGGAGCAAGTAGGGCTGTTGCGTCTCCATAAACACCGACATAGTAACGGGTTGCGCAACGGAGGGTAGCTGTAGAAGGACTTTCACTAATTGTTTCCTGCTAACTCAAACCGCACGGATCGATTTCTGTAGAATGTTCATACACTGCGTAATGGCATTTTCCACGTCGGCCTGATTGTCTCCTGTAAAGTGCAGCTTGGCGGGGATATCTTCGTAACTGAATTCGCTATTTTCGCCTCCAGGCTGGATACAGTGATATGTCAGCAGGGGGTGAGACAGATCCATATTCGGATCGAAGGCATAACCTCCGGGAAACGGGTTCGGCATCATGACAAAACCGGTAATTCGCGTTTTCACTGGGGAAATGGCGATACCGAGCGCGGCCTGAGTCCACAGCGCATAAAGATCGATCCCTTCGCTGCGCAAGGTGATGAATGGAATCTCTCCGCCACCAACCCGACCGCCAATCTCCAGGAAGACCAGTTCCCCGTGGCATTCGATAAGTTCTAAATGAATAGCCTGGTTTTCCAGGTTCAACCGGGTACAGACTTCCTGAGTGAAGATTTGCGCTGTGGCGATAAACTCGGGGTTGTCAACGGTTACCGAGCCGAGCGGTTGACCATTGCGGAAGTCCAGGCAGGTGTTGAGATATTTCGACACTTTAAAATAAGGTATGCTGCCGTTGGCGAGAATGGCGTCGACGTGATAAATATCGCCTTCTATATACTCTTCGACTTCATAGCCGGTGAAGTCCACTAGCTCGGGTATATCTTCCCGACGTTCGAGCTTCACGACACCGTCCGAGGCGGCGCCGACCTGCGGTTTTAATATAACCGGGTAACCCTGCTCGCAACAGAACGCGTCAATCTCTTCGCGCGATAATACCTGCCGATAGTGCGGGTAACGCACGGTCGAGCCGGTTAATGCCGCCTTCATGCTGGCCTTGTTGCGACACAGCAGGTTATCGGCTATTTTTGCCCCACTGATGTTGAGCTCGGTGCGCACCAGTGCGGCCGCATCCAGATCGTATTCTGAAAAAGCGAGCACAAAATCAATGGGGCGTTGATGATGGATACGACATGCCTCGCGCAGAACCGTGTCTGCATCCAGGGTATTGACTTCCACAATGGCGACACTGATAGCGGGGTCGATCAGGCTGGAGTGCCCCACCAAAGAGATATAGGAGACGCCAACCTGTGTGTGATCGATATATTTGCGGTAGTCAGATAGTTCGTCGTCGTAGCGGTTAATGACCAGAACGTGTTTCATGCAATTTTTACCTCGGTGTGTACCCGTTTGACCAGGCTTCTTACTTCTGCTTCATCATCACCACCGAACATCACGTAGCCGACTCGCGAGGTCCAGTCTTGGGCGCAGCCCAGTGCATCCCCTGGCTGGTAATACACCTGGTGTGCGAGATAGTGTGAATGGTCGATGAATTCTTCCAGACCGGACAACGTAGTAAATTCGTTTTTTTCACCGCGGGGAATAAACGCGATGGCACTGATACCGGGCGTGCCGTGTACGGCAGGGCTATCGGTGCCCAGGTATTGGCACAGCGTTTCAGTGGCAAGATCGATCCCGCTGGAGTATCTGATCAGCTCAACGATATTGTCGCCTGGCAGGCGGGCCGCCAGCTCAATTGCCACGGGACGACCTTCCGGTGTGACGCGTAGTTCAAGGTGGAATGGGCCGATGTTCAGCTGTATGGCGTCCAACACCGCCAGCGCATAGTTGCTCATGGTCGTGTAAAACGCTTCGGTGTAACGCTGGCCTACTATATGTCCGATTTCAACAAAGTATGGCTCCGCACCGAGTAGTTTTTCAGTAACAGAGGCGATGGTAATGCTGCCGTCTTTACGCACCACGCCTTCAATGCTGTACTCCTTGCCGGGGATATACTCCTCGACAATGACACATCCGCTGGCGGTGAAACCTACGTCGTTTGGTAATGCTTGGCTGAAGGCGTCCACTACGGTGGTCAGTTCCCCGAGATTGTGAACCTTGCGCACGCTGATGCTGCCGGCCATATCAACCGGTTTAACTACCGCCGGAAAGTTGAAGCCAGAAGGTATCTGCACCGGCTGTCCGGGACAAAGCAGGAAAAAACCGATATTGCTTAGCCCGGCTTCAGTAAGTTGGCTGCGAAAGTTAAATTTATTGCGTACCCGCTGCACGGCGTAATCACTGAGATGTCTTTTTCCTTGTGCCGCCCCTAAGCGTGCGGCCATCGGCACCGCATACTCTACGCCGGGCAGAATGGCATTGATATTTCCCAGTTCATCCAGCATCGCCTTCTGGAGGTCAAAATCACTGGTGTCAATCTTGATGACCTGGCGTACCTTGGCGCGTAGCTCTGGGCTGAGTTGGCGTTCACCCTCGTCAGCGGAAAACACATACAGATCGACACCCAGTTGCTGTGCCGCGGTGAGATAGGTGATACCAGACGACACAGGATCAATAATGACTACGGACATTGCTCAATCTCCAATTATCCAAAACTTTCGAGTTCACAAAAGGGCAGGTTTTGTAACCTGCTAATCACCAAATCCGATCCCACACCAACGGTCAGTGCGTCTTGGGCTAGGTGTGCTTCGATATCGAAATTGACACTGGTCCAGTCATGGAAGGGAATGTTGGTAACGTTGACCTCACATTCAACAGAGCGGCAGAACATCGCTATGCAGCCAAGATGATAGTCGCAGATCTCGGCACGATTGACGGCGTAAACCCCAATCTCCCGGGGGTTGTATTTAGTGGCCAGCTCCAGGGCGCGACTTAGCGCAGCCCCCATACCGCTGCCGCCACTCACGACGTTTACGCGGCTCACCGGTGTGTCATAGTGGGGCAGCAAAGGGTTTACCATGGTGTAATCCAGCCGATCGCCAACGGACAGGTTTGCAAACAGTGTGGAGAAGAGTCCTCCGGCGCGTAATTTCACGTGGAAGGTGAGGCTGTCGTAAGCTCTTTTGCCCAATGACACCACAGAGTAGCTGCGCACTGCCGCAGTTTCGGGGTGTTTTAACGTCACGATCGACTTGGCATTGTAGAAAACCCGGTTAACCTCTAAAACGATTTCCAGGATTTGTTCGGACAGCCACGTTTTGCTTTTGACTCTGGCTGGCTGAAAGCTACTGATGACAGGGATGATTTCCACATCAGCTGCCACTTGGCTAATGCAGGGCAGGAATTCGCTTTTGGCGGTGATTACTTTTCCGTTTTCCATCACTTTCCCTGAAACCAACTTGCATCTGCAAACTCTGCATACACCTTTGAGGCAGCCTTTTACGACTTTTCCGCTGGGGATCGCGTCGATTAGAGGTTGACTGCTGTCGGCGGTATACGTCAGGTCTCCAATGCGAACGCGATATTTTGCCATTACACCGGTCTGCGTTTCTGAGTTAAAGCGTTGCGGCGCGCAGTGCCTGGAAATACTCGCCTACCATCGGCACAAAGGCCTTGATATGAACGACCGCTTTTTCCAGGTCTTTTTCATCCTTGATGACGGAAGACAGCATGTTATTCATCATGCCGCTGTGGTCTTCTGCTTCATCAAAGGCGACGTGTGACGCGGCGCCGTTTACTGCCGGCTGGCCCATGTTCGCGCTCGCTTTCTGCGTGATAAATGGGTTGTATTTATCGCCATAATACTCCAGGAACCAGTCCCAGGTGATTGCCGCGAGTGGACCGAATTTACTGACGCATAGGTTGAGGTAGCCCATCAGTTTCCACGTTTCCGGGAAGGCGTTTTCCGCCTGAATGTCAGACTTTGCATAGCCATAAATATTGAGATCCTGACCGAACATTTCGTCATGGCCGAACTCGTCATACAAATAATAGGAAAGCTGCTTGGCAGCGGAGATGTTATTGATGGCTGCGGCCTGTACCGCTCGTGCATCCAGTTCATTATTCATATGAATGCGAATGACACATTCCAGGATATGCCGCTTGTAATACCCTTCATTGAACCAGTCTGCCTTGTGAAACTCCGCCATGATTTCGTCTTTGGCAAACTCCGCTTCCATGCAGGTATCAACGGCGGACTCAAGCTTTTTTAACATTGCATCAGTGGTAACCATTAAGTTTCTCTCTCGATTATCAGTTATTAATTAACATCTCTACTATTTTGTAAGGAAATGCTAGACCATCGGGAAACAACCATGCAACAAAATCATAATGAATATTTATCAATTGAAAAATTAAAAAATATATTGATACTTCTTTGATCCGTGTTTTTTTGACTATCAGCATCTCGACTATCAAAGATGTGGTGTCGTGCGCTTTTTCTGTTTCAACAGGCGTATATGCACCTGTTGACTGCGGTGATTACCCAATCTGGCGTTACCAGCTCAACAGGAGATAGAATGCGCAAACGCGCCACTTAGGCGACAACTGCGTTGGTTAAAAACAGGCTTACGCTTGCCATGCAGAAAATTCGCGATTGAGATGCCTTTTTTGAAAAAAAATAGCATGCTAATAATTTAACTATTTGATTATAAATATAAAATAACCACAATAGTGAATTTTAAATCAGATTTATTGACTAAAAATTCACAGTGTTGTAACTTTGCAACTCTGACAAGTAACATTAAATATTTTTAACAAAAATGACCGAGCTTACTGTAAATGGAACGGCGTTTAACGTCTTGATAGGGCCTGCATTGTCAATTGTTATTTCATCAACTGACGCTTTAAACCCCTGGGGCTTACAAGAAAAATGTGGTGAGTGTTTCGTCGGGGTGGTGCAAGATAACCTTGGTAGTGCCAGTACATCAGAACGAAAATTCCTTGATTTAATGGATCGCTATCCTTCTGAAGGTAGACTTCTATGTCAATATTCATTGAATTCAAAATCTGTCGTAAATCGCTTTGAGGGTTAATAATGAAATTTGAATTCAACAATGAAATTATGGAGAAGCTGGCTCCACTGTCATCTTTTAATAACCACGCAGGACTAAACACGTTGGCAAGGAGTTAGGCAATGAAAGCAACGAGATTATCAGGAATAATATATGCCTTACTGGCCGCTATATTCAATGGCACCGTGGGTGTATTCAGCGTGAAATTATTCCAGTCTGGTTTATCTCCCAATCAAGTTGCGTTCTATAAATGCTCTCTTGGACTGATCATCATTTCACTAATTGTATTTTCTTTTAGAAAAGGCAAGGCGTTAGTGACTTTTTTCCAATCTAAATGGATAGTCGTCGCGGTGTGCGCATTCTTTGGTTTCTTTGTGCTATATCACTTTGAAACAAATGCCTACGTTACAACGAATGTCTCGACAGTCGTTTTTATTCTATTCGGCAGTGCTACTGTATTTTCATTTCTCCTGTCAGCTATTTCTGAGAGACGTTTTTTTAACGTCAAAGAAATACAGGCCATAGTATTATCCATTGTCGGGTTGTACCTTATTTTCTCTAATGATGGTGGTATTAATCTCTCTCTTGATAAGGGGCTTATTAATGCTGCTTTGGCCGGGCTTGGGTATGGGCTTTTCTTGTTTTTGTCAAAAAAGCTAAAGTTGGGTTCTGGCATACCGCAAATGTGCATCTTGCTATTATTCGGCTCAATTTATCTCTACATCCCTGTCCATCAAGAGTTAAAAATAAGCAATATATCACCACAGGTTACTTTAATTCTTATTCTTCTCGCTATCCTTCCAACGATAGGGGGCTTTTGGTGTACCACTAAAGCGCTGACGTTGACATCAAGCCAGTCAGTTCAGTTGATTGAATTGTCCGAGCCTATTTTTGCAATAATTTTTAGTATGGTATTTTTGGGGCAGGTATCAACAATATCCCAATATATTGGCGGTGGATTAGTATTTTTTGCAATCTTCCTGCATGAATTTAATATCCTGCCACGAAGACTGAAAACAGCGTAATAGGCGCTAAAGGGTCTGGGTTCAGTCCTCCCGTTCCTGGTGACTAACCGAATATGCAATTGCGCATCAATGCCTGTTCATCGCCAACGTCCAGTCGCTCGACCACGGCTGTCCGTCTTCAGGCTTTATTGTGACATTGACTTTTTCGCCTTGCTATAAACGAAAAACCCCCGGACTGTCGTCTGGGGGTTAATGTACGTCGAATATGGCGGGCAGCGCCCGACGAAGATGAGCACTATGATAATGCTGGTGCGGGCCTTCGTCCAGCCCGCGTTTGAAGAGGCGACGAAGCGCATCGAGCGTCCGGTCCGTCTGCCGCAGCCCGACAGCGGACAAGACCCGACATGAGCATCCGGCAGAAGCGTATATAATGTGACTATCCACGACGAAGGAGCGCGACATGCACACGCTTTCCCTTGAAAAAGCATTCACCCTGGTCGAACCCGGACCCGTCATCCTCGTGACGACGAATGACGGTGTGAAGAACAATATCATGACCATTACCTGGACAATGGTCATGGGGTTTTCTGCGGCGTTCGCGATCACCACGGGAGCCTGGAACTATTCCTACGCTGCTTTGGAATCCTCACGGGAATGCGTGATTTCGATCCCGACGGTGGACATGATCGACACCGTCGTCGGAATAGGAACCTGCTCCGGCGCAGATACCGACAAGTTCGAGAAATTCGGCCTTACGGCTCTGCCCGCGAAACATGTGCGCGCCCCGCTCATCGGGGAATGTCTGGCGAATATCGAATGCCGCGTCACGGACATCGTCGAGCGGCATAGCATCGTCGTCCTGGAGGGTGTTGCGGCCTATCTGGACGCAATGCGCAAGGAGAAGCGCATGTTGCACGCCGTTGGGGACGGCACCTTCGTCGTGGACGGTCGCAGGCTCGACCGCAAGGAAATGATGCGCTCCAAACTCCCTCCGGGGGTGTGAGCCGCATCGTCTCCGAACATCTTTCTGCGCGGTGCGCTTCTTTTCTCGCAAATGCGGCTCTCCATTGGGTGCCCAACCACGCATCTTTATTACCGCGATTGATCAAATTTCTTAGCAGTCGCGGAAGTTTGGCCATACAGATGCCGGACAACCTCAACGAACCCGCGCACCGGCTTATGCGTGAAATAGCCGTCGAACAGCCATGGGCCGACAAACTCGCCAAGTCTGCGGGTGAGCGTACGATAGTGGAAAGTGCAGATTGGTATTATAGCCTCTTGCGGCCGCTCTGCAGCAGAGTGGACATATGGCGGACCACTTATCACCACCCACTCGCAGGAGGCGCGAACGCTGTGGTGGAGTGGTTCAAAGGCAGCGGCCTTCGTCCCTTTCTCTTACCACTCAACGATGTTGAACAAGAGAGATATCTTTCTCAATATCGTGCAGCCGTTTCTGATGCATATCCAACATTGTCTGATGGTACTGTGCTGCTGCCTTTCCCACGATTGTTCATCGTGGCGTCTCGCTGACAGTCCGCGAGACGCGTTGCTGATGAGGGGGAGGCCGCTGCTAACCCCTGGCGAGGTGACACAGTTTCCGCCCGACGACGAGTTGCTGCTCGCGGCGGGTGCTGGATTGGATGAGACAGTCTGAAAGTTTATCTCAGTGTTGAACAGAACTTCCGGGCGGCCGAGATGACGAGCGCATTGTCCGTCTGGTGGACCATCATGTCGGCGCACCGTGCGCCAACACGCTATGGGATTGAAATGGCGGTGAGGGAGGGATTCGAACCCTCGATACGTTTTCACGTATACACACTTTCCAGGCGTGCTCCTTAAGCCTCTCGGACACCTCACCGGATGCGCCTATCGGCGACCGGCGCTACTCTAGGGAAATTCAGCCACAGCGTCAACCTCCTTGTGTCATGAAACCGTGTGTTTAGCCAAACTTAACGCAATTTGCTGCTTTACTCGCCAGTTCGACAGGGAAATGCGATATGGGTCATGCTGGAACGGGTTGCCATTATGTTAATTTATAGTTACGTCCTGGTCGTGTCCGCTGTATCGTCAGCGGATAAATGATATGCTGGCTATCAAATGCCGAACCAGGAGAAATCATGTATCCCGTCGATTTACACATGCACACTGTTGCCAGTACGCACGCTTACAGTACCCTGCATGATTACATCGCTATTGCCAAACAAAAGCAGATCCGTCTGTTTGCCATTACTGACCACGGTCCGGATATGGCGGATGCGCCACATCATTGGCATTTTATCAATATGCGGGTCTGGCCACGGATGGTGGATGGAGTAGGGATCCTGCGCGGAATTGAATCCAATATCAAAAACCTGGCCGGTGATATCGATTGCACCGGTCCCATGCTGGAGTGCATGGATGTGGTGATTGCTGGTTTTCATGAACCGGTGTTTCCGCCACGGGATGAAGCCACGCATACCGAGGCGATGATTGCCGCGATGGCACAAGGCGATGTGCATATTATTAGCCATCCGGGTAACCCTAAATTTCCGATTGATATTCGCGCTGTCGCGCAGGCGGCGGCAAAATATCATGTGGCGCTGGAATTGAATAACTCGTCGTTTACTCACTCTCGTAAAGGCAGTGAGCCGAATTGTCGGGCGATTGCGGAAGCGGTACGGGATGCCGGTGGCTATCTGGCGTTAGGTTCAGATTCGCACATCGCTTTTTCTCTGGGAGAATTTTCCCTGTGTGAGCAGATTTTGCGGGATATTGATTTCCCACAGCAACGCGTGTTGAATGTCAGCCCTCGCCGGGTTCTTGATTTTCTGGAACAGCGCGGCAGGCCCGTGATCCCTGAATTTGCGGATTTGTGACGTTGTCACCAATAATTACAAGGTTGTGAAATGAATGAGTTTTCCATTGTGTGCCGTATCCTGGGTACGCTGTTTTATCGTCAGCCACAGGATCCGTTGTTGGCACCATTGTTTACCTTGATTCGCGAAGGCAAACTACGTCAGGAGTGGCCTCTGGAACAGGATGCGTTGCTGGAACGGCTGCAAAAAAGTGTCGACCTGCCGGCGCTGAATGAGGATTATCAGGCGTTGTTCGTTGGCGAAGCCGCATCGGTGTCGCCGTGGCGGTCCGCCTATGAACCTGCTTCGCCTGAAACGGAAATCCGCGCCTTTCTGCAACAGCGCGGGATGCCGTTGAGCGATGGTCCGGTAGATCACTTCGGCGGCTTACTGCTGGCGGCTTCCTGGCTGGAAGATCAAGCGCAGGAAGATGAAACCGCTGCACAGACGGCGCTGTTCGATAATTATTTGCTGCCGTGGAGCAACCGTTTTCTGGGCCAGGTGGAGAGTCACGCGACGACGGCGTTTTACCGCACGCTGGCGATAGTGTGCCGCGAAGCGCTGGGAGCAATGCGCGATGAGCTGGAAGAAGCGGTGCCAGATGATACGGACGTTGACGAAGCAGAATAAAACGCAGTAGACGCAGATAGACAAACCGGTGGCCGTCATGACCACCGGTTTATTGTTTTTAATCGGTCAGCATAATCACCAACTGTCCGGGTTTGACTACAATGCCTTTCGCCAGTTTTTTCGCTATCGCCTCTTTGGTGCTGTGATCACCGTTCAGCACATAGGCCGGTTTCTGGTCGAAGTAGCTTTTCAGCGACTCATTAAGATAAGGCGTCAGCGTTTTCATTACCGACTGCATCTTCTCCGGCTGAACGGTGTAATCGGTCAACTCCAGATCTTTCAGGTAAATGGCACCCTGGGATTTATCAAATACCGGCTGTGCTTTCAGTGTCAGTTTCATATCGGCGGACTGAGAGCCGAGCAGTGAACTGATATCGATTTTGGCGTTGCCCGTCAGCGTAATTTTACCCGGCTCGGCACGACCAATCTGGCTTGATAAATCGGTTAAAACGATATGGGCATCCAACACGCCGGGAACACCTACCTGTTTTTGGTAATCGTTGTGTTTTTGCAGGTACTGATTGACGTCCTGTTCACTCAGGCTGTACTGCGTAAGTTGATTACAGCCACTTAGCAAAAATGCGCCTAGCAACGCCAGCGTTGCCAATCCTGATTTTTTCATTGTTATAACCTCATTAATCTCTCTCAGTGCTTCCGTCAGTACGGAGCCTGGGCAGCGTGCGATATTCATGGCGATGCGCCAATCGGATAGTACCGAAAAAAAACGCCAATGGGTGGTGCTTATGATGTCATTAACTGCCCAGCATCGCCGGTTCAATGCGGCGCAGATGAAATTGCCAGTACAGCGCCGCCAGCGTTATCAGACCAATAATGCCGAGCATACACCACGGGAGTTCAGGTTGTCCCAGCGACTTCCCAACGTCAAACAACCAGCCACCGCCGCTATAACCCAGCATGCCACCCAGTGCCAGTCCCATACGACTGAACCCCATGTAACTGCCGCGGGCACGGGCATCCGCCAGTGAGGCGCCGAGCGTTTCTCGCGCCGGTTCGGCGATGATTGAGCCGATGTAAAACAGGCCGATTAACATCAACAACAGTTGCAGGCTGGTAACCATGCCCATCGGAAACAGACTGAGGGTCATGACAAACAATCCGGCCATCAGGCGTTGTTCCAGCCGGAAACGTTTTTCACTCCAGCGGGCAATCGGGTAGAGCAGTGTCAGCGATAGTGACGCTTCAATCGCATACATCCATTTCACCGCGCTTGGTGTGCCCGCCAGTTCGTTGACCATAATCGGCATCATCAGCAGTACCTGAACCGCCAACATAAAATAACCGGTGAGACTGAGGACGTAGACGACAAAGCGGCGATCGCGCATAACACGCAACAACCCTTCACGCACCGGCGTTCGAATAGTGGAGATACGGTAAGCCGGCAACAGCCAGGCATTCATGCCAGCCGCCACTACGAATACGAATGCACCCACCCAGCACACCACCGTAAAGTTGTATTGCATCAGCCAACTGCCGATCAGAGCGCCGATCACTGCACCTGCGTTGTCCTGCATCATCAGCAGCGAAAAAAAACGACCACGTTCATGGGGGCGCGTGAGTTTGATCACCATTGCGGTACGCGGCGGATCAAACAGTGTGCCGCCCAGTGCGGAGAGAATGCACGACAGGATCAGCATGATAGGGGTAGTCGCCAGCGCCATAAACACAAACCCGGCGGAGCGCATCAGCATACCGGTAATAATCATCGGTTTGGCACCAAACCGGTCGGCAATAGCGCCGCCAAAAATCCCCAAACCTTGCTGGGTAAGCTGGCGAAGGCCCAGCGCGACCCCAACGGTAAGTGCGGCCCAACCCAACTGATCGACAAAATGAATGGAAATCAAAGGAAATACGACGAAGAAACCTAATACTACCAGCATGTTATCCAGTAGAAGAAAATATTTACCCAGGCTGCGAGCCTGCGCCATCAACGACATGTTTCACCACGAGAGGCAGAGAGAAAATAACCGACATGACTATTCTGGCGTCTCTTCAACATTTACGATAGATCATTGGGGATAATATTTTTTTATCGACTTAACGTTATCTAAGTAGCAATTTTTGAAGAAAAGGAATTTTTATCATTCTGATTGCATAATAACTCGGCGATAGGGATTTTACGTCAGAGAATTTATGTGGTTATAGTAAGAATTAACGGTTACTTACCCTATTTCCCTTCGACAGAGGTAGGCCCCGTCTATTCAATGAATTTTACTTATCGACGATCAGTAACCTTGGGAGAGAGGAATGTTTGGTTATCGTCCCATGCCGGACAAAGTACGTTTGACGACAGATCGTCTGGTAGTGCGCCTGGCCTATGAGCGTGATGCCTGGCGCCTGGCAGATTATTACACGGAAAATCGTGATTTTTTGAAACCCTGGGAACCGGTGCGTGATGCCAGTCACTGCTACCCTTCCGGTTGGCAAGCGCGGTTAAGTGTCATTGGTGATATGCACAAGCAGGGCACTGCCTACTATTTTTTGCTGCTTGATCAAGATGAAAAAGAGGTGTGTGGCGTCGCCAATTTCAGCAATGTACTGCACGGCTCGTTTCATGCCTGTTATCTGGGGTATTCGCTGGGGCAAAAGTGGCAGGGACAAGGGTTGATGTATGAAGCGCTGCGGGCGGCGCTGCGCTATATGCAACATCAGCAACATATGCACCGTATTATGGCGAACTACATGCCGCACAATCACCGTAGCGGAGACCTGTTGACCCGACTGGGCTTTGAAAAAGAAGGGTACGCCAAACATTATTTGTTAATTGATGGTAAGTGGCAGGATCACGTGCTCACCGCCCTGACTAACCATGAATGGACGCCGATGCGGTGAGATAATGCCGACAAGCGCTAAGGAATTGTCATGAAATATCAGCTAAACGCCCACGAAGCCAGAGTGATTGGCTGCCTGCTGGAAAAGCAGGTCGTCACGCCAGAACAGTATCCGATGTCATTAAACGGGTTGACCGCCGCCTGCAATCAGAAAACCAATCGCGAGCCGGTCATGAACCTGAGTGAAAGTGAGGTTCAGCAGACGCTGGATATGCTGGTGAAAAAACATTTCCTGCGTACCGTCAGCGGATTTGGCAACCGGGTCATCAAATATGAACATCGTTTTTGCAATTCCGAATTTGGCGATCTGAAATTTTCTGCTGCGGAAGTGGCGCTGGTGTGCACCCTGTTGCTGCGTGGGGCGCAAACGCCCGGCGAACTGCGCACACGTGCGGCTCGTTTGTATGAATTTGCCGATGTCAGCGAAGCGGAAAGTGTACTCCAGCAACTGCAACAGCGTGATGATGGCCCGTTTGTGGTGCGGCTGGCGCGGGAGCCGGGAAAGCGTGAAAGTCGGTTTATGCATCTTTTTAACGGTGATGTTACGGATGACGTGCTGTCGTCAACTGAGGATGACACCACGGACAGCAGTCTGTCGGTACGAGTGGCGGCTCTGGAAAATGACGTCGCTGAACTACGCCAGCAACTGGCGGCGCTATTATCGGAAAAAACATATTTATCGGAAAAAACAAATTGAGCCGCTCCGTGGATATCACGCCATTGCGCATCGGCATGGTGGGATTGGGGGCGATTGCCCGCAAAGCCTATCTTCCTATTCTCAGTCAGGCGGAGCGCTGGGTACTGGCGGGAGCCTATTCGCCTAATCAACGCCGGGCGCAGCCGATCTGTCAATCGTATCGCATTCCCTGTTTTGCCAGTCTGGACGACTTGATGGATCAGTGTGATGCCGTCTTTGTTCACAGCAGCACCGCCAGCCATTATGCGATAGTGGAAACACTGTTGCTGGCCGGGCTGCACGTTTATGTGGATAAACCGCTGGCAGAAACACTGGGACAAGCGCAGGCGTTGGTGATGCTGGCGCAGCAGCAGCAACGGACGCTGATGGTTGGATTCAATCGTCGCTTTGCACCGTTGTATTTGCAACTCAAGCAGCATCTGGTGCAGCCGGATGCTATCCGTATGGAGAAACACCGTCTTGATGACATTGGTCCACAGGATGCCGCTTTCACGCTGCTGGATGATTATCTGCATGTGGTGGATACAGCACTGTGGCTGGCAGAAGGTGACGCTACGCTGTGCAACGGTATTATTCGCTGTAACCCACAAGGGCAACTGGTGTATGCCGAGCACCATTTTCAGGTTGGGACGTGTCAGATAACCACCAGCATGCATCGACAGGCGGGCAGTCAACGTGAAGCCATTCAGGCGGTGACGACCGGGGCGCTGTATCAGGTAGCAAATTTGTGCGAATGGCGACAGGAACGTGACGGATGCGTGCTGCAATCTCCGGCTCCTGCATGGCAAACTACGCTGGAACAGCGCGGTTTTGTTGGTGCCGTCAATCATTTCATTGATGCGGTCACTGAACAACAACCGGCACAAACATCGGGAGAGCAGGCGTTGCGTGCGCAGCGCATTATTGAATCACTGCTGGGAAAAAGCTGAAAAAACAGGCGGTCATGACATACGAGTGTAGCTATTGGCCACACAATGCGTAGACTAGGCGGCGCATTCAGTGATGAGTGTGAGAACCATGATCGGTTTCTCTTTGTCAACCCGAGGAACGCGGGAGAGATTACTGAACAGTAACGTATTGATTGGCAATGGCTCCCTGCCGGTGCGGGGATGACGGACACCCGATTTTCCCGGTATTCAGAAAAATTCAAATGAATCTACTTAAATCACTGGCTGCGGTCAGTTCTATGACGATGCTCTCGCGCCTGTTGGGTTTTGTGCGGGACGCGATCGTGGCACGAGTGTTTGGTGCCGGTATGGCAACCGACGCCTTTTTTGTGGCGTTTAAACTGCCGAATCTGTTGCGGCGCATTTTTGCTGAGGGGGCGTTTTCCCAGGCGTTTGTCCCGATTCTGGCCGAGTACAAGAGTCAGGAGGGCGAAGAGGCGACTCGCACCTTCCTCGCCTATATCGCCGGGATGTTGACGCTGGTGCTGGCCGTGGTGACGGCCGTGGGGATGCTGGCTGCCCCCTGGGTGATTATGGCCACCGCGCCCGGATTTGCCGCCACACCAGAGCGTTTCGCTCTGACCTCGACGCTGCTGCGTATTACTTTCCCCTATATTTTGCTGATTTCCCTCACGTCAATGGCCGGGTCGGTACTGAATACCTGGAACCGTTTTTCGGTACCGGCGTTTGCGCCGACACTGCTTAATGTCAGCATGATTGGCTTTGCTCTGTTTGCTACGCCGTATTTCCACCCACCGGTATTGGCGTTGGCGTGGGCGGTGCTGGTGGGCGGGTTCTTGCAACTGGGCTATCAACTGCCGCACTTGAAAAAAATCGGCATGTTGGTGCTGCCGCGCCTCAAGTGGTGCGATCCGAGTGTCTGGCGGGTTATGCGGCTGATGGGACCGGCGATTATCGGGGTGTCTGTTAGCCAGATTTCGTTGATCATCAACACGATTTTTGCTTCTTTCCTCAATCAGGGCGCGATTTCCTGGATGTATTACGCCGACCGCATGATGGAGTTTCCCTCTGGAGTGCTGGGCGTGGCGCTGGGGACGATTCTGCTGCCATCGTTGTCGAAAAGCGTTGCCAGCGGCAATCTGGAGGACTATTCGCGGCTGATGGACTGGGGGCTGCGGCTCTGTTTCCTGCTGGCGTTACCGAGCGCCGTGGCGCTGGGCATTCTGTCCAAGCCGTTGATTGTTTCATTATTCCAGTATGGTCGGTTCAACGCGTTTGACGCGGCGATGACGCAGCGTGCGTTGGTGGCTTATTCCGTTGGTCTGATGGGACTGATTTTGGTGAAGGTATTGGTGCCAGGATTTTACGCCCGGCAGGATATCAAGACGCCGGTAAAAATCGCCATTGTGACATTGATTTGTACCCAATTGATGAACCTGGTGTTTATCGGGCCGCTGCAACATGCGGGTCTGGCGTTGTCCATCGGTCTGGCGTCCTGTCTTAATGCCGGGTTGCTGTTCTGGCAATTGCGTAAACAGCAGATCTTTCAGCCACAAGCCGGTTGGCGGCCGTTTCTCATTAAGCTTGTGGTGGCCGTTGTCGTGATGTCGCTGGTACTGTTGGGGATTTGCGCATGGATGCCTGCCTGGGATATGGGTGGCATGATGTCACGTATTCTACGGCTGCTGCTGGTGGTCGTGGTCGGGGCGGGGAGTTATTTTGCGACGCTGGCGTTGCTGGGCTTCCGTCTGCGGGATTTTGCTCGGCATGGCATGTGAGCTGTTCCTGTCACTGTTGCCATTGATGCTGCACCGTCTTCCGTGAGGCGGAGAGCTATCATAATAACCTATTGATTCTCAAAGCAGGTTCCGCCGCCGGAGATGACAGTAAACCGTCATCTCCGGCGTTCTATTCAGATAGCGGTTACATCTTCTCGACAGTCTGGATACCCAGTGTGTCCAGCCCTTGCTTCAGCGTTTTGGCGGTTAACAGTGCCAGCTTCAGACGGCTCTGACGCTCGGCGTCGCTCTGTGCATTCAGTATCGGACAGTGTTCATAGAAACTGGAGAACAGGCAGGCCAGATCGTACAGGTAGCTACACATCACATGCGGCGTACCGTCGCGAGCCACGGTGGTAATGGTTTCTTCAAACTGCAACAACCGGGTTGCCAGCGCTTGTTCACGATCATCGTTCAGCACCACCGGTTGCGTCAGGTCGGCAGCTTCCACCCCGGCACGTTTGAAAATTGACGCCACGCGAGTGTAGGCATATTGCATATACGGCGCGGTATTCCCTTCAAACGCCAACATATTGTCCCAGTCGAACACATAATCAGTGGTGCGACTCTTGGACAGATCGGCATATTTGACTGCGCCAACAGAAACCACCTGCGCCAGTGTCGCCAGTTCGTTACTGTCCATATCCGGATTTTTATCGGCAATCAGTTTTAGCGCACGCTCATAGGCTTCATCCAGCAGATCCGACAGCTTGATGGTGCCGCCAGCACGAGTTTTGAACGGTTTGCCGTCTTTGCCCAGCATCATGCCAAACATATGATGTTCCAGGCTGACCGATTCCGGCACATAACCGGCTTTACGCACAATAGTCCAGGCCTGCATCAGATGTTGATGTTGGCGGGAATCGATGTAATACAGCACCCGGTCGGCACCCAGCGTTTCATAGCGGTATTTGGCGCAAGCGATGTCGGTGGTGGTGTAGAGATAGCCGCCATCCTTTTTCTGGATGATGACGCCCATCGGATCGCCATCCTTGTTTTTATACTCATCAAGGAACACGACGGTGGCGCCTTCACTTTCCACCGCTAACCCTTTGGCTTTCAAATCGGCCACGATATCCGGCAGCATATCGTTATACAGGCTTTCGCCCATCACGTCGTTTTGGGTCAACGTGACATTCAGTCGGTCATAATTGCGCTGGTTCTGGCTCATGGTGATATCCACCAGCCGACGCCACATGGTGCGGCAATATTCGTCACCGCCTTGTAATTTCACCACGTAGTTACGGGCCCGCTCGGCGAAGGCGGCATCTCCGTCATAATGCTTTTTCGCTTCGCGATAGAACACTTCCAGATCGGATAGTTCCATTTCGCCCGCATTTTCATTCTGCACTTTTTCCAGATAAGCGATCAGCATACCAAATTGAGTACCCCAGTCGCCGACATGGTTGGCACGAATCACGTGGTGGCCGAGAAACTCCTGAGTGCGTACTGCGGCATCGCCAATGATGGTGGATCGCAAGTGGCCGACGTGCATCTCTTTCGCCACATTCGGTGCTGAATAATCAATGACGATGGTCTGTGGTTCAACCGGCGTGACACCCAGTTTCGGAGCGGTTAACGCGGTTTCCAACTGGCTTGCTAACCATTGGCGATCGAGAAAAATATTGATAAAACCGGGACCGGCAATTTCCGTTTGGGTGGCAATACCATCCAGTGGTAATAACTGCACCACTTTTTCCGCCAACTGGCGTGGTGGCATGCCTAATTTTTTAGCGACGGCCATGACACCATTCGCCTGATAATCACCAAATTGCGCCTTGGCTGATGGGCGAACCTGTGCTTCGCTATCAGCGGGCGCGCCCGCAGCGATCAATGCCTGACGGACTTTTTCCGAAAGAAGAGCCTGAATATTCACCGGGTTACCTTAAATGACAAATCAAGTTGTTCTTATACCATATTCGGGTTTGTTCGTCAGCAGCACGACGCTGTAGACCCCCGCAAAACAAGGCGTGGATACCCGCGTGGAGTGGAGAAAATGATGGATGTTGATGAGCCTGATATGTACATTACGACGGGAAAATAGTGCCAACAAACATGAGGTCATAATGCGCGCACCATCCCATTCGTTGTTACCGCCTGAATTGCTGGACGATTTAGTGCGTTTTGAGCAGGCATTGCTGGCATTGGCGCAGCGGTTACAACTGGATCTATCGCACTTTCAGGCCGATCATATTGCCTTGCGCTGCCATCAGACTGCGACCGCCGAACGCTGGCGTGAGCAGTTGCTGGCCTGCGGCACGTTGCTGTCAGAGAACATCATCAATCACCGACCTATTTGCCTGTTTATTCTGGCGCAGCCGCTGGTCGTCGGGCCGTGGCGAATTGATTGTGTGGAACTGCCGTGGCCGGGCAACAAACGTTATCCGCATGAGGGCTGGGAGCATGTGGAACTGGTGTTGACGGGCGATCCGGCGACGCTGCATCAGCGGGCGCTGGCCTGTTTACCGGATGCGGCACTTACCACGCCAGGGATAAAACTGAAGTTCAGCGCGCCACAAGGCGAGCGTGAACGGTTACCCAATCCGACGCTGGCGGTTTCCGATGGCATCGTCACCCTTAAATTTCATCCATTTGATATCCGTGACGTTGTCACTAGTGAGCAGAGCGGCGCCAGCGGGCCGTCAGCCTAGCTGATTTACACCGGTATTATCTGAAATTGTGTGGCCGGTCATATTCTGTAGCGAATTAGCCCCTTCATTGTGACCTTTGTCTCTCCCGAGTTCTTCGTTGAGTGTCATAGTTAGTTGTTTCTCTAAGTAAAACGATTATTTCACAGCATCATTTGCTGTTTTTTCAGTAGATTGAATGGGGTGGTGGTGATGGCAAAACTAGAAGTATGCTGCTACAGCATTGACTGTGCGCTAACGGCGGAACAGTCGGGGGCTGATCGGATTGAGTTGTGTTCAGGGCTACGCGACGGTGGCTTGACGCCGAGTTATGGTGTGTTACGTCAGGCCCGAGAGCGGATTTCTATTCCCGTGCATCCAATGGTGCGTCCGCGTGGTGGCGATTTTTGCTACAGTGCGGCGGAATTTGCGTCCATACAATACGATATTGATCAAATCCGTGAAATGGGGTTTCCCGGCGTGGTCGTCGGTGTGCTGGATGAAGAAGGACATATTGATCTGCCGCGGATGAAAAAAATAATGTCGCGCTGCGATGGCATGGCCGTGACATTTCATCGGGCGTTCGATATGAGCCTGAACCCACGTCTGGCACTGGATCAACTGACCGACATGGGGGTCGCGCGCATTCTTACTTCCGGTCAGCAGCAAAGTGCAGAAAACGGGTTAATCTTATTAAGGGAACTTAATCAGGCCAGTCGGGGTCCAATCATTATGGCTGGTTCTGGTATTCGATTAACCAACCTGAACAAGTTTCGTCTATGCGGTATTCAGGAACTGCACAGCTCGGCGGGACAGTGGGTAGCGTCTCCGATGCGCTACCGTAAGGTTGGCGTAACGTTGTGTTCTGACGGTGATGCCGGTATGGATGAACTCCAACACTACTGTGTTGATGGCGATATGGTGGCTGCCATGAAAAGCGCCTTGAATCCGGATAAAGCGTCCTTACCGGTTTTATGATGATAAATCAAGCACCTGTACGAGTATTCGTCTACCGGTGTAGTGTTTCCCGCGCAGCATGACGTTTAGCGTCTGCTTGCGAGTACCAAGCCCCGGCATGTTGCCGGGGCTTTTTTTCGCCAATTGTCGGCGTGACGCTAATTTCCTGAACTGTTATACGTCTGCATTTTATATTTTATGGTGAGTGTTATGTTGCAGAATCAACTTATCAATAAGGAATCCTGTTATGCGTGGAATCGTTGTGCATCATGAGCATCGCATTGGTTTCATCGTTATCCGTGAGCTTGAGGGCGGGGTCATCGTCGCCCGTTTGAATGGCAACTATGTGGCTGAACGGGGAGATGCTATTTCCGGTGATCTGAATGTTACCGGCAATACAGTATTACTGAATGAAACCAACGGCCAGACGTTATCGGTTGAAATTCAGGATGGCATCGTGACCGAGAAAGACGCTATAGAACTGATTGTCAAAACGGTCAATCGTTAGCGGTATTTCGCGCCCGTTCTCAGAGGCTTCCGGCGGTCGCAATGACAGCCGGAAATTGTCAGGGTTTACGGGCAACAAATACTGCCCGCAGCGGGGCCGGGTAGCCTTCCACTGTGCGAGTCTGATCGGTTGGATCAAGGAAATCCGCCAGCGACTCGGTGATCATCCAGTCGGTACGGCGTTGCTCCTGGGGGGTTGTGACGCATTTATCCACCAGTCGCACATCTTCAAAACCGCATTTTTCCAGCCAGGCCATCAACGCGGTCGGCGACGGCAAAAAGTAGACGTTGCGCATCTGAGCGTAGCGTTCGCCCGGCATCAGGACACAGTGTTCATCACCTTCCACCACCAGCGTCTCCAGCACCAGTTCGCCACCGGAAACCAGTTGATTTTTCAACTGCCAGAGGTGATCGAGTGGTGAGCGGCGGTGATACAGCACCCCCATGGAAAATACGGTGTCAAACGCCGCCAGCGACGGGAGCTGTTCTATGCCGAGCGGCAGGACGTGGGCACGTTGATCATCCCCCAGTAGCTTGCGAACCGCTTCAAACTGACACAAAAATAATTGCATCGGATCGATACCGACGGCCAGTTTTGCGCCAGCGCCGACCATGCGCCACAGGTGATAACCACTACCACAGCCAACATCCAGAATCAGCCGATCCTGCAATGGACTGATGTGCGGCAGAACGCGATCCCACTTCCAGTCAGAGCGCCATTCGGTATCGATATTTACGCCATACAGGGAAAATGGACCTTTGCGCCACGGCATCAGGTTACGTAGCAGTTTTTCGATGCCTTCACGCTGGCCATCGCTTAGTTCGGGTTGCGTGGTGGCGGTAACACTGTGGATCAAATCCAGTGTGTCGGGTGTCAACATCGGCAGGTGATCGATGGTGTTAAACCACAGTTTGAACTTGCCGTGCAGCGATTCCTGCTGCCAACTGCTGATTTGCGCGGGCAGCGTGTTGAGCCAGTGACTCAGTGGGCTTTTGGCGATCAATTGGTAAAAATTGCCGAAATCAATCATCGACCGTTCTCCGCCTTTATCGCCAGCAGTGAGCCGAAGTTAAAACACTGAAACCAGACTTCACTGTGCTCAAAACCGGCTTGACGCAAACGTGATTTGTGCGTCTCTACCGAGTCCGTCAGCATGACGTTTTCCAGCATGTTGCGTTTCTGGCTGATTTCTAATTCGCTATAGCCATTGGCACGTTTGAAGTCGTGATGCATGTTGAACAGCAGTTCGCCTGTCTTTTCATCCTCAAAGCTGAATTTTTCCGATAGCACTAGCGCGCCGCCGGGTCTCAGCCCCTGATAGATACGCGTTAGCAACGGCAGGCGCGATTCAGGAGAAACAAACTGCAATGTGAAATTGAGTACCACCAGGGACGCATTTTCAATCACGGTGTCGAGAATATCGGCCTGGCGGATCTCTACCGGTGTTTCTGACCGGAATGCGTCGAGATGACGGCGGCAACGTTCCACCATCGCCGGTGAGTTATCGACGGCGATGATGGTACAGCCGGGAACATGAATATTACGCCGCATGGAGAGTGTCGCCGCGCCAAGCGAACAACCCAGATCGTAGATCTGACTGTCTGGCTGGACAAAACGCTCCGCCAACATACCGATCATGGAGATGATATTGGAATAGCCCGGCACGGAACGCTGAACCATATCCGGGAAGACTTCGGCAACGCGTTCATCAAAAGTCCAGTCGCCCAGATTGGCGACGGGAGCAGAAAAAAGTATATCGCGGTTTGACATAGCGGGAAAAACGCACAAATAAACAATAATAGTCGCGTATTCTAGCAGAAAGGGGCAGTAAAGCGGTATTGCGAAAGACGGCAAGGTGCGACCTTACCGTCGGGCGGGATTAACGAAGGGTTAGCACCAGTTCCCAGGGCAGATAGTAAAGATTGGCCATCACCATCAGTATCAGTGATAGATACGTAGCGAGCATGCCGTAACGACGCCAATTGATCTCGCGGTTACGCAAGCCGTAATAGTGACACAACCGACCAAGGATAAGCAGAATGCCACACAGATGGATCATGGCGGTAATCGCGCCATTCATCTCCATCAGTACCAGCAGAATGGAGGCGATAGGAATGTATTCTACCGCGTTGCCATGAACTCTGATCGCTGTTTGCAACTCATAAAAACCCCCATCGCCATAAGCCACACGATATTGCATCCGCAATTTGACTACATCAATCGATAACTTAATCAACAACAATGCGCCAAGCACTACATAAAGCGCGCTTACCATTTTCTACTCCCTTGCCTGACCAAAACGGCTGGCAGAATAATAACGTTTCTGCCACCTGACTGTCGCCTGAAAAGACTTGATTCTTTGTGTGAAATTCGTCTCTCAAAAATTCCCGTTATAAGAAAATGTACTAACAGTCTGGCAACAACGCAAAATCAGAACAGCGATGATTGCTGTGGCGACTGAGCAGGCAACATCGTACCGGGCGCGAGAGGCTTCATGACGGTAAGCATTCTCACCAACAGGTTGTCAATTCGACGACATCTATCCAGACACCTTTTAAACCCCGATAAGACGTGGTTTCACGCCTTCATTGGTCAAAACCGACGGAATCTGTATTAGTTCAGGCCTGAGATAATACACTTAGATTCAGTTTCAATTTTTTCCGCTGATTTATATTTTTATATAATTTATCAATTGAAATCATTGGCGTTGTTCTATGTTTAGTCGACGTTGATTGTCTTTGTGTATTTTATAAACAAAAAAATTGATGTATGTTCTTATGTACACTATTATGTGCTTAATAAAACATACTTTAAGGTGGTCTATGGAACGTATTCTTGCAGAAAAATCAATTAATATCACAGAGTTAAGAAAAAATCCGGCGAAATATTTTATTGATGAACCTGTTGCCGTTCTGTCCAATAACCGTCCCGCTGGCTACATGGTTAGTGCCAAGGTGTTTGAAGAGTTGATCGACTTGTTAGAAAAGAAACCGGGCTGGGTTCATACTGCTGCGCGTTTCAGGCCAACGGCTGAACGTTTAAGTGATATTGCGGATAACGGGCAGCAACTGCTGCAAAACGCCTCTGACAAGGATCTGACTGAGTTCACGGAATGAGTATCAGACTTTTCAAGTCAACGCTGATCCGTCAACAATTAAGCCAGCAAGAGCTTGATGATTTGGCGGCGGATTTTCTATCCTATAAAAAGGACGGCGTGTTGCCAGAGACCTTTGGTCGTGACGCACTCTATGATGATGACCACACCTATCCCCTGGTAAAAGAAGAGCGAGTGGCTCATCTCCACCTTGCCGGTGCGGATGCACCTTTTCCTACGTTTTTACGTCAGTTCAAACGAACCAGCGATCAGGCACATTTGGTTTACTGCCAAGGAGTGATGGATCCCGATGCCTACCTGCTGATTATTATTCTGAAACCCGAAGCGCATAAAATGGCACGCAACAATAATCTTATGCACAACATCGGGGTGATGGCCGAAACGTTCAGAATGAAATATTGAGTTGGTCAGAAAACACTCTGCCGACCAGGGCGGAAAAATCTATGGGCATGTTGATAGCTGAAGCGGAATATTAATTAATACTATCAATATGATAGTAGTCATGTATTGTTCCTGCTATCGAAAAAAACCGTTTTCGATACTAAAGCTTCAGAACAGCGATGACTGCTGTGGCCAGTCAGGACCAGGGGGTAATCCAGGGATGACGGCACTTAGCCGTGGCCACAACTGTTGCGCCAATGCCGGGGAATCGCCCACATCCGGTGTGTGGATAAACAAGTACGGTGTATGCCGCTGCCATTGGGCCAGCTTGTCAATCCACGGGGCAAACCAGCGCAAATTGTCCGTCAGATCTTCATTGCCGATAAAACGCACTAATGGCTGGTTGGCCGTCAGTACCACATGCAGCGGAACTTTCGGTTTTTTCCGCTGTGCCTCGCGCAGAGCCGCACTATCCGCCACCGCATGGTGTACCGGGCGGCTATCCAGGATAACCCGATTGATACCGCGCTGATGCAAGCCCTGATTAAGACGGCGTTCGTCGTCTCCTTTGGCAAAAAACAGAGGATGGCGGACTTCGACGCCATAGCTGAAACCGGAGGCGTCAGCGCTGAAACTCTGCGGCAGCGCGGCCATGAATTGCCATAGATCGTCCAGTCGATCCGGGCCAAACGTTGCCGGTAGCTGTAACCAGAGCTGGCCGATGCGGGCCGCTAACGGTTCAAGACAGTGGAAGAATTGCAATACCTCTTGCTGACAATGGCGCAGGCTGGCCTGATGACTGATGGTCGCGGGAAATTTAAAACAGAAACGGAAGTTATCGTGGGTCATGTCACGCCAGCGCAGTACAACATCCGATGATGGCAGGGCATAAAATGTGGTGTTGCCTTCCACGCAGTTAAAATAGCGCGCGTAGTCTGCCAAATCTCGTAATCCCAACCGTCCCCAGGCTGGATGTTGCCATTGTGGTAATCCGATATACATAGGTTAACCCTGATAAAATAACGTCAGCCCGGTAACAAATTCCTTTCATAATAACCTTCATTTTGTTAACCGATAACGCCAACAGTAAAAAAGAGTAGGCGGGACAACACGTAGACCGCTACCATCGTACTTATCGTTGGGGGGAATTTCCTTTATAATGTCCCCCTTTTTTCATCGGACAGTAATCCAGAAAAACTATGCCGTCCGGCAAAACAGACCGCTTTTCCCCATCAGCTATCTGAGTGGGGAAGGCGTGGTAGCAGCGGCTGAGTAAAAGGACATCGTAATGCGTACTGAATATTGTGGGCAGTTGAACTCGGCCCATATGGGCCAGGAAGTGACATTGTGTGGTTGGGTCAACCGTCGCCGTGATCTGGGTGGTTTGATTTTTATTGATATGCGCGACCGTGAAGGTCTGGTTCAGGTATTTTTCGACCCGGATCGTCAGGACGCCTTTAAGTTGGCTTCTGAACTGCGCAATGAATTCTGTATTCAACTTACTGGTTTGGTACGTGCCCGTCCGGACAGCCAGATTAATAAAGACATGGCTACCGGGGAAGTGGAAGTGCTGGCGACGACGCTGACCATTATCAACCGTGCCGAGCCGCTGCCGCTGGATTCCAATCAGGTCAATACCGAAGAAGCGCGACTGAAATATCGCTATCTGGACTTGCGTCGCCCGGAAATGGCGCAGCGTCTGAAAACCCGCGCCCGTATTACCAGTTTCGTGCGTCGCTTCATGGACGGCCACGGTTTCCTGGATATCGAAACGCCGATGCTGACCAAAGCCACACCGGAAGGCGCGCGTGACTATCTGGTGCCGAGCCGTGTCCACAAAGGCAAGTTTTATGCGCTGCCGCAGTCTCCGCAACTGTTCAAGCAGTTACTGATGATGTCCGGTTTTGACCGCTACTATCAGATAGTCAAATGTTTCCGCGACGAAGACCTGCGTGCCGACCGTCAGCCGGAATTCACCCAGATCGATGTGGAAACCTCATTTATGACCGCACCGCAGGTGCGTGAAGTGATGGAAAAACTGGCGCGTGAATTGTGGCTGGAAATCAAAGGCGTGGAACTGGGTGACTTCCCGGTGATGACGTTTGCTGAAGCCATGCGCCGTTTCGGTTCCGACAAACCGGACCTGCGTAACCCGCTGGAACTGGTGGATGTGGCTGATCTGCTGAAAGACGTTGAATTCAAAGTCTTCTCCGGCCCGGCTAACGATCCGAAAGGCCGTGTGGCCGCTATTCGCGTACCGGGCGGGGCGGGACTCAGCCGTAAGCAGATTGATGAGTATGCCAAATTTATTGAAATCTATGGCGCCCGAGGGCTGGCCTACATCAAAGTCAATGAGCGGGCCAAGGGGCTGGAGGGTATACAAAGCCCGGTGGCCAAGTTCCTGACCAATGACATCCTGAGCGCGCTGTTGGATCGCACGGCGGCGACGGATGGTGACATCCTGTTCTTTGGTGCCGACAGCGCCAGCATTGTCACCGACGCGCTGGGCGCACTACGTCTGAAACTGGGTCGCGACCTGAAACTGACCGATGAAAACAGCTGGCAACCGCTGTGGGTGATTGACTTCCCGATGTTTGAGGATGACGGTGAGGGTGGTCTGACGGCTATGCACCATCCGTTCACCGCGCCGCGTGACATGACGCCGGCAGCGCTGGAAGCCAACCCGGTGTCCGCCATTGCCAACGCCTATGACATGGTGTTGAACGGTTACGAAGTGGGTGGTGGTTCCGTGCGTATTCATAATGGTGCTATGCAACAGACGGTGTTCCGCATTTTGGGTATCAACGAGCAAGAACAGCGTGAGAAGTTCGGTTTTCTGCTGGATGCACTGAAATTCGGTACGCCGCCGCACGCCGGTCTGGCTTTTGGCCTGGATCGTCTGGTGATGCTGCTGACCGGCACCGATAATATCCGTGATGTGATTGCCTTCCCGAAAACCACGGCGGCGGCTTGTCTGATGACGGAAGCGCCGAGCTTTGCCAATTCGACGGCACTGGAAGAGCTTTCCATTGCGGTGGTGGGTAAAGGGAAATCCGCACAGGATGCGAAGGACGCAGAGAAAAACAGAGAGCAGCTATGACATACAAGCGACCCGTTTCAGTGCTGGTAGTGATTTACGCTGCTGATACCGGACGGGTGCTGATGCTTCAACGACGCGACGATCCTGATTTCTGGCAGTCGGTGACCGGCAGCCTGGAAGAAGGTGAAAGTGCGTGGTTTGCCGCACAACGTGAAGTTAAGGAAGAGGTTAACATTGATATCGCCGCAGAGTCGCTATCGTTGATCGATTGCCAACGCTGTGTGGAATTTGAGATATTTGCTTATCTGAGACATCGCTATGCCCCGGGGGTGACGCACAATACAGAATCCTGGTTCTGTCTGGCGTTGCCCAAAGAGCGTGAGGTGGAGCTAACCGAACATCTGGCTTACCAGTGGCTTGATGCCCCCAGTGCCGCGCAGCTCACCAAGTCGTGGAGCAACCGGCAGGCGATTGAAGAATTTGTTATTTATCCGGCCTGAACAGGCTTTTTTCGGAGATTTTTATGGCAGGTCATAGTAAGTGGGCCAACACCAAGCATCGTAAAGCAGCACAGGATTCCAAACGCGGTAAGATTTTCACCAAAATTATCCGTGAACTGGTCACCGCCGCCAGACTGGGCGGGGGTGATCCCGGTGCCAACCCGCGTCTGCGTGCCGCTGTCGACAAAGCGCTGTCCAATAATATGACACGCGATACCCTGAACCGCGCTATTGCCCGTGGTGTAGGGGGCGATGATGATGCCAATATGGAAACTATCATTTATGAAGGTTACGGCCCCGGCGGCACTGCCGTGATGGTGGAGTGTTTGAGCGACAACCGTAATCGTACGGTTTCCGAAGTTCGCCACGCCTTTAGCAAAAGCGGCGGCAACCTGGGAACGGATGGCTCGGTTGCCTATCTGTTCACCAAGAAGGGCGTCATTTCCTATGCGCCGGGTCTGGATGAAGATACGGTGATGGATGCGGCGCTGGAAGCGGGTGCTGACGATATCGTGACGTATGATGATGGCGCTATTGACGTCTTCACACCGTGGGAAACATTCGGTCAGGTGAAAGATGCGCTGGATGCGGCTGGTCTGGTGGCAGAATCCGCCGAGGTATCAATGGTCGCGTCCACCAGCGCGGATATGGATGCAGAAACCGCACCGAAACTGATGCGCTTGATCGATATGCTGGAAGACTGCGACGACGTGCAGGAGGTTTACCACAACGGTGAGATCTCCGACGAGGTGGCGGCATTGCTGTGATGGCATTGCCACATGGCATCAATCAGTGGCCGGGGAGTAACTGATGACAATTATTCTGGGCATCGACCCCGGTTCCCGTGTCACCGGTTACGGTATCGTCCAGCAACGGGGCAGGCAGCTCAGTTATATCGGTAGCGGTTGCATCCGCACTGTGGTGGACGATCTCCCCAGCCGTCTGAAGCTGATCTTTGCCGGCGTCAGTGAGATCATTACCCAGTTTCATCCCGACTGTCTGGCGATAGAGCAGGTGTTTATGGCCAAGAATGCGGACTCGGCGCTTAAACTGGGACAGGCGCGCGGCGCGGCTATTGTGGCGGGCGTAAATCAGGATCTGCCGGTGTTCGAGTATGCGGCGCGTCAGGTAAAACAGACCGTAGTCGGTACCGGTGCCGCCGACAAAAAGCAGGTGCAGCACATGGTACGCGTGTTGTTGAAGTTACCCGCCAGCCCGCAATCGGACGCGGCCGACGCGCTGGCCATTGCCATCACGCACTGTCATTTCAGCCAGAACCTTACTCGTATCAGTGTCGATAAGCTTACGATGGCCCGCGGACGTCTTCGTTGATTGGCGTGTGATATTTTACTGCCTTTCCTGACCGAAGCGCTGTTTTTACCAGGAAAGGCAGCCCACCCCTTGTTCTGATGCCGCTTTCCGTTATCCGGTTCAACTCTCGCCGTTGAGCAACGCCATCTTCGCCTTTGGGCAAACACATCCGTCATAATTAGCCTTCCTTTGATCTGTGATAACACAGTGATGTATGAACAATTTATAAAATCTCATACTCGCAATGAACCCGACGGTGATCGCCCGCCGGACTGACAAAAGGTTTTCACATGCTGTCTTCGCTTTTCAGGGACAATCCACGCTCGATGGTGATGTTGGGCGGTCTGGTGATGGTTAACGCGTTGGTATGGCTGCTGGCATGGCGTCTGTTTCATGAACATGGTGCCTTGATGGCGACCAGTTTGCTGGCCTGGTGCTTCGGACTGCGCCATGCGGTGGATGCGGACCATATCGCCGCCATCGATAATGTCACCCGGAAAATGATGCAAGAGGGGAAACGGCCACTGAGTGTCGGGACCTGGTTTTCGCTGGGACATTCCACCATCGTTATTCTGGCGTCACTGGCGCTGGCCGCCACCGCGACGGCGCTGCGGGATGATATGGCCTGGTTTCATGAAGTGGGGGGCGTCATCGGCACGCTGGTTTCAGCCGGGTTCCTGTTGTTGATGGCATTGGTGAATCTGGTGATTCTGCGCGATGTCTGGAAACGTTTTCAACAATTCAAACAAGGGATGGGCGAGGCGCCTGATCAGATGGACGATATTCCCGCGTCAGGGGTGATGGGCTGGATTTTCCGTTCAACATTCCGTCTGGTGCGCAAAAGCTGGCACATGTATCTGGTTGGTCTGCTGTTCGGACTGGGATTTGATACGGCTACCGAAATTGGCGTATTAGGTATCTCGGCGGCCGGCGCTTCACAGGGCATGTCAATCTGGTCGATCATGATTTTTCCGGCGTTGTTTACCTGCGGCATGGCACTGGTGGATACACTGGATAATGTGGTGATGGTCGGCGCTTATGGCTGGGCGTTCAGTAAACCGCAGCGCAAACTCTACTACAATATGACCATTACGGCGACGTCGGTAGTGGTGGCGGTTTTTATCGGCGGTATGGAAGCGCTGGGACTACTGGCGGACAAACTTGACCTGCATGCCGGGCTGTGGGGCGTGGTTGAGGCCTTCAATGCGCAACTCGGCAACGCCGGATTCTATGTCGTGGCGCTGTTTGTCGCCTGCTGGGTGATCTCGCTGTGCAACTACCGCTGGAAAAATTACGACGCCCTGCATAACCCGACAGCAGAACCCAGCCGTCAGGGGTGATGAACCGCGATTCTTCACTGATATCTCCGGTATTTTATGGTGGTCATACCGATGCCGGAGACTTTCCTTTTATTCTCAATAATATCTGGATATGCATCCAGCTTTTTTGTATCAGATATTTTTTTGTGTTATAAGCTATACGCCTTGTTCCAGGTTAGTCCCATAAGGAAAACAACACGTGATAGGTCGTATCAGAGGCATCGTTCTGGAGAAACAACCACCGCAGGTATTGATTGAAGCCAACGGTGTGGGCTATGAAGTCCATATGCCGATGACCTGTTTTTACGAACTGCCAGATCTTGGCCAGGAAGCGGTGATCTTCACCCATTTTGTGGTGCGGGAAGATGCGCAACTGCTGTTTGGGTTCAATAACAAGCAGGAGCGTTCACTGTTCCGCGAGCTGATCAAAGTTAACGGTGTGGGGCCGAAACTGGCACTGGCGATTTTGTCCGGCATGTCGGCGCAGCAGTTTGTCAGCGCGGTGGAGCGTCAGGAAATTGGCGTCCTGATCAAACTGCCGGGCGTAGGCAAGAAAACCGCAGAGCGGCTGGTGGTGGAAATGAAAGACCGCTTCAAGGGGCTGAATGGTGATCTGTTTAATTCACCGGGTAACATGGCCTTGCCACCGTCAACGCCCGTGGGCGAACCGGTGGTGGATCCACTGGCAGAAGCGGAAGCCGCGCTGGTATCACTGGGCTATAAACCGCAGGAAGCCAGCCGTATGATAAGCAAGGTATCCCGCCCGGATTCTACCTGCGAAACCCTGATCAGGGACGCATTACGCGCGGTACTGTGAGGTATTCATGATTGAAGCTGATCGTTTGATTGCGCCGATTGTTGTTGAAGAGGAAGAGATCTTCGACCGGGCTATCCGGCCTAAACTGTTGTCGGAGTACGTCGGACAGCCGAAAGTCCGTGAGCAGATGGATATATTTATTCAGGCGGCGCGCAAGCGTGGTGACGCGTTGGATCATCTGCTGATTTTCGGTCCGCCGGGGCTGGGTAAAACCACACTGGCCAATATTGTCGCGAACGAAATGGGTGTCAATTTGCGTACCACATCCGGCCCGGTGCTGGAGAAAGCGGGTGATCTGGCGGCATTACTGACCAATCTTGAACCCCACGACGTGCTGTTTATTGATGAAATTCACCGTCTATCGCCAGTAGTAGAAGAAGTGCTTTATCCGGCTATGGAAGATTATCAGTTGGATATCATGATTGGCGAAGGACCGGCGGCGCGCTCCATTAAACTGGATTTACCTCCGTTTACGCTAATTGGTGCGACCACTCGTGCCGGGTCGCTGACCTCTCCGTTGCGTGACCGTTTCGGGATCGTGCAGCGTCTGGAGTTTTATCAGGTCGCGGACTTGCAGCATATTGTCAGCCGTAGCGCACTGTGTCTGGGGCTGGAGATGACGGAAGATGGCGCACTGGAATTAGCCCGTCGTTCCCGCGGTACGCCACGCATCGCCAACCGGCTGTTGCGCCGGGTACGTGACTTTTCTGAAGTGAAATCGGATGGCACGATTACGCTGGACGTGGCCGTTCAGGCGATGGATATGCTGGCGGTAGATATTGAAGGATTTGATTTTATGGACCGCAAGCTGCTGTTGGCCGTGATCGATAAATTTATGGGTGGACCGGTAGGGTTGGATAACCTGGCAGCGGCCATCGGTGAAGAGCGTGAAACCATTGAAGATGTGCTGGAGCCTTACCTGATTCAGCAAGGATTTTTGCAACGGACACCGCGTGGGCGTATCGCCACTCAGCACGCTTATCGTCATTTTGGCCTGACTCGCGAGGAGTAATTGCCTCGCCACCGGTCTTGATTGGCTATCCGTACTATCTGTTATTTGTGCATGCTGTTATTCGTGCATGTTGTTTGAATATGTTATTCGGACTAGCGCCGCATTCCGTCACCGTAGTTATCCTCGTCGAAACGAGGATCTATTCATTGTTGATGCAGACAGGTTGCGTTACGCGGCCTGCTTCTTTAGCAGACTCAGCATAAACAGCAGCGATGCGCACAACACAACCGACGGGCCGGCCGGTGTATTAAGATCGGCAGAAACCGCCAGTCCACCCGTTACCGCCAGAATCCCGATAATTACCGCTACTCCGGCCATTTGTTCCGGCGTGCGGGCAAAGCGACGGGCAGTGGCGGCAGGAATGATCAACAGCGAAGTAATAATCAGCGCCCCAACAAATTTCATCGCCAACCCAATGGTTAATGCGGTTATCAACATCAATAACAGTTTGGTACGTTGCAGATGGATACCATCGACATGGGCCAGTTCCGGGCTGATGGTCATGGATAACAGCGCTCGCCATTGCCAGCACAGAACTATGACCACCAGCACAATACCGGGGCCAATCAGCAGTAAATCGCTAGTGGTAACGGAAAGCAGGTCACCAAACAGATAGGCCATCAGATCCACGCGAACATTATTCATCAGGCTGACCACCACCAACCCCAGCGACAGCGCACTGTGGGCCATAATGCCCAACAAGGTATCAATCGCCAGATTAGGACGTTGTTCCAACCAGACCAACCCCAGCGACAATACCAGTGTGACAGCGAGCACCGCATAAAATGGACTCACATCCAGCAGCAGACCCAGTGCGACGCCCAATAATGACGCGTGTGCCAGCGTATCGCCAAAATAGGACATTCGACGCCAGACAACGAACGACCCCAGCGGGCCTGCCGCTATGGACAGAAAAACCCCCGCCAGCCAACCAGGAAACAACAGCTCAATCATTTGTCGTTCCCATCCTGTTTTTTCAAAATAACGCGTCCATTCAAGTCATGCCGGTGGTTATGGTGGTGACGGTAGATAGCCAGTTGTTCCGCGCCGCGATGACCGAACATCGCCAGAAATTCCGGATGCAGGGAAACCACTTCAGGCGTTCCAGAACAACAGATATGTTGATTAAGGCACAGCACTTCATCGGTCTTGGCCATAACCAGATGTAAATCGTGAGAAACCATCAGTACGCCGCAGTTAAGCTCTTGTCGCAACTGGTTGATCAGTTCATACAGTGCCAATTGACCATTGACGTCGACACCCTGGGTGGGTTCGTCCAGCACCAATAACTGTGGATTGGCGAGAATGGCGCGGGCCAGCAGGACACGCTGGTTTTCCCCGCCAGAGAGTTTTTGCATTGGTTGGTTCAGCAGATGTCCGGCCTGGACGCGTTTAAGCGCCGGCATAATCTCTTGCTTTTTTATGCCGGGGCGCAGCTGCATAAAACGGCTGACGGTCAACGGTAGTGTGGCGTCCAGATGCAATTTTTGCGGCACGTAACCGATACGCAGATTCGGGACACGCTGAATATTGCCATTATCGGGAGAGAGTAAACCCAGAACCACCCGCACCAGTGTCGATTTTCCGGCACCGTTCGGACCGATCAGGGTTAAAATCCGCCCTGCCTGAAGGGTGAGGGAAATATCGGTCAACACGCGCCGATTGCCAAATTGCACAGAAATATTATCAAGTGTGACCAGAGTAGACATATAACTCAGTTTGAAAGTAATTAATGATGTTATAATATAACAAAATTCATGTTGAAATCGATGGAAGACTCGCTATGCCTACGCATCACGTAAATAATTGGCTGAAATCTGTACTGACTGCCAGCGCACTTTTGACGTCAGTTGCGTCAATACCCGTGGCCTCAGCCGCCGTATTGACATCAATTCGCCCACTGGGATTTATCGCCGCCGCGATTGCGGATGGCGTCACGCCGGTAGATATTTTGTTGCCCGATGGCGCGTCGCCTCACAATTATGCTCTGCGCCCGTCTGATGTCCAGCATTTACGGTCTGCGGATTTGGTGATTTGGATCGGTCCTGACATGGAGGCATTTCTGGCTAAACCACTACAGCAGGTCGCCGCAGCCAGGCAGATTTCACTGGCGGATGTGCCAGCCATCAAGGCTGAATTGTTGAAATCGCCACCGCATCACGAGCATGAAATGACAACGAATTCTGCACATGATGCCACCGCGGAGGCGGAAGATGATGATGGCGACAGGCACCATCACGGGGATATCAACATGCATATCTGGATGTCGCCAGTGATAGCAAAGGCCGCCGCTGTCGCTATACATGATAAATTATTGGAACTTATGCCACAGAATAGAGACAAATTAGACGGCAATCTGCGTTATTTCACTGAGAAACTTGCACAAACGGATAAAAATATTGGTAATATGCTGTCGCCTGTGCAAGGGAAAGGCTATTTCGTGTTTCATGATGCCTACGGCTATTTTGAGAAACACTATAGATTAAAGCCACTTGGTCATTTTACGATCAACCCGGCCATCCAGCCTGGTGCGCAGCGTTTACATCAAATACGAACACAGTTGGTTGAGCATAAGGCCGTTTGCGTTTTTGCTGAGCCACAATTCAGGCCAGCAGTTATTGATGCTGTCGTTAAGGGAACGGGTGTGCATATCGGCGTACTCGATCCATTGGGAAGCAACGTCGTTCTGGATAAAGACAGCTACACGCATTTTCTGCTGAAATTGTCTAACGAATATCTGAGCTGCCTGGAGAAAAAATAATGAGGATGCGAATAAGTGCAGCAGATAGTCCGAACTATCGCTCTGGCGTATAACAGTCTACCCAGACCCCACCGCGTGATGCTGGGGTCGCTAACTGTAGTCACCCTGGCCGTCGCTGTTTGGCGGCCATTTGTTTATCCTCCGGTTACTAATACGCCTGGCAGTAAAACTGAAACCCTATCTTCACAATCACTCACTCCGTCTGCAAGTGAACCGTTGGATGCCACTCCTGCCGCGCCTCCGACAGCGTCTGCAGAATCTACGGAAATGAACAGCGAACCACTTGATCAGCCAGCACCGGGGCAGGATATCCCGTCGGATGAGCTGGACGATAAAGTATCTGATGATAGCGGATCTCACGAGTATGTGGTGTCGGCTGGTGATACCCTCAGCAGTATTCTGACTCAGTATGGTATTGATATCGCCGATATCACTGCACTAGCTGAGCAGAATCCCGCATTGCGTAATCTGAAAATCGGTCAGCAGATCACCTGGCAACTGGGTGATACCGGTCTGTTACAAAGCCTGCACTGGCAGGTTTCCCGTCGTGAATCCCGTACCTATCAACGTATTGGCGATAATTTCAAAGAGTCCATCGAGAATGTTGAAGGTGAGTGGCATAACAGTGTAATCGCCGGACGGTTGACTAGCAGTTTTGTTAACAGCGCCCGCAGTGTCGGATTAACCACCAACGAGATTAGGGAAGTTATCAAAGCATTGCAGTGGCAGTTGGATTTCCGCAAATTGCATAAAGATGACAGTTTTGCGGTATTGATGTCCCGCGAAGTGCTGGCTGGCCACAATGAGCAGAGCGAACTGCTGGGTGTACGTCTGAGAAGCGGCGGCAAAGATTATTATGCGTTCCGTGCTGACGACGGCAAATTCTACGATCGGGAAGGTTCAGGACTCTCACGCGGTTTCTTGCGTTTCCCCACCATGAAACAGTTTCGGGTTTCTTCCAACTTTAATCCGCGACGCCTTAACCCGGTAACGGGGCGTGTGGCACCACATAGAGGTGTCGATTTTGCCATGCCGGTTGGTACGCCAGTGTTGGCGACCGGTGACGGTGAAGTCGTGGTGGCTAAACGTGATCCCCTGGCAGGGAGTTATATCGCTATTCGTCATGGACGCCAGTACACTACGCGTTATATGCACTTGCATCGGCTGCTGGTGAAACCCGGTGAGAAGGTGAAACGCGGTGAACGTATTGCCTTATCTGGTAATACGGGCCGTTCAACCGGACCACATCTGCATTATGAAGTGTGGATCAATCAGCAGGCGGTAAATCCGCTAACGGCGAAATTGCCGCGTTCTGAAGGGTTGAGCGGTAAAGAGCGCCGCGATTATCTGGCTCAGGTACGTAAAATGGCGCCACAGTTGCAGTTTGATTAATACCTGAGTTCATTTATCCAGCCGGTAGTCAGTTTGCTGCCGGCTGTTTTTATTCGCGGTTATGTCACGATTTTCTGCTATATCGGTGAGGTTAATTGCGAAACAATAGTTAGCAATTATTATTGCCGCGTAATTGTTATGAAGAGTTGATGCATGGAAAGAGAGCAAAAAGCTAACATTGAATATATTCCCCGGTTCCGTCGCGAGTTTTTTCATCCTCGTTATTGGGGGGTGTGGCTGAGTGTTGGGATGATGATCGTGGTTGCCTGCATTCCTGGGCGTCTGCGTGACCCGGTACTGGGTGCGCTTGGCCGTCTGGTTGGGCGTGTGTCACGTGGCGCACGGCGACGTGCTCGCATCAATCTGCTGTATTGCATGCCGGATGTACCCGAGTTACAGCGGGAAAAAATCATTGATGACATGTTTGCCACCGCCACACAGTCCATGATTTTGATGATGGAGCTGGCGGTCATTTCTCCCCGGCGGGTGAATGAACGAGTGCGCTGGCATGGTTATGAGATCATTGAACAACTGGAAGCCCAGCAGCGTAATATTATTTTTCTGGTGCCACATGGCTGGGCTGTGGATGTCCCGGCGATGCTGATCAGTTGGCGTGGTCACCGGATCGCGGCCATGATGCATAATCAGAAAAATCCCCTGGTGGATTATCTGTGGAATGCATTGCGTATCCGCTTCGGTGGGCGTGTGCATGCACGTAATGACGGTATCAAACCGTTTATCAACTCGGTAAGAAAAGGGTATTGGGGATATTATCTTCCTGACCAGGATCATGGGCCGGAACACAGTGAATTTGTGGATTTCTTCGCGACCTATAAAGCCACATTGCCTGCGGTAGGGCGTTTGATGAAAGTGTGCCGGGCCGAGATTGTGCCGTTATTCCCGGTATATAACGCGAAAGAATCCCGATTGGAAGTCTATATTCGCCCGCCGATGAGCGATCTGGACGGTGCCGATGATACTTATATTGCCCGGCGGATGAATGAAGAGGTCGAAACGCTGGTGCGACCTTACCCGGAACAATACACCTGGATTCTGAAAATACTGAAAACACGTAAATCAGGCGAGACAGAGCCATATTTACGCAAGGATCTTTATCCGCGTAAGTAACCGTGGCGCATCAGGATTTAGGGCAAGTGTTTAGTGCAAGTGTAGTGATCCCCGTGAAAAACGGGGATCACATTGGATACTTTTTATTGATTAGACAGGGAGATTCCCGCCTGCTGAGCGGGAATCCACCGGTTATTCCACCCGCAGAATACGGACTGTATTCGTTGTGCCTACGGTTCCCATCACATCACCCTGAGTGACGATCACCAGATCGCCGGACACCAGAAAACCTTTGTCGCGCAATATGAGCACGGCGTCATTGGCGGCTACGATGCCGTCAGTGTAGCCGGTAAACTGCACGGGCGTGACACCACGATACAATGCGGTCAGGTTGAGTGTGTGTTCATGACGAGACATGGCGAAAATTGGCAGACCAGAACTGATACGGGACATCATCAGCGCGGTACGGCCAGATTCGGTCATGGCAATAATCGCGGTCACCCCTTTCAGATGATTGGCCGCGTACATGGCAGACATCGCAATAGACTCTTCGATGTTGTCAAACTCTACGTCAAGACGGTGTTTTGATATGTTGATGCTGGGGATCTTTTCCGCGCCCAGACATACTTTTGCCATGGCGGCCACGGTTTCCGCCGGATACTGACCCGCCGCGGTTTCTGCCGAAAGCATGACGGCGTCGGTACCATCCAACACGGCGTTGGCGACGTCCATCACTTCCGCACGGGTTGGCATTGGATTGGTAATCATCGATTCCATCATCTGCGTAGCGGTGATCACCGCACGATTCAGTTTACGGGCACGACGAATCAGTTTTTTCTGGATACCAACCAGTTCCGCGTCGCCAATTTCCACACCCAGGTCGCCACGTGCCACCATGACTACGTCAGAGGCCAGAATGATGTCATCCATCGCTTCGTCGCTGGCGACGGCTTCCGCACGTTCCACTTTGGCAACAATTTTAGCGTTACAACCCGCATCACGGGCCAGACGACGAGCATAGTTCAGGTCTTCGCCGGTACGCGGGAAGGAAATTGCCAGGTAATCCACATTGATTTTGGCGGCGGTGAGGATGTCTTCTTTGTCTTTTTCAGTCAGCGCTTCGGCAGAGAGACCACCACCCAGCTTATTGATGCCTTTGTTGTTGGAAAGTGGGCCACCTACCGTTACTTCGGTAAACACCTTCATGTTTTCCACTTTCAATACTTTCAACTGTACCCGGCCATCATCCAACAGCAGAATATCACCCGGCACGACGTCACCTGGCAGGCCTTTATAGTCAATACCGACTTTTTCCTTATCGCCTTCGCCCTTGGTCATGTTGGCATCAAGCAGGAATTTATCACCGATATTGAGAAAAACTTTACCTTCCTTGAAGGTGGAAACGCGGATTTTGGGACCCTGGAGATCGCCAAGAATAGCAACATGGCGGCCGAGTCTGGCCGCAATTTCACGAACTTTATTGGCACGGATTATATGATCTTCAGGGATGCCATGAGAAAAATTCAGGCGGACTACATTCGCGCCTGCGGCAATAATCTTTTCCAGATTATTGTCGCGGTCAGTAGCCGGCCCCAGTGTGGTAACAATTTTGGTTCTTCTGAGCCGTCTGGACATGTATAACTCCGTTGACTAGTGAAGCTGTTGTAGTGCGGTAACGTCGGATAACGCGAATGAAATACTGCTTTTACAATAAAACTATTTCACCATTGTTATCCGGATGCCGTGAGGTTATTGATTATTATATGGGTGAGCTGCCCGTACCGCGAAAAGAAGTACACCCTCACCCTGCATCATACCAAATTAACCAAAAGGTTTGCTGAATCGTTCTTCCTTATCAAAACGCGATTCTCGTAATGCTTCCTTGACACGCTTCAAGTTATCCCGGAATTTTGCGCCGCGACGCAAGGTAAACCCGGTGGCCAGCACATCAATCAATGTAAGCTGGGCAATTCGCGATACCATTGGCATATAGACATCGGTATCTTCCGGTACTTCCACTCGCAGAGTGAGTGAGGCTTCCCTGGACAGCGGCGTATCGTCTGAGGTAATGGCGATAACGGTGGCATCGTTTTCACGCGCCAGATGTGCCATTTCCACCAGGCTTTTCGTGCGGCCGGTGTGCGAAATCAACACCACCACATCGCCTTCACCCGAGTTCATGCAGCCCATACGCTGCATCACCAGATCATCAAAGTAAACCACCGGAATATTAAAACGGAAAAATTTATTCATGGCATCATGAGCGACGGCCGCCGACGCACCAAACCCGAAGAAAGAGATCTTCTTGGCCTGCGTAAGCAGATCCACGGCGCGATTGATGGCGGCAATATCCAGACAGGATTTCACGTGTTCCAATCCCGCCATGGTGGATTCAAAGATCTTACTGGTGTAAGCCTCCACCGTATCATCTTCTTCTACATTGCGGTTCACATAAGGTGTGCCATTAGCCAGACTTTGGGCCAGATGTAGTTTAAAATCAGGAAAACCTTTGGTCTCAAGGCGGCGACAGAATCGATTGACAGTGGGTTCACTGACTTCAGCCACACCGGCCAGTGTGGCGATACTGGAATGAATGGCTGTCTGGGGTGATGCGAGGATGACTTCAGCCACTTTTCGTTCAGATTTGCTCAGCAGCTCCAGATAGCTCTGGATTTTTTCCAGCATATTCATAAGACAAAGACCATCTATGGTATTTTCGATTTCAGCCAAAGGTGAAATCAATACGAGGTTTGTGGAAATATACTACGGCCTTGTAAAGGTTGTTAGAGAACAACATGCGAAGTTATGTGCTTTTTTTCCAGAACATGACTTGTGTCTAACTTTCAGAACAGTAATCAACTGTCATAAAAGACAGAAAATTTCTTTTTTTGATGATTTTGCAGCCTATTTGCCCGCATTTACACCTGCGATATGAAGTATTGTCACATTAGATGCAATATTTCTTGTTATTTTATTACGGGTTTACTGGTTATAGTCAAAAAGAGTACATTATTACTGTAATAAAATTACAGCATCCTGCTATGAGGAGATTGAAAATGGCGGTAACTTCTACAGCCCAGGCGTGTGACCTGGTGATTTTCGGTGCGAAGGGCGATCTGGCGCGCCGTAAATTGCTGCCTTCACTGTATCAATTGGAAAAAGCAGGCCATATTCACCCGGATACCCGTATTATCGGCGTGGGCCGGGCTGAGTGGGATAAAACCGCTTATATCGAGGTGGTGAAGGAAGCGTTTGATACCTTTCTCAAAGAACCGCTGGATGCAACATTATGGAAAACACTGAGCGAACGTCTGGATTTCTGCCAACTGGATGTTGAGGATACTGCCGGGTTTGAGCGCCTGGGAGAGATGCTCGATCAAGAAAATCGCGCCACCATTAACTATTTTGCCATGCCGCCCAGCACCTTTGGTGCGATCTGTCGTGGCCTGGGTAAAGCCGGGCTGAACAAAGAACCGGCTCGTGTGGTGATGGAAAAACCGCTGGGTACTGATCTGGCGTCGTCACGGGTAATTAACGATCAGGTGGCGGAGTACTTTAACGAGTGCCAGGTCTATCGCATCGACCACTATCTGGGTAAAGAAACCGTATTGAACCTACTGGCGCTGCGCTTTGCCAATTCGTTGTTCGCGAACAACTGGGATAATCGCACTATCGACCATGTGCAGATTACCGTGGCGGAAGAGGTGGGGATTGAAGGACGTTGGGGCTATTTTGACCAGGCCGGTCAAATGCGTGACATGATCCAAAACCATCTGTTGCAAATCCTGACCATCATTGCCATGTCGCCTCCATCTGATCTCAGCACTGACCGCATCCGTGATGAAAAAGTGAAGGTGCTGCGCTCGCTGCGCCGTATCGACCGTACCAACGTGCATGAAACCACGGTACGTGGGCAGTATACCTCGGGTTTTGTACAAGGTAAGAAAGTGCCCGGCTATCTGGAAGAAGAGGGCGCCAATAAGTCCAGCAGCACCGAAACGTTCGTGGCAATTCGTGTGGATATTGACGATTGGCGCTGGTCCGGTGTGCCATTTTACCTGCGTACCGGTAAGCGACTGCCGAGCAAATGTTCTGAAGTGGTGGTGTATTTCAAAAATCCGGTGTTGAATCTGTTTCATGATTCTTATCAGCAGTTACCACAGAACAAGCTGATTATTCGTTTACAGCCGGATGAAGGTATTGAAATCCAGATCCTGAACAAGATCCCTGGGCTGGAGCATAAACACCGGTTGCAAACCACCAAGCTGGATCTGAGTTTCTCCGAAACCTTTAATCAACAGCATCTGGCTGACGCCTATGAGCGTTTGCTGCTGGAAACCATGCGCGGCATTCAGGCGCTGTTTGTTCGTCGTGATGAAGTGGAAGAGGCCTGGAAATGGGTTGATTCCATTATGGAAGCCTGGGGCATGGACAATGATTTACCTAAGCCTTATCCAGCGGGGAACTGGGGCCCGGTTGCCTCGGTTGCGATGATTACCCGCGATGGACGCTCCTGGAGTGAAGTGGAGTAATGGCACCACCACCCTGGTTTTTGGGGTGGTCGTTTGTCGGTTTTTTTGTGTAGCTAACGGTGCGGTCGGACATCCGTGGGTAACTGTGGATCCCTGTGGCAGGGGCGCGCCAGATAATTAATGATGCCCCGTGCGGGCATGACTGGAGATTACCCTAGATGAAAAACTGGAAGACCAGTGCGGAACAGATTTTGACAGCTGGTCCGGTTGTTCCTGTGATTGTGATTAACAAGTTGGAACATGCCGTACCTATGGCAAAAGCCTTGGTCGCTGGTGGTGTCCGTGTGCTGGAACTGACACTACGTACTGACTGTGCGGTGGACGCGATTCGCCTGATTGCCAACGAAGTCCCAGACGCTATTGTCGGTGCCGGTACGGTGACCAATCCACAGCAATTGGCGCAAGTGACTGAAGCCGGTGCGCAGTTTGCCATTAGTCCGGGTCTGACCGAACCGCTGCTGAAAGCGGCTATTGACGGCACCATTCCATTGATTCCGGGTATTAGCACGGTGTCTGAATTGATGCTGGGGATGGATTATGGATTGCGTGAATTCAAATTCTTCCCGGCGGAAGCCAATGGTGGTGTGAAAGCGCTACAGGCCATTGCCGGGCCATTCGGGAAAATCCGTTTCTGCCCGACCGGTGGGATCACGCCGAAAAACTATCGTGATTATCTGGCACTGAAAAGCGTGCTGTGCGTAGGGGGTTCCTGGTTGGTACCGGTGGATGCATTGGAAAGCGGTGATTATGCTCGTATCACCGAACTGGCTCGCGAAGCGGTGGCTGGCGCCAAGGCATAAGACCATCATTCCCGCCCAACGGGCGGGAATCTATCGGTTACCCATTCAATTCGTGTTGGTGTCGGACATCATTTCCTGAAGACAACACCTGGCCTGACCCACTCATGCACGGCATCTTCAAGCAGGGGCGTTCAGCCGCTGACTTTCACCGCGTTGGCCGTCGCTTTTGCCAGTTGGACCGCCGCATCCGTATTTTCCGCAGTGGACAGCGCCACGCCCATACGGCGCTTACCGCTAATTTCCGGTTTGCCGAACAGTCGGATCTGGGTATGCGGTTGCAACGCCTGTTCCAATCCGTGGAAGCGAACATCATTACTGGTCAGCTCCGGCAGGATTACCGCTGAGGCGGATGGGCCATACTGACGGATGTCACCAATCGGCAAGCCCAGAAACGCCCGCACATGCAGCGCAAATTCAGACAAGTCCTGAGAGATCAGCGTGACCATCCCGGTATCGTGTGGCCGGGGAGACACTTCGCTGAAAATAACCTCATCACCACAGACAAACAGTTCAACGCCGAACAGACCGAAACCACCCAATGCTTCCACCACTTCGCTGGCAATGTGTCTGGCCCGCGCCAGTGCTTCACTGCTCATCTGTTGCGGTTGCCAGGACTCGCGATAGTCGCCATCTTCCTGACGATGACCGATCGGGTCGCAGAAATGGATACCGTCAGCGGCATGGATAGTCAGCAATGTGATTTCAAAATCAAATTGCACTAGCCCTTCCACAATCACTTTGCCACCGCCGGCCCGACCGCCTTCCTGCGCATAACGCCAGGCACGTTCCAGTTGTTGTGGTTCACGAATCAGGCTCTGACCTTTACCAGAAGAGCTCATTACCGGTTTTACAATACATGGATAACCGATGGCGTTAACCGCCTGATGGAAGCTGGCTTCACTGTCGGCGAAATGATAACGGGAGGTGGGCAGTCCCAGGGTTTCAGCCGCCAGACGACGAATGCCTTCACGGTTCATGGTCAGCCGGGTGGCTTGCGCGCAGGGCACGACATAATGCCCCTGTTGCTCCAGCACGACCAGCATATCGGTGGCGATGGCTTCAATTTCCGGCACGATATAATCCGGACGTTCGCTTTCCACCAACTGCTTTAACGCCTCGCCATCCAGCATGTTAATGACATGGCTGCGGTGGGCAACCTGCATTGCCGGTGCATCAGCATAGCGGTCGACGGCAATGACCTCGATCCCCAAACGCTGACATTCAATCGCCACTTCTTTTCCCAGTTCGCCAGAGCCCAGCAACATAACGCGGGTCGCGCCGGGACGCAGAGCCGTTCCCATTGTTAACATAACTTTAGTACCTGATCAGGTTGTAAAAATCGCCGCAGTATAAACGAAAACGTTTGCGTACGCATCCGTACCGGATTATAGCTAAATGTGCAGCAACTGTTATCGGGATGCGTGATCACGCCTGGATTCGGATGAAAATTCGTGCCACTCTTTTCCCCCATTGTCTGATGCTCCTGCATAGCGAATTTTATTTTTTCACCAGAAGGAATTACGTGTCATGAAAGCCCCGCGCGCTGAAAAGCGTCCCCATCCATTAACCCGGCATGGGGAAACCCGCATTGATAACTATTACTGGCTGCGCGATGACCAGCGTAACAATCCGGATGTATTGACCTGGCTGGAGCAGGAAAACCGCTATAGCGAACAGGCTATGGCCCCCTGCCAAGAGCAGAAACAGGCGCTATATGATGAAATGGTGCAGCGTATTCCCCGTGAAGATACCTCGGTACCTTATGTAAAGAATGGCTACCGCTATCAGAACCGTTATGAGCCGGGTAAAGATTATGCGGTTTATCTGCGCCAGCCAGCGTCAGCGACGGAACAGTGGGAAACCTTGCTGGATGGCAACCAACGAGCGGAAAATGGCGACTTTTACGACGTGGGATCACTGGATGTCAGCCCGGACAATCGTCTGATGACGGTTTCGGAAGATTTCCTCTCCCGCCGCCAATATGATGTGCGCCTGCGTGATCTCACCACTGGCGAATGGTTGCCGGACCTGATCGAACATGTTTCGGCTGTCACCGAATGGTCCGCCGATTCCACGGCCATCTATTATGTGCGCAAACATTCGCAGACGCTGCTGCCATATCAGGTTTACCGCCATCGCATCGGCAGCGACCCTCGGCAAGATGTACTGATTTACGAAGAGCAGGACGATACCTATTACGTCAGCCTGGAAAAAACCACCTCTGAACGTTACATCTTGATTCATCTCAGCAGCACCACCAACAGCGAAGTCCTGTTGCTCGATGCGTGTGATCCACAAGCCACGCCGCAGATGTTTGTGCCGCGCCGTAAGGATCATGAATATGATCTCGACCATTATGGTGACTATTTTTATCTCCGCTCCAACAAAGAGGGCAAAACATTCGGCCTGTATCGTGCCACTGACGGGCAGGAGGCGCAGTGGGAGACACTGATCGCCCCAAGAACGGAATGTATTCTGGAAGGATTCTCGTTGTTCCGCGATTGGTATGTGGTGGAAGAACGGTCGCGAGGGTTGACCCACATTCGTTATATCGATTGGCAGAGTGGTACGGCGCAGTGCATCAACTTTAGCGACCCCAGCTATGTGACCTGGCTGGCGTACAACCCGACGCCGGAAACCTCACGACTGCGTTATGGCTACTCGTCAATGACGACGCCCGGCACACTGTATGAGTTGGATATGGCTACCGGCCAGCAGCAACGATTGAAACAGGCCGAAGTGAAAAATTTCAACACTGAGGATTACTGTAGCGAGCGACTATGGATTATCGCGCGCGACGGTGAAGAGATACCGGTATCACTGGTATACCATCGCCAGACGTGCCAACTGGGGAAAAATCCGCTGTTGGTGTATGGCTACGGCGCTTATGGCAGCAGTATGGACCCTGAGTTCAGTGTCAGCCGTCTCAGCCTGCTCGACCGGGGGTTTGTCTTTGCGCTGGCCCATATTCGTGGCGGTGGTGAGTTGGGGCAAGCATGGCATGACGACGGTCGTTTGCTAAACAAGATGAACTCTTTCACTGATTTTATCGATGTATCCCAGGCGTTGCTGGCACAAGGGTATGGTGACCCGCAACAGACGTTTGCGATGGGCGGCAGTGCGGGGGGATTATTGATGGGCGCGGTGGTGAACATGGCCCCGGCGTTATTTAAAGGCGTGGTCGCGCAGGTGCCGTTTGTGGATGTATTAACTACCATGCTGGATGAGTCGATTCCGTTGACGACCGGTGAATATGACGAGTGGGGGAATCCAAATGATCCCGACTATTATCGTTACATTGAGCGATACAGCCCTTATGACGGTGTGAAGGCCCAGCATTATCCGCATATGATGGTGACCACCGGCTTGCATGATTCTCAGGTGCAATACTGGGAACCGGCAAAGTGGGTAGCTAAATTGCGGGAATTTAAAACCGATGACAACCTGTTACTGCTCTATACCGACATGGAATCCGGTCACGGCGGCAAGTCTGGTCGTTTTACACATTATGAAGATATTGCGCTGGAGTATGCGTTTATCCTGATGATTCGGGAGAAGGTCTAGTCAGAGGGTTATTCAGAGTAAACCCGCTGGCGCGGGTTTACTTGTCGTGGCAAGGTTGGGGTTAAACAATGTCTGTTTGTTGGCCTTTTTTGGCACGCCTTTCAGCCCGTTTTTCAGCGACTGTTTTCAAAGGTTTCTTTTTACTGTTCTTTTTGCTGTCCATTCCTTTACTCATATCTACCTCTCTTGGTAAAAGTGTGGTTTGCCTGTTCATTAACCTCCTGTTTGCGTACAGATGCAAGCGAAAAAAACAGTTTTTCATGTCTAAAAATGTCATCTGCACACCTCGCTGGACACTGCCACAATCCTGTCATACCGCTGCTTGCAGCGCCGTGCCGGAATGGTACTGATGGCTGGCGCGTGGTTTGACAAGACATGTCGGGTTGTACCCAATCGGTGGACGTCTCGACACAATTTTGCCTGGCAGGTATGCTGCGGATTCTCCGGGACGCCTCCCGGTGCCAATCTCATCGCAATATAACTGGAGAAAACTGTGTTTAACTTAAAATCACCTGCCATTTTGAGCACTGCTGCGTTAGCGATTACTGTCGTTTTTTCCTCACCGGTGTTGGCGCATGCCCATTTGAAAAGTCAGGAGCCGGCAGCCAATACACAAGTTAATGTTTCACCAAAAGTATTGAAGCTGAACTTCTCTGAAGATATTGAGCCGGCTTTCACGGGTATTGAACTCACCGGAAGCAATCATCAACGGATTTCAACGGCTAAAACCGAGCTCACGCCAGGGATGCATAATCAGTTGAGCGTCGTATTGGCAAAACCGCTGTCGAGCGGGAGTTATCAGGTGAAGTGGCATGCGTTGTCAGTGGACGGTCATAAAACCAAAGGAGCCTATACCTTCCGCGTGAAGTAAATCATGACGCTAGAAACTCTGTACATCCTGTTGCGCTGGCTGCACTTTACCTCGGTGATGTTACTGACGGGCAGTGCGTTTTACAGCGCATTACTTTCACCTAAGCATTTCAGGCCGCAATTGGCTGCACGTTTGCATTCGATTCTGATGAGCATGGTCTGGCTGGCGCTGTTGAGCGCCAGCGCACTACTGGCAGTGCAAACCGGCCTAATGAGCGGTGACTGGCATAACATCACTGACTGGGGAACATGGCAAGCGGTGCTGGGCACCGAGTTCGGTATGGCATGGCGCTGGCAGATAATCCTGCCGCTCATCGGCGGTATGGCATTTACCTTGCGTGGCGAGGTGCGACAACGAGTATTGTTGATATCCGGTCTCGCTCAGCTATGTGGGTTAGCGTTTGTCGGGCATGCAGTGATGCTGGATGGTTGGCCTGGCGCACTACAGCGTCTCAATCAGGTTGTGCATCTGATCGCCGCTTCATTTTGGGTAGGCGGGCTATTGCCACTATTGATTCTGATGCGGGATAGACAGATGCAAAACCGCACCGATGCTATATGCATCATGATGCGATTCTCTCGTTATGGTCATCTGGCTGTAGCGCTTGTCATCGTGACCGGGATCATCAATAGCGTAATGATCCTTGGTTTTCCACTGGTTAGCTTCGCCCTTTACAGTCAGCTGTTGTCGGTGAAGATTTTTCTCGTCGCGCTAATGGTAATAATAGCCTTGGCTAATCGTTACTGGCTGGTTCCTCGCTTGCGGCAAAAAAGCGCCACGGCACAGCACAAACTGATACGCCTGACACAACTGGAACTTGCTCTCGCGGCAGTGGTACTCATGCTGGTCAGCATTTTTGCCACTCAGGCACCGGCTTGATACCCGCCAATGGCCAGCATGGCCTGATTATGCACATGCACATGGCATTACTTGGCTTTCGGCTCATAAGGCAGGGTGGAAAATTGGAGTGACAGTTGGCGATAATAACTCACCCGTTCACGAAAATAGCTGCGTAGATGCTCTGGCTGTTGTTGCTCAATCTCCTGAGGAATGACCGGCATATTATAACGCTCTTTGAATGCCACACCGGAAGCAGCCAGATCCACATTTACCTTTTCCATCTCATCGAATGGAAGTTCCGCCAGATTGTGACTCATACTGATATTCCTCTATTTATTATAGTTACACATGCTGCGCACAGAAAATAAATCAGTCCCCGGTAAATGGCAAGGAGTAGGTAGAGTAAGAGCACTTACTCTATATGGGGGAATTAATCTAAAACAATGACATTAATTATAACGAACTATGCAGGTAATAATTAATGACCCCAGTAGAAAATAAGTCTGGCAACTAATTGTTTGCACTATTTTTTATACCCTAAATAATTCGAGTTGCAGGAAGGCGGAAAGAGAGTGAATCCCGAGAGCTTACTCAGGTAAGTGATTCGGGTGAACGAACGCCGCCAACACACCTGCAACTTGAAGTATGACGGGTATATACTTCTATTGGTTAACATATGCCTATATGCAGTGCTGTCAGACAATACCTGCTATGCCTGTTGCCTTGCAGGAGATAAGCGAGGGTGGCGACATCGGGTTGACGATCTGTTTTTAATTTTATTATTTCAGTGCATACTGAAAGCATTACCAGTCACTTGGCCAGTAAAATAAGGGGTTGTCATGTTAAAAAAAGCGATGGTTAATCAGTTGAACGATCAGCTCAACCTGGAGTTTTACTCTGCAAATTTGTATTTGCAGATGAGCGCCTGGTGTGGCGACAAAGGATATGAAGGCGCATCCCTATTTTTGAAATCGCAATCGCAGGAAGAAATGCAGCACATGCATCGACTGTTTAACTATCTGAATGATACCGGCAGTATGCCTGTGCTGGGCACCATTGCGGCACCACCAGTCGATTTTTCATCGTTGACAGATGTGTTCAAGTTGACATATGAACATGAGCAACTCATTACGGGTAAAATCAACGAACTGGCCCACGCTGCAATGTCGCAGCATGACTATTCCACGTTTAACTTCCTACAGTGGTATGTTTCCGAGCAGCATGAAGAAGAAAAACTGTTCAAATCTATTTTGGACAAGCTGGCTATGGTCAACAACACCGAAGGTGGTCTGTTCTTTATCGACCAGGATCTCAAAAAAATGTCGATCGGCACGTCCGCTTCGGCCTGATTTTGTTTAAGCACCGCATAATATTCCCCTCTATTATCAAGGCGTGAGGTGGTTTCGAAAGGAATCGCCTCCCCATGCCTGGCCTGATTGTCCTGCTCTTTGACCGGGGGTACTCCGCTGGCTCGACTTCATTGAATGCAACGGCTATGATCCGCCAACAACCGACGGAATTTCAGGCTAATAGCGCTCAGTTATGTACTGTGCTGAAAGCAACACTGCTGCGGAATATCATGATGAAGAAACTACTATTATCACTTGTTTTAACCACGTTGTCCGGCAACACACTGGCGGCGGCTCAACTGGTCACTATCAGTAAGCTGGAATACGGTGAACGTTGGGCGTTTACTCGAGAGGAAGTTCAATTAATGTGTCGTGCGGATCACGCATTGTACGTACTTAATCCCAGCACGCTAATGCAATATCCACTCAATGAGACGGCTCAGGCACAGATGCAAACCGGAAAGGTTACGGCGCAATCCATTGATATTATCCGGCGGGACGATCCTGAACACCCGGGGCAGAAAAAAAGCCTGCAACCCTTTATTGACCGGGCGTCATTACTGTGTCCTTAACATATTTCGGTGACTGCTGTCGGTTAAATTTTTGGTTTGCGCAAATTGTCACAAAGTGTACATAAAACTCCATTTTTAAGAACCTTCCCGCGCAACAAACTGGCAAACCAGTGAGGGTTGTCTATGCTTGAACAGTAAGCTAGTACAGATTGAACAATGCCAACTTTTAGCGCACGGCTCTTTCCCTAGAGCCATTTCCCTAGACCGGATATAGGAATCGTATCCGGTCTTTTTTTAATCTATTGATTTTAAACGATTTATTTTCATTTGTCCGAAAATGTCCGAAATTTGTCCGAAATTCGATATCCGGCCTTTTACAGATAAGTGTATTCTTTTCCCATTGTATCCAGATACTTATCGGTCATTTTTGCTGACTTGTGACCCAGTAGCTTCTGAGCAAATTCCTTTCCATATTCTTTCTCATATAATCTGCCAGCCAGGCTTCTTATCTCATGAAATGTCGGTGGATTTTCATCAAAAGTGTTCCCCGTCGCGTTCCTCGCTGTTACAAATCCTTTTGTCAGACTGTCTGCGTTCATCAGTCCGTCCGGGCTGTTTTTTCTGACACCGGCGCTTATCAGGCAATCAGTTTACTGGCGTTCCGACATGTTTCTATCACGCCAGCAATGGTTAGTCCGAGAGCCTTCAATTTTAGAGCATCCTGTCATTACATGAAGGCCACCGTAGTGGCCTCTTATCATGCAGCAACAAGTTTGTGCAAGGTTGACGTGTCAACGGTCTGCTGAGCTACCCATAGACTGTAATTGCTCTGAAGGTTTAGCCAGAATTTCGCCGAACTACCCAGAACGGCAGATAGTTTTACTGCCATTTCAGGACTGATAGCAGCATTCCCTGCAACAAGACGTTGTACTGTGGAAGGCGCTACACCGAGTGCCCTGGCTAGTTCTCTGATGCCTACACCCAATTCTTCTAGGGTTTCGGCAATGATTTCCCCCGGATGCGGGGGATTATGCATAGTCATCAGTGGTAATCCTCATAATTAACGATGTAGGCATTCCCATCGATAAATTCAAATGTAATGCACCCGTTCCCTGTGACGGTTATGGACCCTTGCCCTTTTTTGTCTCCGGTTTACGGGTGGAGACTGTAACCAGGGCGGTCAATATCCTTTATCTCTTCCGTTGCATCAATAACCGCGAGACGAAGCCTGATTTTCCCAGCTTGCTTTGCGTCTATCCCTGCGGTGGAGCCTTTTTCGAAGAACTGACGCAACCCTTTATGCTTGAAGCTTTTAATCATTAATAGCTTTCCCGCTGTTGCGTCATGAGAAACACTATATCGGGTGTTGTGTATCGCGCAACATTTATTTTTATATTAACCACCTCTGGTTCATTGGCATTTTTTTCTACCCTGCGTATTCCGCTCTATTCGATCACGGATTGGCATCGAAGTTCGATCAGCGATTCTCATCCATTCGATCAGCCGGGAACTTAACTTTTCCTACTGCTTTTTAACCTGTTTTTTCGTCGCTTTCCACTCCCGGTTTATTTTTCCTCATTGACTCACCCTGGAGTGCCAGTCTGTGCGCGTTATGCACCAGCCTGTCCAGGATCGCATCTGCCGTTGTCGGGTTCTCCATCAGACCGTGCCACTTGTCTACTGGGAACTGGCTCACCACGATGGTACTGCTTTGTCCGTAGCGGTCTTCGATTATCTCCAACAGGTCGTTACATTGCGCGTTGCTCAGTGGCTCCAGACCCAGATCGTCCAGGATGAGCACCTGCGTTTTTTGCAGCTGTTTCAGGTGCTTCAGCCAGCTGCCGTCAACGCGACCCTGCGCCAGCATCTCCAGTAGCCGTCCCGTACGCCAGTACTGCACGCTGTGTTTCTGTCGGCATGCCTGCTCACCCAGCGCATTGGCTATCCAACTTTTTCCACACCCCGTCGGACCGGTGATCAACAGGCTTTTCTTGTGGGTGATGTAGTGACCGTTCAGCAGTTCCCGCATCTGCTCGGCCCGCAGACCCCGTGAGACCGGGTAATGCAGCCCCTCCGGGGCTGCCTGGTACTTCAGGTTGGCGCTTTTTCTCAGCCGCGCAACACGACCGTTTTCTCTGTTCAGCAACTCATCATCGGCCAGCAGGGTCAGCCGCTCCTCGAACGACAGCTCCTCGTAAGTCTGGGGCGTTTCTCGCTGGCGTATCAGCCCACCGGCCATCGCCGGGAGCTTCAGTTGGGTCAGTTTGTTTAACAGGTTATCGCTCATACAGTCGGTTCCTCTGGTTGTCAGTTAGTGGTAGTAGCCCGGGCCGCGCAGGTTTTCATGCTCAGGTGAGGTCACGGTGTGCTGCTCGCTCTGACGGGATAACGGCAGCTCCTGGTGCTCACGATGGTGACGCAGCAGGTTGTCGATAAAGCGTCTGTCCGGTGCGTTATAGTGCCAGGCGACGCAACTGGCTTTTTCCAGCCGCTCTTTTCCGTATTTTTTCTGCAGCGCGATCAGACCGAGTACCGCGCGGTAGGCCAGCTCCGGATGAGCCTTTGCTTTCAGCATGGCGTCAACCACCCTGCCGGTGAACGGGCCGATGCTGCATCCCATCTCGAGCAGTCGTTCCGGTGTCCAGGTTCCGTGCCCCCGGTGTTGAGCCGGCATATGCAGCGGATTGGTAGTGTGCTTATACTCATGCGAACTGCGCGGATGCTGCGCCACGCACTGCCCCTTGTGCCAGAGCTGAACCACCGTCTGACCTGCTTTCAGCGACAGGCGCTGACCGACCAGTTCGTGCGGAACCGAGTACCAGTGGCGGGCATATTCAACGTGGTAGTCAGGGCCGACCTTCACCGCTTTGTACTCCGTGTATTCATACGTCGCCAGAGGCAGCGGTGAGAGTGCCGGCGCATCCAGTATGCGGAAGCGCTCTGCGCGGGTCTGGTTGCCGTACCCTTTCATTGGCCGGTTATTCATGTCCGTCAGCAACTCCCGCAGGCGGGTATTCAGCGCCCTGAGCGTGTAGAAGGTTTCATTGCGGATGCGGGCAAGCAGCCATCTTTCGACGATGAGGACGCCGTTTTCTGCTTTCGGTTTGTCTTTCGGCTTATAGGGGCGGGTCGGGATAATAACGGTGCCGTAGTGCTCTGCCAGCGCCTGATAGCTGTCATTGATGACAGGCTCATAGCGATCGGCCTTTTTCACCGCGCTTTTGAGGTTATCGGGGATAAGCAGCTTCGGCACGCCGCCCAGGAAGGTCAGGCAGCGGCTGTTGGCGTTCAGCCAGGACATCATGTCCTGGCCTTCACACGCCTCAACGTAGGTGTAGTTGGATGCCCCCATCACGGCCACGAAGATGGCCACCCGGCGTATTTCTCCGGTATCCGGGTTGATGACGGGGAGCGTCGGGCCACAGAAGTCGATAAAGAGTTTTTCGCCGGCGCGGTGCTCCTGGCGCATAGAGAGGCGGCGCGTTTTTTTCCACTCCCGGTAGCAACGGCAGAAGTGGGAGTACCCCATCGCCAGCTCACCGGCCTGAGCCTTGTACTCCATCCACAGCAGCTGTCGCGTTACGCCAGGCTTTCTCATCTCAGTATCGAAGTGAAGCAGGTCAGGCATCACCAGTTCTGATGCAGAGGCACTTTTGGCCGGGAAGATGCGCTTTTCAAGGGCATCATGGGATATTGCTTCAGGGAGGGGCCATGGGAGAGACGTGGCTTTAAAGCGGGAGAGCACCTCAAAAACTGTTGATGCACTGATTTTCAGTGTCAGTGCGATGCAACGGTTGGTCAGCTTCTGGTCGAACTTAAGCTGAAGGATCTTAAAACAGGTTTCCATGGAACTCCTGGCTTTTCTCTTTTTGGACATCGATATCTCCATTGGCTTAAAACAGCAATGGAGACTGTGATGGAAAGAGTTAATTCCCGGAGTGAGCGACAGGATGCCAATCAGTGATCGGATGCGTGCCAAATCGTGATCGATTGTGATGCCAAACCGCGATCGGAGATGCATGCCAAATCATGATCGATTCGAATGCCAAACAGTGATCGATTCAGATGCCATTTTGCACTACCCTAAGCCTTCAAGATCATATTTTTGCCATTGGTGCTGTTATCTCGGCATTTTTTACCGTGAAAACGTATTACGCAAAACGGAAAAAAAACGGGAACATCTGGGAGAGGAGCACCGCCGTACTCAGTTACTGGTTGATTATCCGAATGGTTCGGTTTACCAGGATGCTTACAGGTGGACTCTCAATATATCAGTGAATTTTTGCTCTTAGTTTGTCCACATATCGGTAGAAATGATTTTTGAAGACAAAAGCGCAAATGATTTCTTGATGCCAGAAGGTAATGCCGATGATTATAAGAGTGCTATTAAGCATAAGATCCAGGAATTTGCTGATGCAATGAATAGAGCTAAAAAAGATGATGCTAAAAAAGCGCTACCGGAAAGCATTAGCCTCAACGTCCCGGCTAAATTAAAGATAACAACAGCAGTAAAATAGTCCAGTGAGTACAAGCCAATTTTATACTGAATATTGGGACTAATGCCGTTTATATCCCTGTAGGAACAAGCAGTTATAGTGTCACAATGATTGCGGTTGACAATTATTTGAATGAACAGAAAGATGTGTTTAGTGATTCTCTCTATTTAACGCAAGAATAACGTCTGTCTCATATAAAACCCCATCATCAGGTGGGATTTGTGTCACGGGATCTACGGGATTAGATAAACAACCCCATAGAGATGAGGCTGTTATCTGATAGAGGCTGGCTAGTCTCAGGAGACGGTCAAACAATTCTGAGAATTCAGTTTTACCCCGATACGACCTGCGGCTATCTCGTTTTCAGTATGATTGCCGGCAAAGGCAAAACCTTTCTTCAGCAAATTCGTCGTATAGTATTTGTTATAGATGAAAGACCACGCTATGGTCACTAGCAAACTACCCACACCTAAGGTAAATGTGGCTAATATCGCCCATATAACGAAATAACCAATAAAAGTAATGAAGTCTTTTCGGAACAACGCGGGAAGAAAACCAAAGAAAAGACTCGTCCATGAATAGCCATAAAAACCATCCACACACTCGCCCGTTTTGAGGTTTTCCATTTTAATTCTCGTTGCCATTATAGTTAACATCCTCTTTTTTTTCTGAAAGTAGATTGTCTGGCTCACATCTAAATCAACCCAGGGTTTTCTCAGTGGAAGCCGCCGTGCGCCTATATTTCTCTCGAGAAGAATTCGTTTGCACGTGTCTTTTTTGCATCATCCCAAATAAATTTTTGGTGAAATTTCAATGTTCACCTGGCCATTCCCATAATCTGGCTATCCCCCAGAGGGAAATTAAATTGCAGGCTATAAACGTTTACTTACTCGAGGTAGAGGCTGTTTATAATTAGCTCAGGCATTGACGAATGGTGCATATTGTTCGCATGTTATAGATAGCATTTAACCGCACACTGTCGCTTTTGAGAAGTCGTCAGATAGAGTTGAACGAACTAACGGCCTAAAAATAAAGGAGAATGTCATGAATTTCAACACCGATGACAAAAAAACAGAAAAATAGGGAAAACTCAACGTCATTCTGTGTGCGTTCGCAAGAATGTGATCTGGTATCGTTGTCGGGGACTGGAGCTAAAGTGCCAGGTAATGCGCTGGAGTATCCAACAACGCTGGAACCAGTGAAGCGACCATCGGCACACAAAAAACGCTGGAAGAGTTATCCTCAGTCGCCTCGGTGAAGTGAACCTTATATCTTGGGTATTTCACCGGAGCGGTTTTTTATTGTCACTTTATTCATGAGTATTGGTTAGCAGGTCAGTACCGTAGGAGTTATCAATAACACATAGCCATTTCTCGTCATCGTACTTACGAAAGACATAGGTTGCCTTGCGGGTTATGTCATTCGGGATACCATGTATATCTTGAGTCTTCAGCATTGTTTCCATAATAACCAATGCCGTATCGCCAGATTCTATAACCATCATGTCACCCTGGCTGACTTCAATGCTGTGGTTGAAGTATTCAGCAATAGCAATAAAAGCTTTTTTAATCTGCTGTTTACCCACGGCTTGCAACTTTGGTTTGATAATCAGTACGGCATCATCGGAGTAGAAGTTCATTAAGGTATCGAAGTCTTCCGCTGTTATAGCGATATCTGCATTTTTTATTAATTTTTTAACCGGATGATCCATAAAACACCTGACTAATAAAGTTGATAACCCAGAGTGCTATATTCCGGCCGGAGGAGCAATAAAAACAGCGGGTGCCATTTGATAACCCCGACGTAATGATTTTAACCGAAGGTGTACTACTCACTGGCGAACTGTCGTTACGATGCCTTCTAACGAACGCCTGGAAATGCATCGACGTATTTGATTTTGAAGTCAGCAGCGTTATTAACAATCTGTATTTTATAATCAGGAAAATTATTTACCATCTGCCACTTGCCGGGAGCATCTGGAAAGGCATTAACAACTTTGACATCAAGATCTGCAAATGCACTCACTACCTGAACGCGATAATCTGGGAATGCATCAACAATCTGAATTCGTCCATAGATATGCGAGACATCGACGGCATAGGCATTGAAGGTAACTAATACAGCCACTAATGCTGACATTACGTATTTCATGACAACTCCTTTTGTATCTATCTGAAGCCAAAGTGTACGGGATTTTTGGCCTCAGGCCATAGATTATGTGGGGGAGTGTTAGCGATTCTGTGTCGCTCGAGTAAAATGCCGACAACATTCCACTTTGATAAAGCGCTGAAGGCGCTTCAGACCGGTTTACCGTTGCGGCATCGAAAAGGCGGCAGAAAACGCGTTGGACGAGCTGAAGGATAAATGGGGCAGCCGGTATTCGATGGTGCTTCAATCGTGGCGCAGGAAATGGGTCAACCTGTCGTGTTGTTTTCGGCATCCGGCGACGATCCGTGACGTGATTTACACGACACATGCGATTGAATCGGTGTACCGTCAATTTAGAAGGCTGATAAAAACAGAAGGTATTTTCTCTAATGAAAACAACCTGTTTAAGTTACTTTGTCTGGGGTGGATGCGTGTGCAGGAAAAATGGACAATGCCGATTCAGGGCTGAAATTTGACATTGTCCCGGTTAGTGATTTATTTTGAGGGTCGCCTCAGTAAAGTGATTGCGTTGTAGTGATTTTTTAACGTGATACAGAATTATTAACGCTCTCAACATGTGCCTGAGATCTACAGCGTGGCGCTTCGTGAGGAGCTTCGATGATATATTTAACAAAGACTATGACAAAACCGGATTGAGCGCTGTTCAAACACCATTACTCCATTCTCGTTTTGCTCGCCATCTGACTGCTTAGCCTATTCTCTGAGCATGTTACACTTCCGAAAGTTTCCATTTTTGTTACATGCTAAGGAGCAGGGTGGAATGAAAAGCAACCTCAATCAGACACACTACCAGGATTTTTACTGTCACCAATGCTGTGTTAGTAAACGCATTGATGTTAAGACATTTAACTGTGATCGCCTGCACATAAGGATAAAGGAATGGTTTTTTATGCTGGAAACAAAAGCAAACATAAAATTAACAATAAGCAAACTTTATGATTTTAGAATTAACAACTTTTTATTTTTTTGTGATTGCCATTTTACATACTAATAGGTACAAAATGAAAGCTAAAGACGCACTGATAAAAACGATGCAAGAACTTTTGTGGACGAAGGGGTACTCCAACACTAGCCCGAAAGAGATACAGCAGGCATCTGGTGTAGGGCAGGGAAGCATGTACCACCACTTCAAAGGTAAAGCAGATCTGGCTCGTCAGACAATTCTGCGTAATGCCGAGGAATTGCAACATGAGATTTCCGGAATTTTACATACACAGAAAGGTGCCCGTGAACGCATTGGGAACTACTTGCAGCGTGAGCGCGACATTCTTTCTGGCTGTCGAATGGGAGGATTGGCGCAGGACAGTGAAATTATCGGTAATGACTTACTCCGTGAACCGATTGCAAATAATTTCGAATGGTTGATTGGCGAGATAGAGAAAGTACTCGAATCCGGTAAAGCATCCGGAGAGTTCTCCGCCAATCTGAATGTTAAAAATACAGCATTAACACTTATTTCAGTTATGCAGGGCGCGTTTGTTATTGCCCGGGCGACACAGTCCGAAGCTTATTACAAACAGGCCATCGCTGGAGTGATTGAAATGCTCAACTAAAGGTCATGCTGGTCTTATGGAGAAAAGAAATGAATAACGGTTTACCCGTTACCATGAATTTATTTTCGGTGATTAAAGACATTAATGCTATTCAATGGGACGAACATAGTGCGCTTGGTCGCCAGAACGCACGTATTTTTGACATCTTCCATAATGATTCCGGACAGCGCATTGCACTGGTGCCTACCAAAATAAAAAATCACCGGAGGCAATCCAATGACTGATACTGTGACAACAACACTGCGTGGTGTACGCCATCGCTGGAAAGTACTAAGTATTGGTGTGGCCGCCAATGCATGCTTCTCTATGGTCGTCGGCGGATTGCCTGCGACGGCTGTTTTTATGCGGGCTGATTACCATATTACTAATGCTGAGTTGGGGTTTGTCCTCGGGATGCTGGGGCTTGGGATCGCTATCAGTGAGCTGCCCTGGGGGTTAATGACAGACCGGTGGGGTGATCGGCCGGTTTTGATTACCGGACTGTTAAGCACCGGTGTCATGTTGTTGTTGATGGCGGCATTTGCGGCTCCGCACAACGGTTTTGTGCCAGCCTATTGGTTGTTGATTGCCGGCGTTCTGGGTATCGGGTTGCTGGGAAGTAGTGTCAATGGCTCCAGTGGTAGGGCGATCATGGCCTGGTTTCAGGAAGGGGAACGGGGTCTGGCGATGAGCATCCGCCAGACGGCGGTTCCTATGGGGTATGGGTTGGGAGCACTTTTGCTGCCCTGGCTGGCAGCACGTTATGGGTTTGTCGTTCTATTTATCGTTTCCGCGTTGCTGTGTGTTGTCGCCGGATACTATGCCTGGCTCTGGTTGCACGAACCCGATCTGGCAAGAGAAAAAAGACATGTGACAGCCGCTGCCGCCCCTGTAATAGGCAAAGGGCCATTGCAGGATCCGGCCATCTGGAAGATCGTGCTGGCAATTGGCATTTTATGCGGCCCACAGTTTGCGCTACTGACGTTCGGTTCCGTATTTCTGCATGACTTTGCACATATTGATGTGGTCGTGGTTTCCGTCTGCCTTGCCGTGATTCAGATTGGTGCCATGGTCCTGCGTATCTGGAGCGGGCGCTGGACCGACAAGAAGAAAAACCGCAAAGGTTATCTTCGTGGCTGTACGCTGTTAAGCATTCTCTCCTTTATTCTGTTGAGTGTACTGGTGTGGTTATGGCCAACGTTATCGCACACGCGGGAAATAGTTTTACTGTTGATCAGCCTGTTTATTCTGTCTGGCATGGTGGTTTCCGCATGGCATGGTGTGGCATATACAGAACTTGCTTCAATGGCCGGGGCAAAGAGAGCAGGAACTGCACTGGCAATGGGAAATACCAGTGTTTTTGTGGTGATGTTTATCACGCCAATTGCCATTCCCTGGCTACAAACCTCAATGAGCTGGAGTAGCGTCTGGCTGGCATCGGCATTGTGTGCTGTTATTGCACTGATTTTCTTTCCGAAAGTGGAAGCCACAACATCTAGGGAAACGGCATGACAGCACAACTCTCTGGTGTGAAGTACCGTCATTCAACACCATTTAGCTGGCCGGACAGAATGTTAAAGCAAGCCCCATAATAACGGACCGCAAAAATAGTATGCCGGCAATGCCTGCAATAATGCTGGTTTTGATATTCGGTTAAATTTATACCCACTCATTTTTTTGCAGCGAAATACTGTGGGAACGGTGCCGATGTCAACGCGGCAGGAAAAAGCACCATTATCCATTCTTATTTCGCTCACCATCGAAGTATTCAGCCATGAAACCAGTAAAGTGACGCTCACTCGAATATCAGAGGTAAAAATCATGATAGCGGTACTTTTTGAAGCGGATACGGTTCCAGCCAGACAAGCGCGTTACCTACAGCTCGCAGCAGAACTAAAACCGCGGCTTGCCGATATAGATGGATTCATTTCCATTGAGCGATTCCAAAGTGTGTCAACACCGGGGAAAATACTTTCGTTATCCTGGTGGCGGGATGAAAACGCGGTAACTATATGGAAGGAGAATGTTTTTCACAAAGCAGCCCAGGCTGAAGGACGTGAGTCCATTTTTTCTTTCTACAGGATTCGTATTGTCAACGTAATCAGAGATTACTCATCAAATACAAAAGGATAATCAGATGTATGATGTTCATGTTGTATTGAAAAACGTACCTGGCACGTTAGCCTCCCTGGGGACTGTTCTGGGCCGCCACGGCGTCGGTCTTGAGGGCGGTGGCGTGTTCGCCATCGGTAATGAAAGTCATGCTCACTTCCTGGTCAACGATGGCAAAAAGGCTTGCTCAGTGCTTGAGGCTGAAGGGTTCCAGGTACAAAATGTACAAAAGCCGCTGATCAGAAAGCTCAGGCAGGCGCGGCCCGGAGAACTGGGTGAAATAGCGACGGTGCTGGCTGAAAACGGAATCAACATCCTTACTCAATACAGCGATCATGAAAATCAACTAATTCTTGTCACGGACAATAATACTGTTGCTGACAAAATAACCAAAAAATGGGCTGTTTTACCGCAGTGAGCATGCATAAAAATAGCGAATCTATTGAAAATGACGATTCACTGGAGCTTTCTGTGGCAGCCATCGCCGCTGCCTTGTCTGATCCTTCACGCGTAAAAATGCTGTGCGCACTGATGGACGGTCGCGCATGGACGGCAACCGAGCTGAGTGTCGTTGCTGATATCGCTTCTTCAACCGCCAGCACTCACCTGGCCAGACTCGTGGAGCGTAAATTGATAGTTTGCTTATCCCAGGGGCGGTATCGTTATTATCGCCTTGCCGGATGTGATATTGCTGAACTGGTTGAAACAATCATGGGCGTTTCATGGAAAAGAACTCTGCCACCGAAAACCCGTGCGCCACTAAAAATACGTCATGCCCGCACTTGCTATGATCACCTGGCTGGAGAAATCGCTGTAAGAATTTACGACTATATGGCGAATAACGGTTGGGTTACCCCTGATGGCGCCGCAATGACACCCGCTGGCAGTATGCAGTTTCAGAAATTGGGCGTAGTGCTTGATCCGAAAACGCGGCGTAAGGCGTGTTGCGCTTGTCTTGACTGGAGTGAAAGACGATTTCATCTCGGCGGGGCGGCGGGGGCGGCATTCTTCATTACCTGTGAGCAGAAGGGATGGTTAACCAAAACACCAGGTTTCAGGGAAGTAACGATAACCCCTGATGGCAAGCGGGCTTTCAGAAAGCTATTTAACGTCGACATTTGACCGTTTCCGGCAGTAACAAACGCCCCCGGCAAACATCATGTGAAAAAAAAACGGCATGGTGTGTAACACTGTTGTAGCCAGCCGTTGTCCCGGTCAGGCGGTGGCGACGGTTTTTTAATCATTAAATTCGTCCATGTATTCTCTGATTATCTCTAAGTACATCAATGGCCGTTTGCATGGCGATTTTGTCATCACGCCGTTTTTGTTTTTCCTGAGTTACCTGAAGAAACTCAAGCAACGTTCTGGTATTAATGGGGCGACCGAGTTTTGAAACCTCGAGCACCGCATTGCCTAATATGATTTTAACGGGAGGGAGCTGGGCCGGATACCAGTCTAGCGTGTCATCTGATTTCATGAATGGGTACTCAACAGAAGGATGTACAGTATAACATGATACCGGTTGCAGTATCTGAATAGCGTCTATTAAAACGAAATGCACTTTCAATACGGGTGATATTTAATAGCGCGGCGTGAATGTATGGTGCTTTTATCTGGCCTGAAATAAATGCTCAATATTTACAGGCCATCGACAATATTATTAGAATCCATTCTCTGAATGGACGGACGATTATCATGATAAATCGGCGAGTCCGTCGTTGTGCTACCAGCCACATTATGGCTGATTATAAGTATACTCAATGCCACCGATGGTGGATTTAAAACCATATCTTGGGAACATGGGGTTGGTCGTTTTGGCCAGGTAGGCATCGGCCAGTGCTTCGGCAGCTTGCTTGTAGAATGCCGTCTGATTCTTGTTATACCAGCGATCATCATGCGGATTAGGGCTGAATTTATATGACTGGTCACGGGTGCCCGACATAATGCGGATACCACGAGGACCCGCACCAGAACCGCCGTACTTCTGTTCGACATAGCTAAAGTTTGTGCCACTGCCCTTGTAATTGGTGAGTGTACCGCTGATATTAGCGGCTAACGCACTAGCGGAGGTGACAAGTAACACGAGTAATGCTGAAGCGGTAGCGACACCGCAAGACCGCGGAGTGATTTTTCTCTGCATTATATTCGTTCCTGTATCGTGAATATTACATTAAGTGAGACACCCGATATTTTTTAAATTGCAAATATGTCAGTGCCATTATTTATCTAAATCACTTGCCTGGGTAAGCGTATATATAGCTAGCATTTTAACTGTAGATAACAATATTGAATGGGTCAAAATTACTGTTTGTTCGTGAAGCGGTGTAAAACGATAGAATATAAACATGATATAAAACGGATAGATACAAACTAAATAATTAATCTTATTATAATGATGTAATGCATGTTCTCTATCTTTTTAATTTATAACGCTACATTAAGTAAAAAAGAATGCCCTGAAAATAGAATCTGGCTAATTATTTATTGGCTATGCTATTTTTGTACACCCAATATACCCAATACTGACCGAGGGGGACAACGTCCGCTTTGCCAACCAGTATGACACTTCACTGCTATTCACTTTTTTATCGGGAAACTGGGCGCGTTCGCCGCTGACGTGATTATAATCATGGTAACCCAAGCGACTATCACTCTGTTTTTGCGGGGCAACGGCAATGGATATCTATCAACGAATTGATGGTTCAGCGTGGTCGCACATCTATGTTGTAGGTGATTTGCATGGTTGCTACCAGTTGCTGCTGAGCAAACTTGATGACGTTGGCTTCGACACCGGACAGGACTTGCTGATTTCGGTTGGTGACCTGATAGACCGCGGCCCTCAGAGTGTGGAATGCCTTGAACTGATTAATCAGAAATGGTTCAGGGCTGTGCGAGGCAATCATGAGCAAATGGCGATCGACAGTCTGCACGACGACGGAAACGTCACCAACTGGGTGTATAACGGGGGTGGCTGGTATTTCCGTCTCGAGCATAATCAGGCGCTATTGGTCAACGCGTTGCTGGTGAACGCGGCTAAATTACCCTATGTCATTGAGGTTAATGCGGGTGGAAGCGTGACGGTGATCGCTCACGCCGATTATCCGTCGGACGTCTATGCGTTTGAACAATCTATCGATCTGAAGCAGGTTCTCTGGAACAGGAAGCGTATCAGTAACGCGATGAACAAGATTGGCGGTCCGATAACCGGGGCTGATTTATTCATTTTCGGACATACGCCGACCAATAAACCTGAAACCTTCTGGAATCAGTATTACATCGACACCGGGGCATTTTTTTCCAAAAAATTAACTCTGATTCAGCTTCAATGAAGCCAGCAGTAAACTTTTTTGTGAGAATGACACCGTTTTGTTCAGACCTTCCTGCTTCTATTCCGTTTAACCTGATACATAGCGGCATCCGCCTGACGAATAAATTCACTCACATCTAATTTGACATCTTTGCTCAACAGGGTATTTCCCATACTGGCTGACAAATATAGGGTTTCCCCTTTGATCAGTATGGGTTTTTCAATATAGAACTTTAGTTTCCTGCTAATGGCATTCACCTCTTTAATCAGATTCTTTTTCTCATGGACGATCATTACAAATTCGTCACCGGATAATCGACCAATCAGATCATCGGAGCGAGTGTGTTTGCGTAGAATACGGGCAAAAGCCTTGATAACCCGATCACCAAAATCATGATCGTAGTGGTCATTATAATATTTGAGGTTATCAATATCGAAAAACAGCAGAGCCAAACCTCTGTGGCGTTGTTTCCCGGCGAGATGGGTCAGATAGGCGATTATCGCTCGTCGATTGGGTAGCCCGGTCAGATGGTCGTGATTGGCTTCAAACTCAAGCTGATCGCGCAGTGATGTCAGCTTAGTAATATCCGTGGAAAGCACGTAGGTACCATCTTCCGGCGATTTGGCCGGGACCATTTCAGTATGGAGCGTGATTTTATTTTTCGGAGGAGTATCAATGGAGTGGTCAAAAAATATCGGTTTGTGTTGCTGACGTGACTCTTCCAGTTTCCTGATAAAGAGATTTACGATATCCGGATGTATAATACCGCGGATATCCAGATGATAAAAACTATTGTCACTGTATCCCAATAGTGAACGCAGATGGCGGTTAGCAAAGGTAAAGGTATTGTCTGGGCTAATGCAGGAGATCATCGCCGGAATATGGTCGGTAATATCCTGAATAAAGTTGTGACTGCGTTGCAGTTCTTGGGTGCGTTGTTCAACGTGTTGTTCCAGGTCATGACTTAAGGTGATGAGTGCGGACTCAGCGTCTTTCTGCTCGCTGATATCACTGATCGCCAGCAGTAGTCCATATTGGCTACCATCCGGGTTGTACAACATGGAAATTGATACCATTGCCCATAACAGAGAGCCATCAGCGGTGATATACCGTTTCTGGATCACCCCATGATGCTCATCATCCCGCAGTATTTGGTCATACAACGCATTTGATATCGATAAATCATCCTGGAAAGTAATATCTTTCATCGCTGTGTTTAATAACTGCTTTTCGCTATAACCCAGCATGGTGCATATGGCCGGATTGACTTTTAAAGGCCGCTTGTCCAGTGACATCAGCACCAGTCCGATGGCGGATCGTGAGAAAATCTGCGTGTTGATATAGTTGGTTTTGCGCAGCATATCATGTGTGATTGCTGACTCGGCTTCTATCTCCATTTTCTGCAGGCAGGTTTGTATCATATATGCCAGGGCACCTAACTGCTCAAGTTGTGTAGTGGTAAATGCTCTCGGTTTATTGTGATACAAACAGAGTGTGCCTAACGAGATACCGTGAACAGAGCACAATGGATAGCAGGCATGAAACTGGATGTGTTTTTCATCGGTCACTGTCGGATCGTTGTAAAAATGCGCGTCTTCATGTGAATCGTTGGCAATCAGCGGTGCCTCCGACCTGGGCGGATTCTGGCGCGGTAAAAACCACTGCCGTTTGGTATCCAGCAACGAAATTACTATATTACTGACCTGAAAAAAGGACTGGGCAATGCGCGTGATGCGCTCCATTTCTTCGACCGATTGCGCGTCGAGAATATTCATCATTCGCAGAAGCGTGATCCGATGTTCCTCAGTACTGTCAGGTCCAAGAGGCGTCATGTTTATGCCTTATATATTGAGTTGTTGTGGATTGTTAATTCTCCTTCCTGTGGAGTTGAAAAGCATGGGATAGCCGGCCATGCGATAGTGATGACATAATTATAACTACTATATCTTTAGATGCAGGAAAGCGGTGGCCGGGCGGATTGCCAGGAATTTACGCTGCTAAATGGCGGTAGTGACAGCTTGCCGGGGATCGTAGAAAAACCGGGTACCCGCCGCACCCGGTTTTTCGCACTATAAGCGCGAGTAAACGCGAGTGCCGTTGACATAGGTCGCCAGAATGTTGCGATCATCACCTTGCATCATCAAGGCAAATAGCTTTTCATCCAGCGAGTGGGCCTGACTCTGCCGCAACTGTTGTAACGGTGTGGCGGCCCAGTCCAATACCACAAAATCCGCTTCTTTACCGGGCAGGAAATTCCCTATTTTATCATCCAGTGATAATGCCGTGGCGCCACCCAATGTCGCCTGATATAACCCTTCGCGCGCGGACAGTTTTTCGCCTTGCAACTGCTGCACTTTGTAGCCTTCATTCAGTGTCTGCAACAGTGAAAAACTGGTTCCTGCGCCGACATCGGTTCCCATACCGACGCGGATACCGGCGTTTTTCAGCGGACGCAGCCGGAACAGACCACTGCCCAGAAACAGATTTGAGGTTGGGCAAAATGCTACGGCAGAGTGACTGGCAGATAGCGTATGGATTTCATCGCTATCCAGATGAACGGCATGTGCAAATACGGAATGAGACCCGGTCAGACCATAGTGTGCATAGACATCCAGATAATTTTTTCTTTCCGGAAACAGCGATTCTACCCAGGCAATTTCATTTTTGTTTTCGCTAAGATGCGTTTGCAAATAGACATCCGGGAATTCTTTAAGCAGCTGACCCGCCAGCGCCAACTGCTCCGGCGTTGATGTGGGCGCGAAGCGTGGGGTCACCGCATACAGCAGCCGCCCATGGTGATGCCATTTTTTGATCAGCGCCTTACTGTCCTCATAGCTTTGCTGTGCCGTATCGCGCAAATAATCGGGCGCGTTGCGGTCCATCATCACTTTACCTGTAATCAGCCGCATATTTTTTTGGGCCGCCGCGTTGAACAGGGCATCAACCGATTGTGGATATACCGTGGCGAACACCATCGCGGTGGTGGTGCCGTTACGCAGGAGCTCCTGAATAAAAAAATCAGCACGCTGCCGGGCATAGTCTGCGTTAGCAAACTTGCGTTCGGTAGGGAAAGTATAGGTATTGAGCCACGCCAGCAATTGTTCACCATAAGACGCAATCATTTCTGTTTGTGGAAAATGGATATGCGTATCAATGAATCCGGGCAAGAGTAGTTTGCCGCGATAATCGGTGATGGGAAGTCTCTTCAGGCGAGCCGTCGGTACGCTGGTGTAATCAATGGCTTCAACGACTTTACCGTCGCGGATAACCAGTAAACCATCTTCAAGGAAATGAGTCGCCTGTGCATCGTGCTGCGGGTCGGCGACAAAATATAACACGCTGGCACGGTATGCCTGGGTGTCGGCCTCAGCAGTCATGCATATCCCCATAAATAGAATTACAAGTGTGTAACGAAGAAATTTGTCCATAAAAATCAATCCTGACATCAGAGTTTATGAAATGGAAATAAAGTCTGATTTTTGATAGTGCAGGCGGGAAGTAACACCATCGTCATGAAGGTTCATCTGCTTACCGCGCTCAACGGTTTATCCGAACGTGTTGACACGGCAAGTGACTGAAAATCAGTAAAAGCAAATCGATATTAAAAGCACAGGTGATTGAGCGTCAATAATAAATTTTTCTAATGTAACTGGTGGTATCACGAGGGGCAGGCAATGATTACGCTCGCGTTGATATGATCAAAAAACCCCACCGGGCGGTGGGGAAGACGGACAGAGAAGGAGAGGAGACTAAAGAAACTCAGACACTGAGAGTATTGGATTTATCGCTGCGCTGTTCTTCAACGGGTTCGGTTTTTCCCGGAACCATAATGGAACGCGTAACCGCTTCCATTGTCACGAATGTATGGCCGCAATTCACATTAGTACACTGGTGATAACGTTCTTTCGTATTTTCTGAAAGATAGCGACTGGAGCGGGCATGGGCGGCGTGGCGGCACAATGGACAATGCATCATTTTGAAATCACCTTATATGTTCGGGTTAATCAAGTACGTTACAGGTTCATTGTAGCACTAAATTCGAATTTGCAAACTTAAAGTTTGCAAATTCGCCCTACAATTTTTTTTCATTCTCAATGCCGTATTCAGTATCGTATTCCAGATCGAGCATCATCACATCCAGTTCCATTTCGGTGACAAAACCCGTGCTGGAAATGGTGTGCGTCAACTTTTTGATATTCCAGAGCCTATCATCAATAATCTGCTTGAAACCCTTGATATTCACTAACATGCCTGGGATCAGTTTTTCCATCCCTTTGGCAAGCTTCAGCGTGAATTGAACGCCTTCTCGCTGAAGCTGTGCCCACTTGCTAACAGCTGACTGCGTGGCGTCGTCTTTATTTGCATAACTTTTTGACAGTGTGGTGGTGTTTTGTTGATCGCCGGATAGCGAGTTCCCCGACGTTTGTTGCGCGGTGGTCGTTGATTGTGCCTTGGGATGTGTAATGGTGGGGTCAGTCGTTTGAACTTCCCTGGTTGAAATCTTCACAAAATGTGTTTTTGCGTCTCTATAATCGTGCCATTTTGCTATCACCACCGGTTTCGATTTCCGGTCCACAATAGAGAGTTTATGCGAATCGCCATCACGGCGTTCAATCAATCCGGTGGCCAGTGACTTACCGCTAATCGATTTCCCGTAACCAGCGATGAACAGAATCAGCACATCGTTTTTAAGGGTCACCGTGGCGCCATATTGACGGGCTATCCGGCTGATGAATTTCACATCCGATTCGTTTGATTGGTCAACATGTTCGATGGCTTTCAGGGACAATGACGTGTCGATCGCAACACTGAGTTCATTGCGTTCAGCAATAGTTTTGGCAATATCGCCAAGTGTCGTCGCGTGATAGGAATCACTACGCGGGCTATTAAACGTGCCACGAAAATCCACGCTGCGGGCCATCACCGTGATCTTATCTGTGGCACCGGTATAAGTGATTTGATCGACGATATAACTCCCTTTCCGCGTTAGCCATTGACCTTTCCAGCCAATACTGACGGCTATCTTTTCTCCACGCTGCGGCATCTGTAACTGCCCGTCGCTATCATCCAGGGTTATTGTCAGGCTATCTGATGTAAAACCAATATTATCTTCAAGACTCATTGAGATTAGACGCTGGCTGATGTTGACACTGTTCTGTTGCAACTTGGTTGTACTCGATGAAGCGGTAGTCTCATTTTTTATTAACGTGATCAGAAAATCTGGCGCCATTTGGGCGCCAATATCAATGCGATTATTGGTAATCACGACAGTAATCCTCCAATAGCACTTGTCGCCTCAGACAATGCGGGGGCGACCTTGTCGTTGTATAACTGCGTTGCCTGGTCGTAAAGATCGCCAAATGTTGAAATGAGTGATTCATCAATACGCTTGAGCGTCAGGGTGAATGCGATGCTGCGGGCACTGCCGTCTGAAAATAGTTGAGAGCCGGTATAATTAAAGCTTTCGACGACAAACATGCCGTAAATGGTGCCGCTACCTTCAATCAGCGGCCAGGACCGACCTGACGCCGCCATATATTCCAAGGCTGCCATCGATAATCTGCTGGTAATGCCAGAAACCTCTGGCATTAACGTGCCGGCAAGGGTTATCGATTCATCCCCTTTTCCAAGATACTGATAAGCATTACGCAATCCAATTCGTTCGTTTCCTTTCCAGCGATAACTCACATCTCGCTTCAAGGTCGAATAGGGCAGGGTCCGGAGGTGAAAAACAAATAGTCCTAGGGTTAACATCATGAGCAATAATTCCTTAATTAAGGGCGTCGGCGGTCATATAATTCAACTGGCGATTCTGATGTTCCTGAGCTTGTTTATTCAGCGCTTCGTCGATGTACTGTTTTATCTGCTCGCGATAGGAACCTTCCGGCACGGTTACCTGTACGTTGTTATTGATGACACTGCTGTCGGTATAGCTTCTGTTATTCACGGGTGCCAGCGCAGTGTAATTGCGGTTTTCTGTTGCGTTGCCCAGCGTATTCCCGGCGTCGGCACTCACATTCCCGGGCGATACAGCGGATTGCGCATCGGTAATGGGGTTGCTTTGTGGCAGATTCAGCGTTTCTTTGGCGTTGTTGTGTTCACTGAGATATTTATTTGCGGACTCCGCTAAAAGCGGATTTTCACTGTTGCTACTCATGCGATCTTGGGCTTCATTTAGCTTCTTCTTCGCATCATCGTTGCCACTAAAGAATTTCCATAAGGCATATCCTCCACCAACAACAGCAGCGACACCGAGGGCGATAAGTCCTACTGGTGTCATCAATAGGCTCAGTAGTGATCCAACCAGACGAAAAACTGTGATAAACAGCGGCCCGATTAATTTGCCTGCTGACATAATGCCATCGATGGCACTAATCACTGTCTGCGCTACCGAACCAATGGTTGCGACGACAGAAGCGAATGTTTCTGCGGCAGCCAGAATATTGCCGATTGTGCTGGCAACGGCGGGGTTCTTTTGGATCCACTGGTCGAGTAGCGACAGATAATGAGTGGCTGATTGAGTCAAATCACGAATTGCCCCGTCTTGCTGGGTGAAAATGTCGGTTCTGAGTCCTTCCCAGCTTGACTGAAGCGCACTGATATCGCCGGACAGGCTGTTCTGTCGTACGGATAACGCCGTGTTAACACTGCCGTCTGCGTTGCTGATATTATCGGTCAGTTGTGAAACCGTGCCGTTTTGCGACTGGGTCATTAAGGCGTTGGCGGAAGTGGCTCCCTGCGGACCAAATAGGGTATTCATGTATTGGTCACGCTGTGAAGCATCGATGTTTTGGCGTTTAAAACTGGAATGCAATTCATCCAGTACGGCAAATAAAGATTTGGCCTGCCCGCTAGCATCAACGGTAGTTACACCTAATTGTCCCAGTGCTTGTTGAGCCACCTCTGTCGGATTTTTTAAACTCTCCAGTACTGCCAGACTGCCATTTCCCGCCTCGCTTCCTGTAATGCCTGCATGTGCCAGAGCACCGAGCATTACACTGGTTTCTTCTACACTCATACCGGCTGATTTGGCGACCGGCGCGACTGTGTCTATTGCGGTTTTGAATCCGTCGAAAGTCGTTTCGCTTTGTTGAAGTGTGGTGGTAATGACATCGCCCAAGTGAGGTAATGCACTGCTGGCGAGTCCAAATGCATCACGTGTTTTAAGCAACATCGCCGTATTATCTTCAATACTTCCGCCATTAGTCTGAGACATGGCAACTGTCGTTGGTGCTGCTGCCAGGATGGTATCTTTATTGCCGCCCAGTTTTTTGATGGTCAGCTGTGCATCTGTTGCCTCAGCAGGCGAAAGCGGGGTGGTGTCAGCAATGTGGCGTGCTTGATCTTTAAGTCTGCTGGCATCGGTCGAGTTTGAATTCAGGCCCAGGCTAGCCTGTAATTCAGCGTTTTTCTGGGAGAAGTCATAGCCTGGTTTAAGAAATTCCGCACTTTTTTCACCGAATGCTTGTGCCAGAGCGGCGCTTTTCTGCGCAAATACCTTGGCGGTTCCCGCCCTTTTCCTGACCCTGTCAATCAGTTTCTGTCCTTTTCCCACGCTGTTTTTTTCCGTGTGGGGAGTGCTGCCAGTCGTATTTTCGGGTTGTGTCTGAGGATGACGGGCGATGCTACCTTGCGGGCGATTTCCCGTTTTCAGCTTCTGTTTTTTATTGCGACGCGGTTTTGATTTTGCATTGACTTTTTGGGGGCGGTTTTTCTGTTCAATGCTTCTGTTTTTGTTGTATGGATCTGAATTATCTACATTTTTTAATGGCTCAGTGCTGTCAGTGGCGGTGTTTTGTGTTTTACGTTGTGCAACCGTGGGAATAAAAGGCGCTTTAAGCGCCTTTACCCGATCTTTCAGGCTGCTTGCCGTTTTGGCGAGTTTTTTACCATCATTGATGAGATCAATAACATGCGTGCTGCCCTGAGAGACTAAATCGGCCAGTTCGGTCAGTTTTTTAAAATTCGCCTGGATAGTGTCCAGACTATCATTGACCGACTTAATACCTTGCTCGGCGTCATAAAGGCGGTATGACGCCTGAGTAGTGGCAAGTACAAATGCTCGCAGCTGAGGGGAACTATTCATTGGGTTGTCCATTTCGTTGTAACGCCTTGGCACGCCAGTGAACAAGCTCAGCCAGGCTCATGGGGTAAAGCTCTGATGGCGGCCAATGAAAAACGACTGCAATGTCGGCCATCAAATCGTCAACCGTCAGGCTGGAAGGCAGTGTTAGTGTGCCAAGCTCGGTGACAAAAAACCGATCACCTTGCCCGCCAGTACGATCAGATCTGGCAGTTCCAGTGCGATCACGTCAGCTTCCGTCAAAGAAGGGTAGGTCATACGGGGTAGCACTTTAATTAACGCTTCCACATCGGCATTGGCTAGCGCCGCCAGGCCGATACCGCGCAGCGTGCCAGCGGTAGGCTTAATCAGTGTGATGGATTCAATCAGTATCTCGCCGCGTTTGATAGGCGTGTTCAGGATAACTACATTGTCTTGTACTGTTGTTTCAGCCGTCATGATAAGTATCTCAAAAAAGGTCAAAAGGATGACCAGCCGAAGCTGGTCAGATTAGGGTGATGTATCAGGCCAGGCCGATACCGCGACGGTGTTGCTCCAGACGATCCTCACTATTGACACGTTCAATCATGTTGATGGTGTCGATTTCGATCATCTCTTTGCCGCCGATGGTCAGTTTGTAATACGTGCACTGGGTGGAGATTTTTACCTCGGTTTCTTCACCTTGCTTACTTGCGCCGCTATCGATCTCTTTATGACGACCGCGCATAACGATTTCAACAGCAGTGACGTCGCCAGTGTCGTCGCGCTGATAAGAGCCAGCGAAACGTAGCGGCACCGCATCGGCGCCCGGCAGAGCATATTGGCTCCAGAAGGTTTCGTCGGGCAGACCACCCATAGACCATTCCAGTACCAGTGCGTCATCATCCAGACCAAAATCCACTGATGCCGCGCCGTGCATACCGCCTCCACGGTAGTTTTCCAGTTTGCGAGTCAGCTTCGGCAGGGTGATGGAATTGACCTGTCCCATGTAGCTCAAACCGTCATTAAACAGGTTGAGGTATTTCAGTTTACGTGGCAGTGCCATGTGTCTGTGGCTCCTTAGCTGTTAACGGATGCGGCCAGATTCACCAGATATTTATCGGTGATGCGTTGGCGCAGTGTGAGATTTTCCAATGGCGGAACCGGGGTGTACTCATAGTCGATGTACAGTTTTCCCGCCTTCAGGGTGGCTTCGTCATTGGCGCTGTCATCAAACCAGCAGTCGGCGTCAATGATGTAACCGTTGGATTTCAGTTCGCGGAACTTGGCTTTGATACCTTCAATAATGTCGCGGATAAGCGTAGCGGTTACCGGTTTGTCAACAGCCCACATATGCGCATCACCCATGGTGTCAGCCAGAACCTGCGCCGTGCGGGTGTAGTTTTCAAACAAGAACAATGGATCATCTGCACAGGTACGGTTACCCCAGAAGCGGAACCCGTCTTTACGCACCAACGTAGTAACGCCAGCTTCGTTGAGCAGATCGGCATCGGTACCAATGGTTTGCAGATCCCAGTACACACTGGCGGAAATGCCAGTGACGCCGTTAACGCCAACGTTAGACAGTGTTTTGTGCCAGCCGGTATCCTGGTCAATTTTGGCGCGCAGACCCAGAGCACGAGCGGTGGCATAGGCATTGGCGCTGGCATTCGCCGTGGTATCCCAGGCGATAAAATCCGGCCAAATCAACATCAGTTCACGCTGACTAAAGTTGTCACGATACTTGATCGCTTCTGACAGCGTTTTACAGCCATACGCGCTGATGTAACCGAAAGCACGCAGTGACTGGCATATCGATGCCAGTGCTGTGGCGACCGGCAGAGAATCCAATCCAGGAACGCCAAGAATGCGCGGTTTCACGCCAGTGACAGCCTGCGCATCCAGCAAGGCTTTCATCCCGGTATATTTTCCATCGGCAGTGGAACCGCCAATGATGTTGGATACCGTTCCGGCTTCATCGGCGCCTTCAGCAACACGGACAACGATGGTAACTGGTTTGGTCTGGTCACCAATCGCTTGTAGTGCAGCGGCCAGTGTCCCGGTTTTACCTGCTTTACCTGCGGCAGTGATGACATCGGTAATTAATACCGGAGTGTCGAGTGGAAAGGTTGTGACATCAGCATCTGGTCCGGTACAGACCATGCCGACAATCGCGGTTGATACGGTGGAAATTACGCGGGTTCCGTCGTTGATTTCGACGACCTGCGTGCCGTGATGAAAATCACTCATCCAGAATGTCTCCTGTTGTGGGGTGCAGCTAATGGTGCCGCGTTTGTGAAGCAGGAGCATCAAAACCAGGTTTAGCACGGGATGACACAACAATGTCGAGCTAATCTGGTGCGAAATAGTGAGATCATTTGTTCCTGAATTTATTTAACCATTTGAAATTATTCGATTGTTAAGGAAGGAGAATCAAAAGCGGAAGACCATGGTTGATCATCACTGCTCATGACATCAGTAAATAAATCGGTGTATAAAACCCAGCGCAGTACGGGTGTGATATTTTCTATCACTCCCGTTATAGTAGGGGGGTTGTCTATGCGAGCGTGGGGGGCATCAATATGAACGCCGACGAGAAAATGCTGTTTCAACATGCTATGGATGATGTCAAACCGCTGGCACCTTCATCTATCGTTTATCTGAAGCCTCCGCCTCTCAACACGACTGTCAGGCCGAGTGAAGTGTTTGAGCCGGATAATTTTCTGATTACCGGGTTTATTGATCTTTTCCCGTGTTCGGAACCGATTGAGTTCAAACGTGATGGAATTCAGCAAGGTGTTCTGGACAAATTGCATCAAGGAAAATATCAACTGGATGCCAGTCTGAATTTACTACGTCAACCAGTAGAAACCTGCCGGCAGAACTTATTTGCTTTCATGCAACAGTCGCAAAAACATCACCTGCGTAATTTATTAATTATTCATGGTAAAAGCAGACATGATAAATCACATGCAAATGTAATCCGTAACTACCTGTCGCGCTGGTTGCCACAGTTCGATGTGGTACAGGCTTTTTGCGTTGCACAGCCTTTTCATGGTGGGACCGGTGCCTGTTATGTGGCACTGAGAAAATCTGAGCAGTCCCGTCTGGATAATCGTGAACGCCATGCCAAGCGCAGCCGGTGAGTGGTATTCCCCATGATAACGTTCTGTATCTGAAAAGATCGGTCGTAGCCGTTGCAACCCGTTAATCGCTTATTCGGCAACGCAATGCGACTCAGCGAGAAAAATCGGGAGACTATCCATCCTGGAATAGTCTCCGGGATGGACAGGAAAATGCGGTTAATACGGTAATTATTTCAGCGCTGTTGGCAGATGGATGATCCAAATCTGGCTAGATGATTCATTGGCAGGTAAGGGTTTTAATTCGATGCTCGTTGCTGTGGGTTTGCCATCTAACGACAATTTTCCGCTTTCATCGGCCTGGTAGTTACCGATTTTTTTCACCCCATCCACTGGATTAATCAGCACGGCCTGCACACCAAAATCATTATCATTGGTGACGGCCAGCGTTTTGGCATCAATAAGCGCCAGTCCTTCGGCTTTCTCCGGCTGCCAGCCGAGTTTGCGCAGATCGACAACTTCCTGTTTTTTCGCCAGGCTGATACCGCGTTTGGCGAGAGTTGCTGCATCGTCCCACTCGGGTGGTTGCTGGTCAAAGGGTGTCAGATCCGTTGCTTTGTCGAGGTCAACACGATAGATAATATTGTGCATTACCTTCTCTTTATCCGCACCTTGTTCAATAACCAGCACCTGATGGTTATCCAGCGCGACCATATCACCGATCTTGGCATCTGCCATTTTTTTCCAGTGATTAACATCAAGCGGATAACCATACATCGCCGTTTTACCGGTTGCCGGATCGAAACTGACCAGACGGGTAAATATCGCCCGATTTTTGGTTTTCCCGTCAATATTCAGTGTACTTTGCACAGCGGCCAGAATGCGGCCATCTGGCATCCGGGTTATCCCTTCAAAACCGCGGTTTGGTTGGCGCCATTTGATGATATTGGGTAATCCACTCGCAATACCTTGTTCATTTTTCTCCGGCGTCGGGCCGAACTTTTGCAGAATTTTTCCCTGGGCATCAATATGAATCAGAAATGGGCCATATTCATCCGCCAGCCAGAAGCCACCTTTGCCATCAGGCGTAATCCCTTCCGTATCCAGCCCACGGCTATCGTCAGCTTGTTGTTTTAAAACATCATTCAGGGCGATTTCATTGGTGGTTCCCACTAGAGAACTGGGTAACGGCAAGCCACTGATGGGGCCCTGATCATCGTGAATTTTACGTAGTGCCGTCGCCTGCGCTGTTTTGCCATCAACGGTAATCGTCATTAATGACGGGGTGAAATCCGGTGTGGCGAAAATTTTAGCGTCATGGCCCTGATATTTCGGTGCATCGGCGTTCGGCCCACGATCAGTGACGGTTGTAAACGTCAATTTATCGCCATTACGTCCGGTAAATACCAGCCCGGAACCGACCCCCATGGGGAAACCAGCGGGGAAATTAGCCTTCCATGCACCGTTGTAGGCAACATGATCGTTGGCAGGGAATGTGATTTGATAATGTTCAGTATGAATATCCGCCGCCTGGGCGGTTTGGAATAATAAGGCAACAGCCAGTGCAGAAAGGCAAACGCGCATAGTAGTATCCCGATAATTATCGAATTGGCTGAAATACACTAAATCTGGAATGCGACAGTTTTATGACGAGGGATAAAGCGGTAGCGCCATGAATGATAATAACGCGGGATAAGATGCGGTGAGATATCCCACCGCAATTGATGTGTGGGCGAAATTAATTACAACGTCGGTATCACTGGCCAGTCGATATTCGGCGCGGTAGTGGCATCGATACGACTCAGTAATACCACATATTTTTTCCACGCCAGTAATGCGGTTTTTTCTTCGTCGGTTGCCATGTTGAGTTCAATTGCGTACGTTAATTCCGCAATTCTGTCTGCTGCTATGGTGCGTCTGTTAAGTAATTCGTTCTTTGCTGTTTTCACCGCTACTGCGGCAAGTTCTGCAGCTGACAGTTCCGGGGGTTGTACAGCGATGGGCTGTTCAGCCGTGTCATTGAATTGGATGACGTTTCCATTAGATTGTTCGTTCAATAATTGTTGATAGTAATCAGCGTTAATTTCAACCACATCAGATGGCATCGCATTACCGTGAATGGCGATGGCATAAAAGCCACCCGTAGATTTTGAATAATATGGCATTATCAGTACCCCACCGCCATCCAGTTTATGGTCGGGGATATGTCTCCCCCGCTGTTGTGTAGCCAGTTACGTAATACCATTCGGCCCCAGTTTTTGTTGCGTTTTCAATCGATGTGCTGGTATATGACCCACTGGGGATTCCTGTTCGGAGCAATCCTGATATTGAGCACAACACATTGGGAAACGCTATCGGAAACAAAAACGGTAACGTGGCGTATATATTGGTAGATACTGAGGCTATCGTTAGTGTCCCCCATTGCAGGATCAGGCCGCTCGGCAGCATTTGATACCCATTTACGTCCAGTCGATTTTTGAATGATTTGGCAGAAAAATCGCCGATGGCAGACCGAACAAACTCCGTGGTTGCCAGTTCCGTGTTATTGGTACCAGTAACCGGTGTCGGTGCCGTCGGTGTGCCAGTCAAAGCCGGGCTGTTAATCGGGGCATATTGTTTATGGGGATTGGCGGCGGCAACATGCTCGGACAACACATTATTCGCATAAGCTTTGGCTTCAATAAATGCGTTATCTGTATAAGCCTTGACTTCAATAACTGCGTTATCAACATATTGACGTGTCGCCAACACTACGGCGGGATCAATCTTCAGCGTCACTGCTTCGGTACTGCTGACAGCCAAAATTACGCGTACAGTCTGAATACGCCCGGAACCCTCCTGCAATTGGGGTTTGTACGTTTCGGCGCAATTAGCCACAGCGACCAGATCGCCGTCAGTATCGTACAGGCCAATTTCACGGATCCACCAACCGCCTTCGTTTTCAGGAATAACTTGTTCAGCGATGATTTGGTTGGCGTTTTGAGGGTCAACACTTAACGTGTTGAGAGCAGCCCTTCGTTGTTCATTAATCAGTTTGGTTTGTGCCGGATCGGGAGTGGGTAGTGTGCCACCACCGTCACCCACCGCCATCTGCGAGATGGCAAGACGCTTACCCAGCACGGTGGCGTTTGCCAGTTTCGCCGTGCCGACGTTCGTCAATAAAGCAAGGTATTTTGTACTCATATAACCTACTTATACAACTGTGGTTGAAAATGATGTTGGTGTACAACACCAGTGAAGGAAATCAGGATCGGGAGTTGCTACTAAGCGAACAAAATAATGATGCCTGTTGGTTGGAGTGAGGACACGTAATGCGCGTTTATAGCTGTATGGCACGACAAGAATATTCGGCAGATAAACTGTTATGTGGATGATGACGATAAAAAACACGAAATGTTGTCGGTGCTTTTGAAACAAAAGGCCAGCTTATACGGGTGTGATAAACGCATGTCTGAACGATATATCACACCACGTAAAGTTGGAGTGAGTGGAAAAGATTGTGGCGAAGTTAGTTCTCCGGCACCGTCGGCCAGTCGATATCCGGCGCGGTAGCGGTATCGACGCGACTTAGGAATACCACATATTTTTTCCACGCCAGTAATGCGTTCTTTTCCTCGTCGGTTGCCATGGAGAGTTCCACCGCGTAGGTGAGTTCCTCGATACGGGCGTTAGCGATTGCGCGACGCGCGGCCAGTTCCTGTTGTGCGGCAGTGATGGCGGCGGCGTGTTGAGCGTTGGTATCGGTTACCCACGCGCTGCCATCCCATTTATCATACGGTGTTGCTGGTGCCATCAGTGTCACATCATCCGGTAAATCACCGAGGGCGGTGACGGTTTGCGCCTGGCCGGTCTGGGTATGGTATACCGTCTGGCCGCGATAATCGGGCACCTGTTCCCACGCGCTACCGTCTGCCGTGCGGCGTAGCGCCTGACCGGCTTCAGGTGATGTGGGTTCATCGGCGTAACTGTCGGCGGGAATACCGACGCCCTGCATCAGGTATTCATCACTGGCCCCGCGGTATTCACGGGTTTGAGGGTCGACATGATAGACCGTTATCCAGCCCGCGTTTACGGCCAGCCCGGTATTATTGAGGTGTGTTTGTGTCTGAATTGAATCGCTCATTATGCGGCCCTCACAATGTAGTTAAAGGCGATATTGTGGGGACGGGCCACCCCGATGTAATTCGTATCTACGTTCTTCACCGTTACTGTCGCTGTCGCCGCCGCTGTTTTAATGTCGAACACCCTAGGGTCATTCCATGCGTCGTTATCCCAGCCAAGATTTTCATTTGACGCTGATCCATTGATATTCGAAAACGCGCTGGCGCTGGTTGATGGATCTTTCAGTAGATAGCTGCCCGCCTGTAACGACAATAACGTACGACCCGCATCCACCTGACGCCCATCATCCCAGCCGCGAATAAACTCACCGCGCAGGTCGGGCAAGGTGCCGGACGGATACGTCGTGGCCAACTTTGGATATAACGCTGTGTTGAATGCCTGACCGTTGCATTTTAGCCAGCCGGTTGGCGCATTGGCCTGTGGCCAGGGCTGCGGGATGCCTACCAGTTCGCTGATATCCAGTTTTAACGCCAGTTCCGATGTGACGTTGACCAATAGACCGGTTGTTGCAGAAGTGACAAAGGCTGTGGTGGCAATTTGTGTGTTGTTTGTCGCTTGTGCCGGGGTCGGCGCGGTTGGCGTTCCGGTCAATGCCGGGCTGTTAATCGGGGCGTATTGAGGATGCGGATTAACGGCGGCAATATGTTCTGACAACACATTATCCGCATAAGCCTTGACTTCAATAACCGCGTTATCAACATATTTGCGTGTTGCTAGCGCTACTGTCGGATCGATTGTCAGCGTCACTGCCTCGGTATTGCTGACAATCAAAATCATGCGCACGGTTTGAATGCGGCCACTGCCTTCCTGTAACTGTGACTTATAGGTTTCCGGGCAGTTGGCAACAGCAACCAAGTCGCCATCTGCGTCATACAAACCAATTTCACGGATCCACCAGCCGCCTTGGTTTTCTGGGATAATTTGTTCCGCAATGATCTGGTTAGTATTCTCCGGGTCAATACTCAACGTGTTGAGCGCGGCCCGGCGTTGTTCATTAATCAGTTTGGTCTGGTTGGAGTCCGGAGCGTGCAGCGTGCCACCACCGTCACCCACCGCCATCTGAGTGATGGCAAGGCGATTACCCTGCGCAGTGGCATTCGCCAGTTTTGCCGCACCGATATTGGTCAATAGAGCAAAGTATTTTGTACTCATGCAGGTTACTCATACGGTTAGAATGGAATGATGCCGCAGTGCGACATCAGCGAAGTTTCGAAGCACATCGCAGAAGGAAAAGGATATTATTTGGCAGATATGTTTCGCTGTGATCAGGTGACGGTATTATGGGGAGCGTTTTTTGCCGAAGCACGTTACCGGCGTTGGATGAGAAGAGGGACAACACCGAGCGGTGTTGTCCCGCTGTAATAAGAACGTTGGTCTAGCTGCGGAGGAAAGTTGTTGCGGTATTCAGCATTACAACGTCGGCACCGTCGGCCAGTCGATATCCGGCGCGGTAGCGGTATCGACGCGACTTAGGAATACCACATATTTTTTCCACGCCAGTAATGCGTTCTTTTCCTCGTCGGTTGCCATGGAGAGTTCCACCGCGTAGGTGAGTTCCTCGATACGGGCGTTAGCGATTGCGCGACGCGCGGCCAGTTCCTGTTGTGCGGCAGTGATGGCGGCGGCGTGTTGAGCGTTGGTATCGGTTACCCACGCGCTGCCATTCCATTTATCATACGACGTTGCTGGTGCCATCAGTGTCACATCATCCGGTAAATCACCGAGGTCGGTGACGGTTTGCGCCTGGCCGGTCTGGGTATGGTATACCGTCTGGCCGCGATAATCGGGCACCTGTTCCCACGCGCTACCGTCTGCCGTGCGGCGTAGCGCCTTACCAGCTTCGGGTGGTGTGGGTTCATCGGTGTAACTGTCGGCGGGAATACCGACGCCCTGCATCAGGTATTCATCACTGGCCCCGCGGTATTCACGGGTTTGAGGGTCGACATGATAGACCGTTATCCAGCCCGCGTTTACGGCCAGCCCGGTATTATTGAGGTGTGTTTGTGTCTGAATTGAATCGCTCATTATGCGGCCCTCACAACCTTTGCATTCATTTGAGAATAAAAGGAATAAAAGCGGTTATTCCTTTTAAATCGAACGAGAAGGCCAGTCAGGACGGACGTCGGCCCCCTCGACACGCGCCCGTACAAAAAACGTAATGTCGTGGAGCGCGGCTTTGTGATATTCAAAGAAAATCGTCGTATCGCTACACGCTCGGAAAAAACAGCCAGAAACTACCTGAGTATGCTAAAACTGGGCGCGATCAGGTTATTTTTGAAGCGGTTGTTAAGTTAAGGGTCACAGCCTAAACCAGATTTTTCATCAAGAGAAAGGGATTTCTCCTGCCACGGGGCTGACAGGTTAAGGATATGGGCATAGAGGGACTTTTCGTCCATGACAGGCTCCTCAGAAAATCAAAACTGCCATTACAATGCCCTTAGCCATCACAACAGGGGAAGACCCTTATATATACAGCATTATTTGACATTGTCGCAGATCAAGGAAGTCTTGAGGAGGGAGGGCCAACGGACTGATCTGGCTGGAAATAAAGTTGGAAGAACGCATGGACATTTTTGTGTCGATAAACAAACGAGACACCATTATCCATATAATTTTATGAATTTACTTCAATGGGTTGCGATCGAATGGTTCCTGGTTATAAGATAATGATATAATTATTGATAATTTTACAAACAGGCCTTTCAAGTTGCAAACAACCCGTTCCAACCTCTTTGATATCGTGCGGCTGATTGCTGCCTTTGCTGTAATGTTCAGCCATCATTATGCGTTTAATGGACTTGCTGAGCCTAAAGTTTTTGAAATTACAAAACTAGGAACATTTTCTGTTATTGTATTTTTCTCAATATCAGGATTTCTAATAACAAAAAGTTACATAAAAACAAAAAGCCCCATTGTATATATTGAAAATCGTTGCAAGAGAATATTTCCGGCATTAATAATTTGCTCGGCAATAATGACATATATAATTTGTCCATTATTTGGAAATGGGGATGCAGTAGAGTATATGACATCAAAACCCGCCTTTGCGACATTTGTTGGTTATATTACTCTGAACTGGGTGCCTATTGATATTAATGGATTTGCATCAGGGTATATCCATGAAAATAGATTAAATGGAAGTCTTTGGTCTCTTGGGTATGAGTTTACCGCTTATATTTTGGTAATGATTGTTATTTTTACGAAAAGGCATTTGATTATAAAATCCTCAATGGCATTGTTTTTTTGTTTCTCTTTAGCTTACTTTACTCAAGACAATCCAATGCCAGGAATCATAAAAGAGTTTGTCGTAAACCACATATCTTTTCATCAATCCTTGGTTAGGGGTAGCCTTTTCCTGACTCCGTTTGCCGTTGGGGCGTTTCTTGCCTGTACACAAAAGTATTGGGACACAAGAAAATACAAGGCGTTGATGGTGTTCCTTGGTGCGCTTGCCATAATAATTCTAAGCAAAAAAAATGAAAATGATGTGATTTTTTACTTGTCTGTCCCTGTGATAATATTACCAATATGTCTTTCATTCAGCGATTGCATCATTAAAGGTAGATTTGATATATCTTATGGGATTTATATATACGCATACCCGATACAACAGATAGTTGTAAATGAGCTTAATTTTAATTTTTGGTGGAGTTTGGTAGCATCCATGTTAATTACAACTATGCTGGCGTCGTTTTCATGGGTTTATGTTGAGCGTTATTTTTTAAAATCACGTAGCGCGATGTTTCCAAAGGGGGTAGAGTGCGCTACTGAAATTACCCCTAAGTAATAACTTGGGCGCGGGGTTCTACCCATATTTTACGGTCACATCTATAAAGAGGCATACTGTGCCTAAATAGCTATATGGACACCGACCCAGTGCAAGCATAGGCTGATTTTTCTGACAACGTAGTCACACACATATATCCGGCTTCGTGCGGTCAGTGTCAAGGTAGTTGTCACCCCTACTGATTTAGGCTGCTTGTTTTTCCCGCTCAGGATTGAGTGTCACGGTACTTATTGGCTGCCAGTTTCTCGTGCCACCGCTCCAACGTTCTGGATGCGCTGATTGAGCCGCACGGTATACCTCATCCTGTTTCCTCAGTATCTCCCCATCATCGCCTCTGTGGCGTTGCGCCGGCGTGACATAGCGTATACCACTGTGATAGTGCTCCTCGTTATACCAACGCTTAAGAACGCCAACCCATTCACGCGCATCCTCTAACGTTTTGAACCCGGCCGAGGGCCAGTGGGCCACGTATTTCACCGTCCGGAACAGCGACTCCACATAAGCATTATCATTACTGACCTGCGGTCGGCTGTGCGATGGCGTGATTTTCAACTCTTCCAACTTGGCTTTCAGCGTCTGGGACTTCATCGCCGCGCCATTGTCCGCATGCAACACCAGTGGTTGCCGGTAACCGTGCTCACCCAGCACCGTATGCTCCAACAATGCCGCTGCCCACTCCCCACCGCCATCTGAGTGATGGCAAGGCGATTACCCTGCGCAGTGGCATTCGCCAGTTTTGCCGCACCGATAGTTGTCAATAGAGCAAAGTATTTTGTACTCATGCAGATTACTCATACGGTTGGAATGGAATGATGCCGCAGTGCGACATCAGCGAAGTTTCGAAGCACATCGCAGAAGAAAAAGGATGTTATTTGGCAGATATGTTTCGCTGTGATTGGGTGACGGTATTATGGGGAGCGTTTTTTACCGAAGCACGTTACAGACGTTGGATGAGGAAGGGGACAACACCGACTGGTGTTGTCCCTCTGTAATAAGAACGCTTAGCTGCGGAGGAAAGTGGTTGCAGTATTCAGTATCACAACGTTGGCACTGGCGGCCAATCGATATCCGGCGCGGTAGCGGTATTGATTCGGCTCAGCAGTACGACGTAGGTTTTCCAGTCGGTCAAGGCCGCTTTTTCCTCGTCGGTTGCCAGCGCCAGATCCACTGCATAGGTTAATTCATTGATACGGTCATTGGCGGTGCGACGGCGTGTTGCCAGTTGCTGCTGTGCAACGGTGACAGCGGCGGTGTGTTGGGCGTCAGTGTCGGTTACCCACGCGCTGCCATTCCATTTATCATACGACGTTGCTGGTGCCATCAGTGTCACATCATCCGGTAAATCACCGAGGTCGGTGACGGTTTGCGCCTGGCCGGTCTGGGTACGGTATACCGTCTGGCCGCGATAATCGGGCACCTGTTCCCACGCGCTACCGTCTGCCGTGCGGCGTAATGCCTGACCAGCTTCGGGTGGCGTGGGTTTATCAGCGTAACTGTCAGCGGGAATACCGACGCCCTGCATCAGGAATTCATCACTGGCCCCCCGGTATTCGCGGGTCTGTGGGGCAACATGGTAAACAGTTATCCAGCCCGCGTTTACGGCTAGCCCGGTATTATTGAGGTGTGTTTGTGCCTGAATTGAATCACTCATTATGCGGCCCTCACGATGTAGTTAAATGCCACGTTGCGTGGGCGGATATATGACCGAGCGCGGGCGCCGTTCTGGCCATTCATCTGAACGCTACTTACAGCTCCCAGTTCAGATGTGTTGAACGTATTTTCGGCGTTCTCCATAAGGATAGCTGTAGCAACAGTGTTGCTTTCGATATTCGGTTGTATCCATGTGCCCGATTGTGTTGATAGTAACTCGCGCGTTGCATCAACCCCCCGCCCATCGTCCCAGCCACGAATAAACTCGCCGCGCAGGTCGGGCAAGGTGCCGGACGGATACATCGTGGCTAACTTCGGATATAACGCGGTATTGAATGCCTGGCCGTTGCATTTTAGCCAGCCGGTTGGTGCGGTGGACTGCGGCCACGGTAACGGGATGCCCACCAGTTCGGCAATATCTAGCTTTTTCGCCAGAACAGCATCCACCTCGTCGGTCGCCGCCGTGACAAACGCAGTGGTCGCAATCTGGTCTGAACTGTTGCCGCTGACGGCGGTGGGCGCGGTCGGTGTACCAGTTAGCGTTGCATCGGAAAATTTGTCATTCACGTATGAACGTGTTGCCAACACCACCGCCGGGTCAATTTTCAGCGTCACCGCCTCGGTGTTGCTGACAATCAAAATCATGCGCACGGTCTGGATACGTCCGGAACCTTCCTGTAACTGCGGTTTGTAGGTTTCCGGGCAGTTGGCGATGGCAATCAGATTATCGTCAGCGTCATACAGCCCGATTTCCCGGATCCAGAAGCCGCCTTCATTTTCCGGTATCACCTGTTCGGCAATAATATTGTTGCTGTTATTGGCATCAACGGTCAGCGAATTGAGCGGAGCCCGGCGCATTTCATTCACCAGTTCGGTTTGCGCCGGGTCAGGGGTGGGTAATGTCCCGCCACCGTCACCCACCGCCATCTGGGTGAGAGCAAGACGCTGACCCAGCGCGGTAGCGTTTGCCAGTTTCGCTGCACCGATATTGGTCAGCAGGGTAAAATATTTCGTACTCATGTAGTCCTCTCATATCGTCGTAATTGAACATGATGTGTGGTGCGACATCGATGAAAAACAGCTGAATAAGTTGTTTATGTTTGGCTAATCGAACAAATCAATAATGCCTGTTGGCGGCTGTCAGGACACGCCGTGAGCGTAGTCATGCCGATGGCACAACAACCCATAGCAAAAAAAAGCCAGCAGAAGCTGGCTGTGGGAGAAGGTTGGAAATCAGGAATGGTAAATCAAACGTTGATACTGATGCTGTCGATGAGATGAACGGCTGCGCCGTTCACGTCATTGCCCGACACGGAAATGGTTTCCGGGAAATACGGATAGATGGTGAGCTCATCACCACTGTAGAGGCTGGCCCCCAGATAGGTCGTGCCCCGACTGTCCAGATTGATGTTTAATCCCAGCAGGTGGCGGCTGACTGGTTTGGCATCGGCAATCAATCGCTCCAGTTCCTGAAATGTCTCTTCAGTAATGCCACT